>JBJEYH010000192.1:0-59817 GCA_051886675.1 Aristaeellaceae bacterium
ATCCCTGTCCTGCTGGATAGGGTCGCTTCCTTTGCGGCAGTCCGAACCTGCCGTTTCCGACGCGGCCGGACTTCGTCGGCTGCTTGGAAACTCTGGCTTCTTTCGTTCCCTTTTTTGTTTTTCTTTGTGTTGCGCCTGGGCTGCCGCGACATCCCTGCGCAGGGGCTAACGCCGCCCCTGCACCCGCGCAAGGGGCATCGCCCCTTGACCCGTTTTCGCTGGCGCGATTCTTGTTATTGATTCGTGAAGAGAGGCTTTTCAGGGGCGGGCGGGAGGATCCACTCGATGGGGTTGGTGGTGTCGTAGCCGTCGTAGCACTCGTGGAACATGGCGGCGGTGGAAGGCTGCTCATCCGCGACGTACAGGTGGGAGATGTCCCCGAAGCTGCAGCACCGCCAGGCAACCTCGCCCTTGACCCGCTCCTCGCTGACCACCGTGGACACGGAGGAGGGCAGCATGCACAGCCCGTGCCACAGAGGCATCAGCGGCAGGCCGGTCAGGTGGGCGATGATGGCCCCCGCCACCCCGAAGTGGCAGAAGAACACCAGCGTGTCAGGCCGGTTGTCCTCGCAGCGGTAGATGATCCCGTCCCGGACGAACCCGTGCTCCGCCAGCAGGCCGTCGATGCCCGCCTTGGTCTCCTGCCAGATGGCGTCCACATTGCTGCCCTCGAACAGGGGATGCTGCGTCCAGCCGTCCAGGTCATAGGCCCCGGGGAAATTCCGCCAGACCTCCGGCATCAGATCCCAGGGCACATGGTTGCGGCCCCGGGTCTCGTCGAAGTAGTGGCCGCGGAATTCCGCCAGCCAGGGGCGAACCTCCGCCGTGCGGTCCAGCTTGCGCAGGGTAGGGGCGGCGGTGTCCTTCGCCCGGCCCAGGGGGGACACATAGAAGGCCTTCACCTGCAGTCTGGCCAGGCGGCGGGAGAGCAGCTCGGCCTCCAGGCGGCCCTTGGGGGTCAGGGAATCCACGGAATAATCCGGCTCGGCATGCCGGACAAACAGCAGTCGCATAGCGTGTGCAGCCTCGCTTTCATTGGTGTACAGCCTATACAGTATAGCACGAAACCCTCGCCGGGGCAACGGTTGGGCCGGTCAAAAGCATGCTTCCGCGCCTGATAACGGGCCTTGCGGCGCGGAAAGCCCCATTGCCCGGGAGCCCGTCCGCAGGAGACCTCAGCGACCCGCAACCGTGTCCTCCCGCCTTTTGCGCACCTTACAGTGCTGACAGCCCCCTTGCCCGGAAGCCCGGCCACAGGAGACCTCAGCGGCCCGCAACCGTGTCCTCCCGCCTTTCGCGCACCTTGCATCGCGGACAGCCCCCTTGCCCGGGAGCCTGGCCGCAGGAGACCTCAGCGACCCGCAACCGTGTCCTCCCGCCTTTTGCGCACCTTACAGCGCGGACAGCCCCCTTGCCCGGAAGCCCGTCCGCAGGAGACCTCAGCGACCCGCAACCGTGTCCTCCCGCCTTTCGCGCACCTTGCAGCGCGGAAAACCCCATTGTCCGGGAGCCCGACCGCAGGAGACCTCAGCGACCCGCAACCGTGTCCTCCCGCCTTTTGCGCACCTTGCAGCGCGGACATCCCCCTTGCCCGGGAGCCCGGCCGCAGGAAACCTCAGCGACCCGCAACCGTGTCCTCCCGCCTTTCGCGCACAAACAAAAGCCGCTCCCCTTGCGAAAGGGAGCGGCTTGCGCACAGGCGATGGCTTACCTGCGCGGAATGTACACCGACGCGCTGGCGCCCAGGGCCGCGCTGTCGGCGGGGATGCTCACATGAACCGTGTAGTAGGCGGCGTTCTGCCGGGTCACGCCCAGGGCGGAAATCTCCGTCACCCGGCCGGTGATGATGGTGCTTTCGTCCGTGTCCAGGGTGATGGACAGGTTGTCGCCCACCCGCAGACCGTTCAGGTCCATCTCGTCCACGTCGGCCACAACCTCGATTTCATCCGTCAGGTAGATGCGCGCCAGCAATTGTCCCTTCCACACCTGCTGCCCGGCGGATACCGCCACGCTGGCAATCACGCCCGCGGCAGGAGCGGTCACGTCGGGGTGCGCGTCGGCGTCGGCATCGGCGGCCATCAGCGTGAACAGCGCCTGACCGGCGGTCACGGTTTCACCCTCGGCCACCAGCACGCTGGCGATACGGCCCTGCCCCTGCACCATCACCGGATCCCGGCGGGTCACAACGCCCTTGCCCACGCAGTCCTTGGCGGCATAGCCGTCGTCCCGGTAGAGGTTCAGGTTTTCCTGCAGGTCGAACTCGCCGTCCAGAATATCCACAACGTAGCCATTGCTGTTCACCGCGATGACCTGGCCATAGCCTTCCTCCTGATCACCCTTGGCGGAGCGGAAGTACAGCGTTTCGCCCACGTGGAGGATGCGGTTGGCCTCCTTGTTGAAGGCGCCGGAGGTGGTGGCGCTGATGCGCTGAATCTGGGTCGGCTCCAGGGCGATCACCCCGCCGTAGCGGTTCATGGCGGCGGAAGCATCCTCGCCGGGCTGGGCGAAGATCGCCTTGACCGTGCCGGCCTCCGGCGCATAGACGGTGGTCGTCAGCAGGGAGAAGAGCAGGTTGCCCTCCGCCACCTGATCGCCCGCGTTCAGGTCGAAGGACGCCAGCGTGCCGGAAAAGGGCGCCGTCACATCCACGAACCTGGCGGCGGTCACATTGCCGTTGGCGATGGCGCAGTCCGTGGGCGCGGTATCGGCCAGGGCGCAGGTGGACAGCATCGTCAGCAGGAGAAGCATGGCAAGGAACTTTTTCATGGTCATCGTCCTTTCATGGGATTTTGGCGGGAGGCTTATTCGACGCTCTTGAGGGCTTCCACCATATCGATGGAGCGTACCTTTCTGGTCAGCAGGCCCTCGATCATGCAGGAGAAGGTGAAGGTGATCACGCAGGAGCCCAGGATCGAGAACCAGGACACCTTCGACACGAACACCATGGATTCATACTCGCACATCTTCAGGATCAGCTTCACCAGCCAGATCCCCGGCGGAATCCCGATCAGCACGCCCAGGATGGCGACGTAGTTGTTTTCGCGCATCATCAGGCTGCGGATTTCCTTCTGGTGATAGCCCAGCACCTTCAGCGTGGCGTAGTCGCGGGTGCGCTCGGTGAAGTTCAGCAGGCCCATGTTGTAGCAGATGATGAACGCCAGCCCCAGCGCGGCGCAGCTGAGCACGGTGAAGGCGGTCTTGGTGGAATCCATGATCCGCATGGTGGACTGGCACTGCTGCTCCGGATACTTGAAGCCGGAGACCTCATCCATGCTGTCCAGCTGCTGCATGGTGGCGTCCGGCACCCCCCGCAGCAGCAGCGACGTCACCGCGAAGTCGCCCTTGCGGCAGGCTTCCCAGGCGCTGCGGCTCATGTAGGCCCCCTGGCCGATGTTCGTATCGGCAAAGGCGCAGACCGTCAGGTAGAGGGGCTCCGTGTCGCCGGTGAGCCATACCTCCATGGTATCGCCGATGTCCACGTCCATGATCTGCCCCAGCTTGCGGCTGATGACCAGCCCCCGCTCGGGCATATCCAGCAGGGTGTGGCCCTCGCCCAGGCGGATGGAGGTCTGCTCCTCGGGCAGGACGGTCAGCAGCACCGTGCGGCTCTGGGTCTGGCTGCGCAGGGAGATGCTCTGCTCCATCACGCCGTCCACGTTCTCAGCCTGCAGGCGGCGCTGATAGCTTTCCAGCGTGCCCGCCTGCCCGGTCTCGAAGTCCACCCGGGTGTCGTAGTTCATGGTGCCGTAGTAGTATTCGCTGATAAAGTAGGTGATGGATTCCTGCAGGCCGAAGGTGCAGATGATCAGCGCGTTGCAGCAGATCAGGCCCACCAGGCTGAGGAAGGTGCGGCCCTTGTTGCGCATGAGGTTGCGGATGATCATCTTGGTGTTGAAGGAGCAGCGCTTCCAGATGAAGGTGATGCGCTCCAGCAGGATCCGCACGCCGGACTTGGGCGGCTTGGGCCGCAGAAGGCTTGCGGTGGATTCGCGGGCGGCCTTGCGGTAGGTGAGCAGGCAGATCAGCACGCACAGCACCACCGACAGGATCGTGATGCCCCAGCTCAGCGGGGAGATGGGCGCCCGCAGCTGCCAGGGATAGCGCAGGTTGGTGCAGACCATGGGCCAGACCACGTCGGGCAGGGTGTACTGGCCCACGATGGTGCCCAGCAGGCTGCCCGCCAGGGAGGGCACCAGAGCGTAGCACAGATAATGGTTGCGGATCTGCCGGTCCCGGAAGCCCAGGGCCTTGAGAGTGCCCAGCTGGATGCGCTGGTTTTCCATCATGCGCGAGAGCGTGGACACCACGATCATCGCCGCCACGGCGTACACCAGCACCGGGAACAGATAGGACAGGTTGCGGAACATTTCCGTGTAGTTCCGGGCGGTGACGGTGGGGCCGTGGTTTTTCTGGTTGATGACCAGGGCGTCGGGCAGGGCGTTGCTGATGGCGGACTGTACCGCGTCGGCATCCGCGCCCTCCTTCAGGTCGATGAGCACGTCGTTGTAGGGCAGCTCGGGCACGGCGCGGCTGGAAATCAGCACGAAGCCGTAATGGGCGGGATCAGGGGTGACGTCCTTGGTGGTGAGGATGTACTCCGGCGACAGGACGATGCCCCGGATCGTGAAGGTCTTGCGCTGGCCCATGATCTCCAGGGTCAGGCTGTCGCCCACGGACAGGCCGTGGTACTGGGCGAACTGCTCCTCCACCAGACAGCCCCGCAGGTCGGAGGGAATCAGCCCATTGCCCTCGCGGATCAGGGGGATGTTGATGGTCATTTCGCCCTCGTAGGCGTGCATGGCCATGGTCACGTTGCTGCCCACGTCGGGCGCGTCCACCTCCAGACTGGCGCGGGGCAGGATGGCTTCCACACCCTCGATGTTCTTCAGGCGGGTCAGATCCTGCTTGGAGAAGGATGCGCCCTTCACCCAGAAGTCGGTCAGGTTGTACTCCTCATAATAGGTCTCGGTGGATTTGTCCAGCAGGCGCCAGTTGGCGTCCAGGCCGGTGAAAACCCACGTCCCCAGCGCGCAGAGCAGGAACATGGCCAGAAACTGCATGGCGCTGCGCCCCATATCCCGGAAGAGCTTCTTGGTCAGGGTGCCGCGGCGCGCCTTTGGGGATTTCTGAGTCGGCGTTTCGCGTTTTACCATGTGATGTCCTCCACCCGGGCGGGATGCTCGTTCAACGTGATTTCACTGACGGAGCCGTTGCGCATGCGGATCACCCGGTTGCCCAGGGGCGCGATGCTGGCGTTGTGGGTGATGATCACCACCGTGGTGTTGAAGTCGTGGCACAGCCGGGTCAGCAGCTCCAGCACCTGGGCGCCGGTCTTGCTGTCCAGGGCGCCGGTGGGCTCGTCGCACAGGAGCAGGGCGGGATTCTTGCACAGCGCCCGGGCGATGGATACGCGCTGCTGCTCGCCGCCGGACAGCTGGGCGGGGAAGTTGTTCAGCCGGTGCTCCAGCCCCACCTGCTCCATGACCTTGCGGGGGTCCAGCGCGTGGGGACAGACCTGCTGGGCCAGCTCCACATTTTCCAGGGCGGTCAGATTGGGCATCAGGTTGTAGAACTGGAACACGAAGCCCACGTCCAGCCGGCGGTATTCCGTCAGCTGACGGCCGGACATCTTCGTGACCTCCTTGCCCCCCACGGTGATGGTGCCGCTGGTGGCCTTGTCCATGCCGCCCAGCAGGTTCAGCACGGTGGTCTTGCCCGCGCCGCTGGGGCCCAGCACCACGCAGAATTCCCCCTGCTCCACCGTGAAGCACACATGATCCGCCGCGTGCACGACGCTGTCGCCCGCGGGATAATCCTTGCATACCTGGTCGAAGGTGATATAGCTCATAGCCGCCTCCATGCCTTGAACCCTGTTCATTCTGATACAGAATAATCATAGCACAGAAAATTGAATTTACTATGAACAAATCCGGCGATTTGCTTCCGTAAGCGCATTTTTCATCAAAGCGAAACAAAAGGCCGCGGCGTACGTATGCGCCGCGGCCGGGATGACAGGAATCAATCGGGATGATCAGGCCAGATGCTTCTGCAGCGTGGCGCGGACGGCGCCGGGGCCAGCCAGCATCTCCGCCAGGAAGCCCTCCACCTTCTCCGCCAGGCCCGCGGCCTTCAGGCTCACGCCGAAGAGCACCGCGTTGTCCAGGATGCCGTCCAGCTTGCCCTGCAGGGAGGCGGGATCGCCCAGGGTCACGCCGGCCAGATCCGCCTGCAGGGTGGCCAGCATCGGGTCGGAGGACACGGCCATGGGCTTGCCCTCGTCGTCCACCGCCAGCAGGTACCGCAGCCAGCCCGCCAGCGCCAGGGGAATGGCGGTCAGGGTCGCGGGATCACGGGCGGGATCGGCCATGTAGCTCTTGATGGTCTCGCCGAAGCGGATGGCCACCTTCTGGGAGGTATCGGTGGCGATGCGCTGGGGGGTGTCGGGAATGAAGGGGTTGGGCAGGCGCTGCTCCACCACCTCGTCGATGAAGGCCCTGGGGGAGAGAATCTTCGGGTCGGTGACCACGGGCAGACCCTCCACGTAGCCGATGGTCTTGACCAGCTTCACCAGCTCCGCGTCCTTCATTTCCGCGGCGATGGAGGTGTAGCCCAGCAGGCATCCGTAGACCGCCAGGGCGGTGTGCAGGGGATTCAGGCAGGTGGTGACCTTCATGCGCTCGGTCATGTTGACGGTGTCGCGGTCGGTCATGTACACGCCGGCCTTCTCCAGCGGCGGACGGCCATTGGGGAAGCGATCCTCCACCACCAGGTACTGGGGCACCTCCGCGTTGACGAAGGGCGCGATGTAGGTGTTGCGGCTGGTGATGACGGGCTCCATGTCCTCCACGCCGGCCTCGGCCAGCTGGTCGCGGATCACGTCGGCGGGCCGGGGGGTGATCTTGTCGATCATGCTCCAGGGGAAGGAGACCTTCGTCTCGTCCTCCACATAGGCGGCGAATTCCGCGGGCACATGACCCTTCGCCACCCAGCCGTGGACGATGGTCAGCACGGAGGAGCGGAGCTTTTCGCCGTTATGGCTGCAGTTGTCCATGGACACCATGGCCACGGGATACGCGCCGGCCTGGAAGCGGGCATACAGCATGGCGGCCACCACGGCCATGGCGTGACGGGCCTTGTCGGGGCCGTCCTCGATGTCGGCGAGCACCACGGGCATCGTCTCGCCCTTGACGTTCTGCAGGGCATAGCCCTTCTCGGTGATGGTGAAGGACGCCATCTGCATGGCGGGGTTGGTGAAGCAGGCCTTCAGCTGGGCCCACTGGTCGGGGGCGGAGGCGTTGGCGCGCACGCCCTTGGCGATGGCGGCGATGACCTCCTTCTCGGTGGAGCCGTCGGGCTTCAGGGAGACCATCAGCGTCATGGAATCATGGGGATCGTAGATCCTGTCGATGATGTCGTAGTCGAAGGTTTCGGCCGCGACGATGCCGCTCTTGGCCAGGCCCACGTTCAGCAGCCGCTGCTGCAGCCCCGCGATAAAGCCGCGGAAAATGTTGCCCGCGCCGAAATGCACCCACACGGGGGCTTCCTCGGTGGCCTGGGCCATCTGCTTCCAGTCGTACTTGGGCAGGGCGATACCGGCCTTCTCAAAGGCGGCCCTGTCCTGGATACCCTGATAGGACAGCTTCATGATGATTCACTCCTTCTAAGACGATAGGAAATCCAGCATTGCGGCGCAAGAGGCCCCCGCGTGCGGGGGCTGTCAGCGAAGCTGACTGGGGGTCTCCCGGGGGATTGGGGGCGAAGCCCCCAAAAGCCGCACGACCGCGTCGCGGCGCGCCCGTTGCGCGCCGTGACCCCTGCAAGCGCGGCTCGCCCTTTGCGAGCCGTGCCTTTCAGCCAGGCCGCACGACACATCCACGCGCGCGCAACCGTGACCGGAGGGACCTGACCCATTCGCGAAAACGGGAGTCCAGAGGGCTATGCAGCCCTCTGGCGGGGTCGAGGGGCAGCGCCCCTCGCGTCACTTCTCCCCGTGCTCGCGGCACAGGGCTTCCCAGATGCCGTTGAGGTAGGTGGCGCCCAGGGCGCGGTCGTACAGACCGTAGCCGGGACGGCCCTGCTCGTCCCAGATCATGCGGCCATGGTCGGGCCGGATGTAGGTGTCGGGGCAGGTGTCGTAAATGGCCTTCATGATGGCGTACATGTCCAGATCGCCGGTGGAGGACAGGTGCGCGGCCTCGCGGAAGTGATGGTGGCCCAGGTACTTGACGTTGCGCACATGCATCGCGCCGATGCGGTCCATCTCGCCGAAGTGGCGGATGATGGCGGGGATGTCGTTGTCGGGGTTGGAGCCCAGGGAGCCGGTGCACAGGCACAGGGTGTTGGCGGGGCTGTCATGGAGCTTGACGATCTTGTCGTAGTCCTCCTGGCTGTGGGCGATGCGGGGCAGGCCGAAGATGGGCCAGGCGGGATCGTCGGGATGGCAGGCCATGCGCACGCCGACCTCCTCGCACACGGGGATCACCGCGTCCAGGAAGTACTTGTAGTTGGCGCGCAGGTCGTCGGCAGTGATGCCCTCGTACTGCTTGAGGGTCGTCTCCAGCAGGGCCAGGCGCTCGGGCTCCCAGCCGGGCAGGGTGAAGCCCTTCGAGTCTTCGGCCGTGCGGCGGACGATTTCCATGGGGCCCATTTCGCCCAGATCCTTCTCGTCGAAGTACAGGGAGTTGGAGCCGTCCTCATCGATCACGCGGGCCAGGTCGGTGCGCAGCCAGTCGAACACGGGCATGAAGTTGTACACGATCACCTTCACGCCGTACTTGGCCAGGGTGCGGATGGTGGAAATGTAATTGGCGATGTACCCGTCCCGGGAGGGCAGGCCCATCTTGATGTCCTCGTGGACGTTGACGGATTCAATAACTTCCAGCTCCAGCCCGCAGGAGTGGACGTAATCCACCAACGCCTTGACCTCTTCCTCGGGCCAGTCCACGCCGGCGGGCTTGTCCAGCAGGCCCATCAGACCGGACATGCCGGGAATCTGCTTGACATACTTCAGCGGGATCGGATCGGACTCCTTGCCATACCAGCGGAATGTCATCTTCATGCGGTAACACCCTCCATGTTGTTGATCTTGGGCCTGACAGGGAAGAAATTGGCCAGATGCACAATCTTCCTTAGCTTATATTATACCGCCGGGGCCTGTGATAGTCAACGATGCCCGGCTGGCGGGGAAAAGATTTTCCGCGCTCCGTCAGGGAAAGGGGGCGGCTTACTTCAGCACGCAGGTGGGCGTCGTGACGCCGAAGAAGAACTGCCTGTAGACCCGCCCCGGACGCAGTGGTTCCTCCTCCAGCTCCGGGATGGCGTCCAGCTCCCCGTCAAGGTAGCGATCCAGCTCGTCCTGCACGTCCAGCAGCCGGCCCATGACCGCCCCGTAGCGCAGGCTCAGCACCTCCCAGCCGAAGCGCTTCATGTCCCGCTCCCACAGCGCCCGGTGGGCATGCATCAGCTGGCCGTACAGGATGTACATTTCAGGGATCGCCTCCCGGGCCAGCGACGCCAGCCAGGCCCGATCCCCCGCCAGATACCGGCTGCGCACCTGCCCCAGCACCTCGCCCTTGGCCGCCGCGACCTGGAAGCACAGCTGGGCGTAGCGGCAGTCCAGACGATCGGCATACTTCGCCAGCGTCCTTTCGGCGGCGCGGCAGCGGGCGGCGGTGGTTTCGGGGGACTCGTCGCCCTGGAGGGCCAGGGGATAGAGCAGATCGCCCCAGATCATCGCCTTGCCCGGGCGCAGATCCCGCTCGTCCGGATAGAATTCCCCGAAGGCCCGGAAGGCCTCGTCCGGCAGACCCGTCAGACATTCCCCCGCCAGACGCGTTTCCGCCTCGTCCAGGTCGGGGCCCTGCCAGCAGGCCTCGGAGAAAATCGGCAGCTGATTCAGCGCCAGGAAGGTGTTGGTCTCCGCGCCGTCATCGCCCCACATGGTGGCGAAGACCGTATCCACCTGATGCCGGGCGCAGGCCCGCAGACCGGGCAGCATGGTGCGCTCCGTGCGCTTGACCTGGGGCAGGAAGCCCGCCCAGGTCCAGATGCCCCCGGCAAAGGACGTCCGGCCCATCTTCTGATGCTCGGTCAGCATATGGTCGAAGGAGGGCTCGTCCATGTGGTAGTAGTCCCAGTAGCACAGATCCACGTCGGGAATCATGTCGATGACGCTCTGGGGGATCACGGCCTCAGGGTCGTAATAGTCGTTGGTCTTCGAGCCCAGGCGGAAGAACATGTCGCTCCACATCATCGGGTGGAAGTCATGCTTCCGGCAGATATCGCACACCCGCGCCAGGTGACGGTTCAGAAGCTCGAAGCGGTTGACCGGGCCGTGCTTTTCGTAGTACTGGCCAAGCCCCACCCCGTGGGCCTCGTCCATGCCGATGTGGATGCGCCTGGCCCGCATGCAGGAGCGCAGGCTGGCGATGGCCGCCTCGATGTAGGCGTAGGTTTCCTCCAGGTCGATCTGCAGGATGTCCGGCCTGTCCTGCAGGGGCTGGCTTTCGTTCCACTGCAGGAAGTTCTCCAGATGCGCCAGGGTCTGGATGCAGGGCATCAGCTCGATGTCCAGGGAGGCGGCGTAATCGTCGATCTCCCGCAGCTCCGCCTGGGTGTAGCGGCCCCGCAGGTAGCCGTGGTAGGGATAGCCGGGCACCTCGTAGGTGTCCTCGGTGTAGAGCAGGGCCAGGTTCATGCCCAGGGCCGCCAGACGATCCAGCATGCGCTTGGCGGCAGCCACGGTCATGACCGCATTGCGGGACATGTCGATCATCACGCCGCAGGAGCCGAAGTGCCGTTCCTGCCGGACGTCCAGCGCATTCCTGCCCTCCCGGACGGCCCGGGCCAGCAGGAAAAAGCCTCTCGCCAGCGCGTTGCGGTCCTCCGCGGCGATGGCGGCATTGCCGCCCTGCAGCGTGACGGACAGGCCGGGGGCCTGGGTGACCTGCGGGAGGGGCAGGGGCTGACCGGTTACCTCGCTGACCATGGCGCGGATGCGGGCAATATCCTCCGTGGTAAACATAACGATTCAATTCCTCCTGACGCGCAAAGGCGTATGATGGCTCCATTGTAGCCCGGATGGGCCTTTGTGTCAATCGGGAAAGGAAATTCCTTTTCGTCCATCCGCGCATCTTCGCGCAAAAAAGCCCCGCCCCTGACGCCAGGAGCGGAGCCTTGCCGGAGGACGAAGCCTCCGCGGGATTACTTGTTCTTCAGGTACTCGTCGATGGCAGCAGCAGCCGTCTTGCCCGCGCCCATGGCCAGGATGACCGTGGCCGCGCCGGTAACCGCGTCGCCGCCGGCGTACACGCCCTCGCGGGAGGTCAGACCCGTGGCCTCCTCCACGATGATGCCGCCCCACTTCTGGGTATCCAGACCCTTCGTGGTGGTCTTGATCAGCGGGTTGGGGGAGGTGCCCAGGGCCATGATCACGCAATCCATGGGCAGGTCGAAGTCGCTGCCCTCCACCGCCACGGGACGGCGGCGGCCGGAAGCGTCAGGCTCGCCCAGCGCCATCTCCTGGCAGCGGATGGAGCTGACCCAGCCCTGGTCGTTGCCGCCGATGGACACGGGATTGGTCAGGAACTTGAAGACGATGCCTTCCTCCATGGCGTGCTCCACTTCCTCGCGGCGGGCGGGAAGCTCAGCCTCGGTGCGGCGGTAGACCACCGTCACGTCCGCGCCCAGACGCTTGGCGCAGCGGGCCGCGTCCATGGCCACGTTGCCGCCGCCCACAACCGCCACCTTGCCGGCGTGCTGGATGGGGGTGGCGCTGTCGGGGGTATAGGCCTTCATGAGGTTGATGCGGGTGAGGAACTCGTTGGCGGAATACACGCCCTTGAGGTTCTCGCCGGGGATGTTCATGAACTTGGGCAGGCCCGCGCCGGAGCCGATGAACACGGCCTCGTAGCCGTACTCCTGCATCAGCTCGTCAATGGTGATGGTGCGGCCGATGACCACGTTGGTCTGCACGTCCACGCCCAGGTCGATCAGGGTGTCGATCTCCTTCTGCACGATGGCCTTGGGCAGACGGAACTCGGGGATGCCGTACACCAGCACGCCGCCGGCCAGATGCAGGGCCTCGTACACCGTCACCTGGTAGCCCAGCTTGGCCAGGTCGCCGGCGCAGGTCAGGCCGGAGGGGCCGGAGCCGATCACAGCCACCTTGTGGCCGTTGGAGGCGGGACGGACGGGCTTGGCGGTGGCGTTGGCATTGTGCCAGTCCGCCACGAAGCGCTCCAGACGGCCGATGGCCACCGGCTCGCCCTTGATGCCCCGGACGCACTTGCCCTCGCACTGGCTCTCCTGGGGGCAGACGCGGCCGCAGACCGCGGGCAGGCTGGAGGATTCGGCGATAATCTGGTACGCGGCCTCAAAGTTGCCCTCGGCCACTTCCTTGATGAAATCGGGGATGCGGATCTTCACCGGGCAGCCGCCGACGCAGGGCTTGTGCTTGCAGTTCAGGCAGCGTCTGGCCTCGTCCATGGCGGTTTCGGGGGTATAGCCCAGGGCCACCTCGGAGAAATTCCTGTTGCGCACGTCCGGGGCCTGGGACGGCATGGGGTTCTTGACCAGAGACATGTTCGGCATTGTATTTCAACTCCCGTATGCGTCGGTAGGGTCAGTGCTGCGCGGCCTTGAACAGGTTGCAGGTTTCCTCATGGGCATGGCGCTCGAAATCGCGGTAGGTGGCGCTGCGGGCGATGGCCTCGTCGAAGTCGATCAGATGGCCGTCGAACTCGGGGCCGTCCACGCAGGCGAACATGGTCTTGCCGCCAACGGTCAGGCGGCAGCCGCCGCACATGCCCGTGCCGTCGATCATGATGGGGTTCATGCTGGCGATGGTCTTCACGCCGAATTCCCTGGTCAGCTTGCAGACGAACTTCATCATCGGCAGCGGGCCGATGGTGATGACCTCGTCGTACTCCTCGCCGGCCTCGATCAGCTTGCGCAGGGCGTCGGTCACCAGACCCTTCTCGCCCCAGGTGCCGTCGTCGCTCATGCGCACCAGCTTGCTGGAGTGGGCGGCGAACTCATCCTCCAGGATCACCAGATCCTTGCTACGGAAGCCCACGATGGCATGCACCTCGGCGCCCTGCTCATGCAGCTTCTTGGCCACGGGGAAGGCGATGGCGCAGCCTACGCCGCCGCCCACCACGGCCACCTTCTTCAGGCCGTCGGTATGGGTGGCGCGGCCCAGCGGGCCCACGAAGTCATGGATGAAGTCGCCCTCGTTCAGATGGTTCAGCTTCTCGGTGGAGGCGCCCACCACCTGGAAGATGATGGTGATGGTGCCCTTTTCCCGGTCATAGTCGGCCACGGTCAGGGGGATGCGCTCGCCCTGCTCGTCCACGCGCAGGATGATGAACTGGCCCGGCTCGGCCTTGCGGGCCACCAGGGGCGCGTCCACCTCCATCAGGGTGACGGTGGGGTTGAGGGATTGCTTCCTGAGGATCTTGTTCACGGCTGTACCTCCTCGATGGATATGGGAATCGGCGCACTGGCGCGCCTGCGGGATAACAGGATGCCCTGCCGCCCGCCATTTTCCGGACGACAGCCAACATATAGTTTACTTCATTCAGCACAGGAAGTCAATCGGAATAAATAATTTTTTAACAAGGAGATTCGGCTCCCGCGCCTGCCGCCGGAGGAGGCACGGATGCCCACGGGGCGCATAGGCTGCAGTGAGGTGATGACATGACGCGCAGCAACACTCGTCCGGACGCGGTGGCGGACATCGCCGGCGGGCCGGATGCGCCGCATCTTCGCGGACAGGTCCGGTTCTATCAGGAGCCGGGGAGCGTGCTGGTGGTGGCCGACGTGGCGGGCCTGCCGCAATCGGACGCCGGCTTCTTCGGCTTTCACATTCAGGAGGGGAACGCCTGCGCGGGCGAGGGCTTTGCCCGGACGGGCGGCCACTACAACCCGGGGAACGCGGAGCATCCCCTGCACGCGGGGGATCTGCCGCCGCTGCTGGAGCAGCAGGGCCGCGCCCATCTGGCGGTGCGGACGAATCGCTTCCGGGTGGGGGAGGTGCTGGGGCGGACGGTGGTGATCCACAGCGATCCGGACGACTTCCGCACACAGCCCTCGGGCATGTCCGGCATGAAGCTGGCCTGCGGGGTGATCCGCCCGGGCCGCGCCTGACAGGATGTCTGCCGCCTGATCCGCGATGAACGGGTCGGGCGGCTTTGCCGCGCGGCGCAGGAATTGTCCTCCTCCGGCAGGAAAAGCCATCCTCCGCCGCGAATCCTTATGCAAAATCGCGCAAATCCGCTGCAGGAGGATGCTGTTCCATGTACAAGACAGGCGTATACTTCGGCCGGTTCTGCCCGCCCCACCGGGGGCATCTGTACCAGATCATGGTGGCCTCCACCAAGTGCGAGCGGCTGATCGTGGTCATTTCCGACAACCGCACCCAGACCGAGGCCATCTGCCGGGAGGCCGGCTTGCCCACCATCACCTACCAGCTGCGCAAGCAGTGGCTGGGCCAGCAGGTGCAGGACATGGAGCACATCAAGGTGCGCGTGCTGGACGAGACGGACATCCCCGTCTACCCCGACGGCTGGCAGATGTGGTCGGACAGGATGCGCGAGGTGGTGCCCGAGGGCATCGACGCCTTCTTCGTGGGGGACAGGGAGTACGACCTGCCGCTGAAGCGCTACTTCCCCAACAGCGCCATCGAGCTGTTCGACCCGGCACGCAGCCGCTATCCCATCTCCGCCACGGAGATCCGCCGGGATATCCTCAACAACTGGCATTACATCCTGGGCCCGGCGCGCCCCTTCTTCGCCAAGAAGGTGCTCATCGCCGGCACGGAATCCTGCGGCAAGACCACCCTGACCAAGTGCCTGGCCAAGCTGTACAACACATCCTGGTCGGAGGAGGTGGGCCGCTACTATGCCGAAAAGTATCTGGGCGGTGACGAGACCATCTACACCGACGAGGACTTCGGCCGCATGGCGCACCTGCAGGCCGAGCAGGATTACCAGGCCCTGCGCAACGCCAACAAGGTGTGCTTCTTCGACACGGACGCGGTGGTGACGGACTACTACTCCGAGCTGTACATGGGCCACCGCAACCGGCTGGTGGAAGCCTACATCGACCCGGACAAGTACGACGTGCTGCTCTTCCTGACCCCGGACGTGAAGTGGGTCAGCGACGGCCAGCGGCTTAACGGCGACCAGGGCCGCCGGGAGCTCCTCAACGACCGGCTGCTGAACATGTACCGGGAGTTCGGCTTCGGGGACAAGACGGTCATTGTGGGCGGGGACTACAACCAGCGCCTGACCCGGGCCATCGAGCTGGTGGACGGCATGCTCCGGCTCATCACCAACTGAGGGAGGGCATCGGCCCCGCTGCGAGCGCGCGCTGGCAGGGGGGCCGTTTTTCCGCCCATGAAAGGAGAAGCATCCGATGCTGTACCGGGATCCGTGCGTGTATCTGGTGGAGGACGAATACCAGATTGTCTTCAACATGGAGGAGAAGGGCATTGCCTGGGTGGAGATCGGCGGGAATATCTGGCGGGACAGCCGGGGCGGGCTGATGCGCTCGGAAACCCTGGTGCACCGGGTGACGGTGCCCCGATCCGCGCTGGACGGGGCGAAGGCGTACACGGTGTGCTTCCGGGCGCTGCCGGAGCGCAGGCCCTACTTCCCGGAGCTGGGGGAGGAGGAGCGGTATGCCTACCGTTTCCGCCCCGCGCCGGAGACGGGCGCGCTGCGCATCCTCCTCCTGGCGGACACCCATTCCATGGTGGACGGGCCTGTCGCCGCCGCCCGGGCCGCGGGGGACTTCGACCTGCTGGCGCTGTGCGGGGACATTCCCGCCGAGAGCAAGCAGCTGTCGGACATCCGGGCCATTTTCGAGGTGACCTCCGGCGTGACCGGCGGGGAGAAGCCGGTGATCTTCGCCCAGGGGAATCATGACTACCGGGGGCGGCTGGCCACGGAGCTGGGGGACTACGTGGGCCGGCGGGACGGCTGCAGCTGGTATACCTTCCGCCTGGGCCCGGTGTGGTGCGTGGTGCTGGACTGCGGCGAGGACAAGGCTGACACCAACCCGGAATACGGCGGGCTGGTGGACTGCCACAGCATGCGCCTGAAGGAAACCGACTGGCTGCGGAGCCTCGCCGCCCGGGCGGAGGAAACGTACCGGGCTCCGGGGATCACCACGCGCCTGGCGTTCTGCCATGTGCCCTTCATGACGGAGGACGTGTGCATCCACGTGTATCCCGACCCTGAGCAGAACCGGGCCACCTTCGACATTGAGCGGGACGTCTACCGGGCGTGGACGGAGACGCTCACCGGCATGGGCGTGGACGCGATGCTCTGCGGCCACACCCACGTGCTGAGCCT
Source organism: Aristaeellaceae bacterium (assembly GCA_051886675.1). Taxonomy (GTDB): domain Bacteria; phylum Bacillota; class Clostridia; order Christensenellales; family Aristaeellaceae; genus UBA11524. Next base: position 16,359 of record JBJEYH010000192.1, read on the forward strand.
GACCCGACCCGGGGATCCCGCCGCCCGCTACGGCATGGGCTTCCCTGTGCTGGTGGGCGCGGAGCAGAACGGCCCGGGCCTGTACCGCTGCGCGCTGCTGACCGTGCTGGACGGCCACATGACCGCGCAGATTGCCGCCAGCGACGGCAGCCTGACGGACTGGGTGCAGGTCTTCTGACGGGCCGCCCGCACGACAGACGCAACGCCGCCCCGGGGGCTGCAAGGCCAGCGCGCCCGGAGCGGCGTTCCTTATACCTGCCGCGCAGCCGACCATCACCGGGCCGCACCGCCGACCATCCACACAGACAGACGCAACGCCGCCCCGGGGGCCGCAAGGCCAGCGCATCCGGAGCGGCGTTCCTTATACCAGCCGCGCAGCCGACCATCACCGGACCGCACCGCCGACCATCCGCCCAGACAGACGCAACGCTGCCCCGGGGACCGCAAGACCAGCGTACCCGGAGCGGCGTTCCTTATACCAGCCGCGCAGCCGACCATCCACCCAGACAGACGCAACGCCGCCCCGGGGGGGCCGCAAGGCCAGCGCGCCCGGAGTGGCGTTCCTTTACCTGCCGCCGCGCTGCTCCAGCGCATCCCGGAGCAGCTGCACGGCGTGCTTTTCCACCCGCGATACATCCCGCCGCGCCTAATGCAAGCGATGGGCGCGCGGCGAATGGCCTTCGGCCCGAAGGCGGCTTGTCTGGCGGATGCCCTCAGCGGGGGGCGGGCGGCTGATCCGGCGGGGGAGACCCTCCCTCCGGCTCGCGGAAGCGGAAGCGGATGATGATCCGCCGATCCTGCGTCAGCTCCACCCGGTCAATCAGGCTGACCAGCAGCCCGCGGCTTCCGCAGACCTCGGCCAGGAATCCGTCCGCCAGCGCCTGCGCCTGCGCCCGGACGCTGACCGGGCTTGCCGCGGGGGCTTCCAGCTGACGAAGCCTTTCCGTCAGCGCAGCCCGCTCCTCCTTCGTCCGCTGGTAGATGCGGGCAAAGTCCGCTTCGCCCAGCAGCCCGCTGAGCTTGTCGCGGTACATCTGGTCGAGGTGGGCGGTCAGGCTGTCGAGACGGCTGCGCAGGGCCTGGATCCCGGCCTCCGGAGCGCTTGCCTGCCGGGCCTGCGTCACCGCCGCCAGGGCCATGGGCAGGAGCGCCTCCGGACGCAGGAAGGCCGCGCAGACCTCCCGCACCCGGGCCGTGACCGCCTCCGTGACGGTCTGCTCCCGGATGGCGTGGCAGGTGCAGGCTCCGGCCCGGGTGAACCGCTGATAGGTGCGGCAGACGAAGTACAGCACGTCCTCCCCGGCGGCGTTCCTGCGGTTGATGACCGCCAGGGGGTATCCGCACTCATGGCAGTAAATGATGCCCTTCAGCAGAAAGTCGTAGGTGCGGCTGCGGGTGTGGCGGCGGCTGGCGATCAGCTGCTGCACGATGCGGAAGGCTTCGGCGTCCACCAGCGGCTCGTGGGTGCCCTTGACGATCACCCAGTTTTCCGGGGCCTGCCTGAGGCACTTGCGGGACTTGTAGCTGATTTTGACGCTGCGGCCCTGCACCATGTTGCCGATGTAGGTTTCGTTGCTGAGCATATCGGCGATGCGCTCGCTGGACCACAGGCCGGTGTAGGCGCCGGGCCGGGACAGCGGCAGCCCCGCGTAGACGGCGGGGGAGGGAACGCCCTCCCCGTTCAGGCGGATGGCGATCTGCCGGCAGCTGACGCCCTCCAGCGCCATGGCGAAGATCCGCCGCACGATGGGCGCGGCCTCCTCGTCGATGACGATCCGGTTTTTCTCCGTGGGGTGCATCCGGTAGCCGTAGACGGGCTTGCCGCCGATGAACTGGCCCTTGCGCTGCTTGTCGTGCTTGACGGAGCGGATCTTGCGGGAAATGTCCTTGGCGTACATGTCGTTCATGATGGCGCGGAAGGGGGTGATGTCGTTGGCGGAGGATTCCACGCCGGTGTCGATGCCGTCCAGGAGCGAGATGTACCGCACGCGTTTTTCGGGGAAGTAGCGCTCCATGTAGTGGCCGGTCATGATGTAGTCGCGGCCCAGACGGGACAGATCCTTGGTGATGACCATGTTGACCCGCCGGGCCTCGATATCCCCGAGCATCCGCCGGAAGGCCGGGCGGTCGAAGGTGGTGCCGCTGAAGCCGTCGTCGACGTAGGTATCGTAGACGGACAGATGCTGCTGACGCGCGAACTCGTTCAGCAGGGACTGCTGGTTGGTGACGCTCTCGGAGGGGCCGTCGTTCTCGTCCTCCTTCGACAGGCGGATGTACAGGGCGGCGCGGTAGTCCGCGGGATTGCTGATTTCCAGGCGCATGGCGATCCTCCCCGCAGCGGCCGGTCAGGGCCGGATGTCCGCGGCATCCGCGCCGGACGCGTCCAGCATGCGGCGCAGGTACAGCCGGAAGGCTTCCGCCAGCACCTCGGGGAGAAACGCGCCTTCCCCGGCGTATACGCACTGAACCTCAGGGGGTCTGCTTCTGCTCATGTCTTCCACCTCCTCCGTTGAGCCTATGCCCGGCGATGGGGGTTCTTGCCTTCCGGGCAGCGCAAAGCCCCCGCGGATGCCTGCGGGGGCCTGGCGTGGGCGCGGCATGGAAGCCGGCTCAGGCGGGGGAATCCTCCTGCGGAGGGAGGCAGATGGTGTGGATGCCGGTGCATACCCAGCCGGACGCCGCCCCGTCCACCCCGGAGAAGGTCACGGGCAGCAGATGGTAGCTGTTGCCGGCCTGCTCGAAGGGCTCCGCCCCGGCCGCGAGACTGTCGGGGATGGGCAGGGTGACGGCGTACTCCTCGTCCGGGCCGTTGTAGCGGAGCGTTCTGCTCATCAGCACGGTATCGCCGATGGCGACGCGCAGGGTCAGGTCATTGTCCGCCTGGCGGAGCATGAAGCGCAGCTGATTGCCGCCCTCAGGATTCACGGCCATGCGGTAGGTGAACGCGCCGCCCCGCAGCGCCCGGCGGCGGGAGCCCTCGTCCGTGACGGACTCGGTGGCGTGCTCCTGCATGCAGTGGAGGGCGTCGTTCTCGTACTGGCCGTAGCCGGGCTGGACGCTGTCGAGGATCATGTCCCGGACGCGGCGCTTTTCCGCCTCCCAGGCGGCGGCTTCCCCGGGGGTCATGCAGCGCACGTAGATGGCGTAGCGTTCCCGGTAGCGCAGGTAGTGGGGGGTGAAGCGCAGCCCGGTTCCGGCGAGGACAAAGGATACCCCGCCATCCTCCCGGCGCAGGTATTTCTCCGGATGCCGCGCCACGTCCTCGCGGCTCACCCCTTCGGGCAGCAGCAGGATGGCGTCGTCCCCCAGGGCCCTGGCGGGAATCAGCACCTCCACGCCGGTGAAGGCCGTCCGCAGGCTGTCCGCGCCCAGCCCTGCGCTGAGCACCACCGGGCCGAAGCGGAACGCCATGACCGACGGATTGTCCGGCAGGGGCTCGGCCTGCAGGCGCATGGGCAGCGTGACGGTGATCACGTCCCCCGCGCGCACCTGGCGGATCACGGCATAGCCCTCCGGCCCGGCGGCGCACGTCCGGCCCGGCGCTGCGGCGCGGAAGCCCTCCGCCCAGGAGGGAATCCGCAGGTACAGGTCAAAGGGCGCGTCGGCCGCCTCCACGGTCAGCACGGCCTCGCCCCTGTCCGGAAGCCCGGCCTCCTGATGCACCACAAGGCCCTTCTCCGCCCAGCGCAGCGTGGAGGACAGGTACAGGTTCACCGCCAGATTGTCCTCTGCGCAGGCCCAGACCGCGCTGCCCAGCTTGGTGAAGCTCTCCATGCCCGAGCCCGTGCAGCACCAGAAGCTGTCCCGCGGCGTGCCGAACACCTTGAAGTACCCCGACGCCATGGGCTGGAAGTAGGTGGTCATGCCGGTCTCCGGGTTCTGGGAGGACAGGATGGCGTTGTAGAACGCCCGCTCGTAGTAGTCCATGTACCGGACGTCCCCGGTGGCCTCGTAGAGCCACAGGGACAGCTTGAGCATGTTGTAGACGTTGCAGGTTTCGTTGTTGCAGCTGGTGCGCTCGGCGTCCAGCACATTGTCCATGCCGAAATGCTCCCACTCGCTGTTGGCGCCGGTGCAGTAGGTGTGCCGCTCCACCACCATCCGCCAGAAGGCCTGCGCGGTCTCCAGGCAGGTCGCTGCGTCCGCCTGATCCTTCAGGGTGCGGTAGCGGTTCATCACGCCCAGAAACTTGGGGATGGTGGTGTTGGCGTGGCGGTTGTTCAGCGCGTTGGGCCTTCCGGAGCGCACCAGCGCGAAGAGCGGCTCCTCGTCGAAGCGGTGCGCGGCGTCGGCGTAGCGGCTATCCCCCGTCAGGGCGTACAGCTCGTACAGGCAGTCGTTCATGCCGCCGTACTCGGTGGCCAGAACGGTGGCGCGCGTTTCCTCCGACCAGCGCGCCGAACGCTCGCAGGCCCAGTCGCCCAGGGCTCTGGCCACCTCCAGCGCCGGGGCGCAGGGGGTGCAGGTGCAGACGCTGATGAGTCCGCTGAGCAGCTTGTGCAGGTTGTACCAGGGGACCCAGGCCTCGGTGAAGATGTTGGTATGGCGGTTTTCCACGTTGTCGAACTGGATTTCCACGTTCTCCGGGTCCAGCACCCTGCCGCCGAAAAGAAAGCCCGGCTTCCCCAGGGAATGCTGCTGGCATGTCCGCAGGCCGTCCACGCAGGCGGTGATCCGGCTGTACAGGGCCTGGCGATCGGCTTCGCCCACAGCGGCGTTGGCGTAGCCCTGGGCCGCCGCGGTCAGGTAGTGGCCCAGGGTATGCCCCGCCAGCAGATGCCGCTCCCAGCCCCCGTAGCGCGGCGCGGCGGGAAGCCCGGCGTTCTCGTAATAGCCGGCCAGCAGCCGCTCAGGCTCCAGGGAGAGCAGGTAGTCCACGTCCTTTTGCAGCGCGTTGCGGCAGTAATCGTCCGTGACCTCCACCTGACGCAGGCCGAAGGCACGGGGGTTGCTGATGGCGCTCATGCTGTCATCCTCCCGTCAGTCCAGACGCTCCAGGACAGGCATCACGTTCAGCGGCGCGGGCAGGGTGAAGAAGGCGCCGGCGCTGTGCAGGGTTTCGCCGCTGTCCACGTTGCGCCACCGGCCCGCGGGCACGTAGACCCTGCGTTCCCGCGCGCCGGGGGTCATCACCGGCGCCACCAGATACCGGCTGCCGTACAGGTACTGATCCTTCAGCGCGTAGCAGGTTTCGTCCTCCGGGAATTCGTAGAACATGGGGCGCATCACCGGCTTGCCCGCCTCGTGAGCCTCCGCCATCAGCTGATGGGTGTAGGGGCGCAGGCCTTCCCGGACAAACAGGTACTTCTTCAGGATCTCGTAGGCCTCCTCGCCAAAGCTCCACAGCTCGTTGTCCGCGCCGGTGTGCTCCCGGGGGGTGCCGTCCTTGGCGCGGATCTGGGTGAAGGGCTGACGGTCGCCGTGCAGGCGCATCACCGGGCAGTAGGCTCCCCACTGGAACCAGCGCACCAGCAGCTCCCGGAAGCCTTCGTCCGCCGTCACGCCCCCGTGGAAGCCGCCGATGTCCGTCGTCCACCAGGGGATGCCCGCGATGCCCATGTTCAGCCCGGCGCACACCTGCATGCGCAGGAATTCCCAGGTGCTGCTGATATCGCCGCTCCACACCAGCGCGCCGTAGCGCTGGCTGCCCGCCCAGGCGCAGCGCACCAGGTTCACGGGATTCTCCATGCCCTCGGCCTTCATGCCCTCGTAGAAGCCCCGGGAATAGGCCTGGGGATACACGTTGCCCGCCTGCAGCGCAGGGCCAATGCTGTAGCGGTAGTTGCTGTAGTCGTAGGTGCCGTATTCCGGCTCCGCCTCGTCCAGCCAGAACATGCGCACGCCCTTGTCCCAGTAGTTCTGCTTGCACTTGTCCCACACATACTGCCGGGAGCGGGGGTTGGTGGCGTCGAAGAACATGCTGTCCCCGCCGAAGCGCATGCCCACCTGCTCGCCGTACTCGCTGTGCACCAGCAGGTTCCGGTGGCGCATCTCGTGATAGTTCTCGCTCTCCAGGGATACCTGCGGCCATACGCTGACCATGCAGGTTACGCCCATGGCCCGCAGCTCGTCGCACATGGCCTTGGGGTCGGGGAAGAACTCCGGATCGAAGCGGTAGTCGCCCATCTTCGGCCAGTGGAAGAAGTCCACCACCATCACGTCCATGGGCAGGCCCCGGCGCTTGTACTCCCGGGCCACCTGCAGAACCTCCTCCTGATTCCAGTAGCGCAGCTTGCACTGCCACAGGCCGGTGAGGTTATCGGGCATCATGGGGGCGAAGCCCGTGGCCCGGGCGTAGGCCAGGCTGATCTCGGCGGGGGAGTCCCCGGCGATCATCAGGTAGTCCATCTGCCGGGAGGATTCCGCCTGCCACACGGTGTAGTTCTTCCCGAAGGTCACACGGCCCACGGCGGGGTTGTGCCACAGGAAGCCGTACCCCCGGCTGCTCATATAGAAGGGCACGCTGGCCTGGCTGTTGCGGTGGGCCAGCTCGAGGGTGGTGTACTTCAGGTCCAGCTCCTCCTGCTGATACTGGCCCATGCCGTAGATGTGCTCGCCCTCCTGCCCGTTGAAGGACACGGTCAGCCGGTGATCGCCCCCCAGGATTGGCTGGAAATGCCGGGCCCTGGCATCCACCGCGCCCTCGCTGTCCCGCTCGCTGAGCAGCACCTTGCCCTCCTGGTTGGTGAAGATGATCCGTCCCCGCTCATGCCAGGGCTCCACGGTGATGGTGGCGGTCAGCTTGCCGCAGGTGATGGAGGCGACGGTATCCTCGATGGCGATGGCGACCTCGCCATCCCAGGTGGGGTCCAGCAGCGCCCAGCGGGTGTCCTCCACCTCGGCCATCATGGCGGCGCGCACGCGCAGGGCGCCGTCGTTCCAGGGGGTCAGAACCAGGGTCTCGCCATTGTTGCGGAAAATGAGGGAGTCGCCCTCACGGCTGAAATACCTGGAGTCCATAGAACAAACCTCCTCGATTGAATGAACTGCCGTTCATTTTTTGGCAAAAAGATGCCCTGTACCTTGGCGGCACAGGGCGCGGGATTGCAGGCTTATCCCTTCACAGCGCCGATCATGACGCCCTTCTCGAAGTACTTCTGCACAAAGGGGTATACGCACAGAATCGGAACCGTGGACACGATGATCACCGCGTACTTCACCTGATCGGCGGAGGACTGGGCATAGCCGCCCTGCACGCCGCCGTTGCCGCTGGCGAAGGCCTCGTTCTGCAGGAGGATGCGGCGCAGCACCATCTGCAGGGGCTGAACCTCCGGGCTGGAGGTGTAGATCAGGGCGTTGAAGTAATCGTTCCAGTGGAACACCGCGTAGTACAGGATTTCCACGGAGATGATGGCCTTGGACAGCGGCAGCACGATGCTCCAGAAGGTGCGGAAGTGATTGGCGCCGTCCAGCGTGGCCGATTCGAACAGATCGTTGGGGATGGTGTTCTGGATGAAGGTGCGGGCGATGATCAGGTTGTAGGTGTTGATCAGCACCATCACCAGCAGGATCCAGGGGGAGTTGATCAGCCCCAGGCTGTTGACCATCATGTAGGTGGGCACCAGGCCGCCGGAGAAGTACATCGTGAACACGAAGTACAGCATGACGGCATTGCGGGCCTTGAAGTCCTGCCGGGACAGCGCGTAGGCCGCCGGCATGGTGACGATGATGTTCAGCAGCGTGCCCACCACCACGTAGAAGATGGTGTTGCGGTAGCCGACCCAGATGCGGGAATCCTGGAAGATCTGCTGATAGCCGTAGAAGCGGATGTCCACCGGCCAGAAGGTGACCTTGCCCTGGTTGACCAGGTCGGAGTTGGAGATGGACGCGATGATCACGAACCACAGCGGATAAATGATGATGATGGCCACCAGGATGGAGATGAGGATCACCAGCGCGTGGAAAATCCGGTCAGACAGGCTCTTGTCGCGGATGCGGTTGCATTCGGGCACATAGCTGACGGGTGCGTGCTTTTTAGCCATACTGCTCGTCCTCCTTTCCTTACATCAGGCCGGAGCCGGTGATCTTCTTGCTCAGCCAGTTGGTCGCCATCAGGAAGGCGAAGTTGACCACATTGGTGAACAGACCCACGGCTGTTGCCAGGGAGAACTGCGGTGCGCCGGTGGAGGGGGCCATCAGGTGATAGACGTAGGTGGAGATGACCTCCGAGGCCTGCTTGTTCAGGGTGTTCTGCATCAGGAACACCTTGTCGAAGCCAACGTTCAGGATGCTGCCCATGTTCATGATCAGCAGGATCATGATCGTGGGGAGCAGCGCCGGGAATTCGATGTGAACGACGCGCTGCCACACATTGGCGCCGTCGATTTTCGCCGCGTCGTAGAGCTGGATGTCCACGGAGGACAGCGCGGCGATGTAGATGATGCTGTTCCAGCCCATGCTCTGCCAGATGCCCGAGCCCACGTACATCCACACGAAGTACTGCTTCTGGCCCAGGAGGTTGGCGTTGGCGGGCACCAGGCCGATGGCCTTGAGGAAGTCGCTGAGCACGCCGCCCTGCTTGGCGAAGAGCACGTTCAGCATGGACACCAGAACCACCGTGGAAATGAAGTAGGGAATGTAGACGATGGTCTGCAGCGCGCGCTTGACGCCGGCGTGGCGCAGCTGGTTGAAGACGATCGCCAGGATAATGGGCGCCGGGAAGCCGAACACGATGGAGCACAGCGAAATGATGAAGGTATTCTTCAGCGTTGTGCCGAACATGGCCGAGTTGAAATACTGCTGGAAATACTTGAAGCCGGCCCATGCGCCGCCGTAGATGCCCTTGGAGTAGTCATAGTCCCTGAAGGCCAGCTGCGCGCCGTACATGGGCATGTAGCAGAAGATGAAGATGTACACGATGGCCGGGATCAGCATGACCCACAGCTGCCAGTCATGGCTGAGATACCATCCCAAGCTCTTCTTTTTCCCGGTGCTAACGGCTTTTGCGTTCGTCATGCCGATTCCTCCCGTGATGCATAGAAGTTGAAACAGGGGTGCGGATTGCTCCGCACCCCTTGGCAGTCAGGAATTACTGAGCCATGTAAGCGTCGTAGGCAGCCTGACGGATGGCCAGCACCTGCTCCAGACCAGCGGCGTAAACCTCAGCCACATAGTCGTCCCAGGTCTCGTCGATGTCAGCCTCGCCGGTCAGCCAGATGCCCCACCAGCTGTCGGTGATGCTGGTGATGCCAGCCTGCAGCTGGGCCAGGGTGTTCTGGTCGTCGTTGGTGTAGCGCATGAACATCTGCGGATAATATTCCTTGCTCATGTCGATGCGGGCGATGGCTTCCTTGTACTGCTCGCGCTCCTCGATGGCGTAGGTCATATCCTGAGCCATTTCGATCTCGGTGGAGCGGCGGATGTACATGGGCGCGTTGTCGGCGAAGGTGGAGGTCCACTTCCAGGTGCCGGCGTCAGTGCCCTCGGGAGGCGGCAGCACCTTGAAGGAGTTCTCGCCGGTCTGCTCGACGCAGCCGTCGGCGATGCCGCCGAACAGGCCCTGCACGGAGTAGTCATAGCGATACAGGGTGTCCAGGAACCGCATGGCAGCCTCGGGGTTCTCGCACTTGGCGGAGATGCAGGCGCGGTTGGCGGACAGGTTCAGGCCGGAGAAGTCATAGGTCCAGCGGGGCTCGATGCCGGCATAGTCGGGGTCGATATCGTTGACGAAGGGGCCGCAGGGCACATACTGCTCATGCAGGACGGGGCCGAACTTGTCGGTCTGCTCCCAGCCCATCACCATGCCGACCAGGGCGTTGCCGTCGCCGTCGCCGCGGGACAGGGACTGGAACATGGAGTAGTCATTGGTGATGGCGTTGGGGTTGATCAGGCCTTCAGCCTCGAGGCTGGCCAGCCACTTCATCATGGCCTTGTAGCGGTCATCCACGGCGTAGTTCTTGATCTGGCCATCCTCGGCGAAGTAGGCGTCGCTGCCCCAGTTCACCAGCTGGATGCCCCAGGAGCCGATCAGGTTGGTCAGGGAGTAGGCGCCGCCGAACCAGCCGTTGAAGTCCAGGGGAACTTCGTCGTTGGGGTCGCCGTTGCCGTTGCAGTCGTTGTCACGGAAGGCCACCAGCACGTCGTGCATCTCGGACAGGGTGGTGGGAACCTCCAGGCCCAGGTTGTCCAGCCAGACCTTGTTGACGAACATAACGCCGTTGCAGTCAGGCCACTTGCCCTGGAACTTGGGCAGGCCGTAGATTTCGCCTTCCAGCGTCTTGGCCAGGGCCAGGGTGTCAGGCTCTTCCTCGAACATGGCCTTCACGTTGGGGGCGCTGGACTCGATCAGATCGGTCAGCTCCAGGAACAGGCCGGAGTAGGTGGTGTAGTCGGAGTCGCCGGTGGCGTTGATCAGGATGTCCGGGATATCGCCAGCGGCAAAGCGGGTGGACTTCAGCTGATTCCAGTCGGTCCAGATGACCTCCCAGGTGATGTCCACGCCAGCCACCTGCTCGACCTCGTCGATCCACTTCATCTCATCCACATGCTTGGTCAGCGGATGGGCGATGAACAGGGCCGTCAGCTTCACGGGCTCCTCGTCGGCCACGGCGAAGCTCATGCAGGACAGCAGCATCATGGCTGCCAGTACCAGGGCAACAATGCGCTTCATAGATTTCTCCTCCTTAGAACGGTTTTGATGCCGTATGGCATCATCTGCCCTTTATTTTACCATTTTTCACAGGTTTAGCAATGACAGTACCCGCAAAAGCATGAACATTTCGCGCAATGAGGCAATTTTGTCTGAGTTGGTGCGCAGGGTGACGCTCCATATGCAGCGCTGCATGCCCGCCCGCGCCGCCCAAGGCTCCGGAAACCTTGAAATATCACGGTTTTGCGGCATTTGGCCCGGCCGTGGAACCGGTGGTGCATACGGCTGCGCCTCCGGCCCGCGGCGAAGGCGATCGCCTGCCTGATCCGGCCTTGACGGGCGTTTCGATGTGTAATATAATGAAAGTGAAGGAAACAGATGTGTAAACCGGCAAAACAATGTAATTTTGTTAAGGAGCATCCCCATGGAATACAGCATCCTGCCCTATTCCCCCAGCCGCGTGGTGACCCTGTGCGGCGAAAACGTCTACCCCCAGCCCGAGCTGCATCCCGACCGGATCATGGACGAGCATGACATGATGTACATCTACAGCGGCGAGTGGACCATCGTCCAGGATGACACCGTGTACCAGGTGCAGGCGGGGGATCTGATCTTCCTGCGGGCGCACAGCCATCACTGGAGCCCCACCAAGTGCACCCTCAACGCCCGCAACATGTTCATCCACATGACCTGCCTGCCCACCGACAAATGCATCGTGGAGCTGAGCAGCACCGAGGCCGCCGCCTACTGCGCGGGCAACAGCTTCTGCCTGCCCACCCTGATCCACTGCGGACAGGATACGCCCATCACGCATCTGTTCCGCATCATCATCGACACCTACTGGTCCCAGCGCAAGGACGCCGTGCGGCGGCTGCAGTATCTGCTGAACCTGCTGCTGAACGACCTGACCAGTCAGGCGCTGACCACCCAGCAGGCGGGCAACGAATGGAGCGTGGCGATCATCCGCCTGTTCAAGGAGCATGCCCACCGCATGTATTCCATCCAGGAGGTGGCGGCCATCACCGGCATGAACGAGCGCACGCTGTCCTCGCGCTTCCGGGCCATCACCGGCGAGAGCATCCACCAGTATCAGCTGAACCTGAAGCTGGAGGACGCCTACCGCATGCTGCGCGACGGCGGCGCCAGCGTCAAGGAGGTGGCCGAGCATTTCGGCTTCTGCGACGCGTACTACTTCAGCCGCATGTTCAAGAAGAAGTTCGGCGTATCCCCCAAGGAGATCAAGTCCCACGACCCGCGCAGCAACATTTTCCGCGTCCCGGCCGACCGCTGACGGCCCTGCGGATCAAAAAAACCACCGGCATGACCGGTGGTTCGCTTTTTTTGGGGGATGCGGCGGGCGCGCGGATCAGACGCCGGGCTTGGGCAGGAAGAAGTCGAAGGGCTCGTCCCGCAGGGAAACCAGCTTCCCGTCCACCACCCGCAGCGCGGATACCTGCACGCTGGAGCGCCGGGGCGCCAGATCGTTGGGCCCCGAGGCGTAGGAGTACGCCTGCTGCCCCGGATGCACGAAGTAGAACATGTACGCGTGATCGTCCACCACCAGCACGTCGGCGTGATGGGCGCGGTTGCCGTCCTCGGTGCGCTTGCCCGCGCCGGACATGATCGCGCCCTCCTGCCGGGTCCAGACCGTCAGGTCGTCGCTGGAATAGACCGCCTGGCCGTCCCAGATGTCGGCGATCATCCAGTAGCGGCCGTCCAGGGCGAACACGTTGGGGCCCTCCTGGGCCTGATCCCGGGTGGCGACGCCCTTGTGCTCCCAGGTGAAAAGGTCAGGGCTGTCGGCGTAGTGGGTGTGGGAATCGTCGCTTTCGTCCTTGTACCACAGCCGCCAGCCGCCGCCGGGCAGGGGATGGACGCAGGCGTCGATGACCCGCCGGCTGGGCAGGGGCACGGCGTGCTCGTATTGCCAGTCCCAGAGGTTGTCGCTGGTGTAGTGGAGGATGGTGCGGTCGCCCACCCAGGCGGTGGGCACGCCGGTGATGTAGCTGACGAACATGTGGTACTGCCCGTCATGCCAGAGCACCTCCGGCGCCCAGTAGGTGTTGCGGCCGTGCTCGATGGCCTCCAGGTTCAGCGTGCCGCGGTAGAGCCAGGTCTGGCCGTTGTCCGCGGAGGAGGCCACGCCCAGGTCGGTGCCGTGCACCCAGCTGACGCCGTGGCAGGGGACGTTGGCCCGGCGGGCGGTGTAGATGAGCCACCAGGTTTTCTCCTGACGGTTCCAGATGACGGTGGGATCGGTGGGGCCGTCGAAGATGGGATCGCGGAAGAGGGGTGCGGGAGCCGTAGGCATGGGATCAACCTCCTTGACATGCAGGAAATCCCCGGAGCCGATGGCGGATCCGGGGTGAAAAGGGAAAGCGGCGTCAGCCCTTGACCGAGCCGATCATCATGCCCTTCTCGAAGAACTTCTGCAGGAAGGGGTAGATGATGATCAGGGGCAGGGCGGCCAGCACCATGCAGGCCAGCTCGATGGTGCGGTAGTTGGAGCTCTGGCTGACCACGTTGGCCAGGTTGGCGGAAACGCCCACGTTCATGGCCTTCTGCAGCTCCTCGGCGGCCTTGCTGGACTTGGTGATGGCCAGCAGGTAGTACGAGAGGGTCTGCAGCTGGGGGGAGCGGGTGTAGTAGAGGGTGGCGGAGTAATCGTTCCAGATGCCCACGGCGGTGAAGATGGCCAGCGCGGACAAAACCGGCTTGGACAGGGGCAGGACGATCTGGAAGAAGATGCGGTATTCGCTGGCGCCGTCGATCTTGGCGGATTCGAAGAGGGTATCGGGGATGGACTTGTAGTTGGCGTTGAAGATGATGACGTTGTAGAATCCGCCGAACAGGCAGGGGATGATGTAGACCCAGTAGGTATTGTAGAGCTTGAGGGCGTTGAAGAGGATGAAGTAGGCGATCACGCCGCCGGACAGGTACATGCTCAGGAAGCCGATGGTGGAATACAGGCGTCTGCCGCGCAGGTAGCTGCGGGAGAAGCCGTAGGCGAACATGGCGGTGATGAGCGTCTGGAAGAAGGTGACGATCACCGTGCGGGAAAAGGTGATGGTGAAGGCGCGGAGAATTTCGGGATCCTTGACGACGCTGGCCCAGCTGTCGAGGGTGAACTCCCGGGGCCAGAGGTAGGCGTAGCCGTTCTTGGCCAGGTCGGAGGCGGTATTCAGGGAATTGATGACCGAGTACCACATGGGATAGACGGTGACGAACATGATCACCGTCATGACGACGTACAGGATGGCGGTGAACAGGCGATCGCTGGGCTTGACGGTATGTTCCCTGCGGAAGCCGGCGGTCTTGTCCATGGTAAAGCCTCCTTTCTCAGAACAGTCCGCTGTCGGTGAGCTTGCGGGAGACGAAGTTGGCGGTGAACAGCAGCGCCAGGGCGATGGCGGACTTGAAGATGTTGATGGCCGACGCCACGCCGAACTGCAGCTGCTGCAGGCCGACCTTGTAGATGTAGGTATCGATGACCTCGCTGCGCTCCAGGTTGAAGCTGTTCTGGAGGACGTAGATCTGGTCGAAGTTGTTGTTCATGATGCCGGCCACGGCGAAGATGAGCATGATGACGATGGTGCCCTTGATGGTGGGGAGGGTGATGTACCACATTTTGCGGTAGCGGCCGGCGCCGTCGATTTCGGCGGCCTCGTAGAGGGTGGTATCCACGCCGGAGATGGCGGCGGTATAGAGGATGGTACCCCAGCCGATCTCCTTGATCAGGCTGGAGACGATGCTGATGGTCCAGAAATAATCGGGCTTGGCCATAAACACCACGGGATTGTCCAGCACGCCCATGGCCAGCAGCAGCTTGTTGATGACGCCATCGGAGGTGAGGAGGTTGATCACGATGGTGCCGAACACGACCCATGAAACAAAGTGCGGCATGTAGGTGACCGTTTTGACGGTATTTTTCATGGACTCGTGGGGAATTTCGTTGATGAAGAGCGCCAGGATGATGGTCAGCGGGATCGAAACAAGCTGGCCGATAAGGTTGATGCCCAGCGTGTTTTTGATCATGTTGCCGAAGTCGTGGTTGGAGAAGATAATCTTGAAGTTCTGGAAGCCGTACCAGGGGCTGGTGAAAATGCCGACGATACCGGAGGTGACCTTGTAGTTCTTGAATGCCAGAAGCAGGCCGAAGAGCGGTACGATGTTGAACAGGAGCATCAGCAGCAGGCCCGGCAGCATCATGGAATGCAGCTGGAATTGCACGCCGATTTCATAGCCCAGTTTTCCGCGCGTGTTTTTTCTTGCCATAGTGGCCTCCTTATGCTGCCGGAAAAGCAGATGCAGAAAATCGTGTTGCTGCCGCGGCGGGGCGGGCCGCACCGCGGCAGGGCGGAAAAGCCGCACGGCGAAGGCGGACTCCGCCGTGCGGGCAAGAGGGGATTACTGCTCGTAGATGGCAGCGTTGGGGTTCTCGATCTTCTGATCGTTGGCGGCGCAGGCGGCCTGGAGGTACTCGTTGAGGGCGGCGTCCACGGCGGTGATGTCATAGCCGTTCAGGGTATCGATCATCGCCTGGTATTCCTTCTCGAACTCCTCCTCGGTGGCGGCGGCCACGATCTTGGCCTTCTGGCTCTCCAGGTAGTGCTCGATCTGGGTATACTTGATGCCCAGGTCGCTGGTGGGATCCAGGGGCTTGGAGTCCACGTTGGTCAGCAGGCCGGAGTTGTAGATGTAGGTGGTTTCCCAGCGGCCCATGGCCGAGCAGGCGATGGAATAGGCCATGTCAGAGCCGTTGGCGCCGTCGGACTGCTTGTCGGGGCCGGGGGTGGTGCACCAGAAGAAGTCGGTGTCGTTGAAGGGCCACAGCCAGATGTTCTGGATGTAGTTGTCGTTGTAGCGCTGCAGGCCTTCGGCGGTGCGGACCATGGTGCCGTCCTCCTGCTTGGTGTAGTCAACGCCCTCCACGCCGTAGTAGTTCAGCCACAGGCCTTCCTCGCTGGTCATGAAGGAGAACGCCTTGGCCAGGGCCTCGGGGTTCTTGCAGTTCTTGGACACGAAGGTCTTGATCCAGCCGGTGCCGGCCTGGGAGTTGATGCCCATGACGGGCACCGCGCCCGTGCGGGACAGGATCGGGCCGAAGGAGGTCATGTTGGCGTTGGCCAGGTTGGTCTGGGCGGGGTTGCCGAACCAGCAGAACACCTGACCGGCGTCGATCATGGTCACCAGGGCATGCTCGTCCAGGGTCAGCAGGTCAAGATCCATGTAGCCGCCGCGCACCATGTCGTTGGCGAACTTCAGCACTTCCTTGTAGCCGGGGTTCATTTCCTTGTGACGGTAGTTGCCCTCGGCGTCCACGGGCGCGATGCCGAAGGACATGCTCATGTTGCCGTCCAGGGAGCCGCCGATCCACAGATTGGCGTTCATGGTGGCCACGATGACGGGCTTGCCGTCCACGGTGTAGCCGGAGTTCTTAACCTTTTCCAGCGTGGCCATGAAGGCGTCCTGGGTCTGCACGTCCTCCTGGGTGATGCCCAGATCCTCCATGATCTTGGTGTTGAACATGATGGCGGAGTTGGAGCCGTACACCACGTTGTTCACATAGGCCTCGGAGCACAGGGGATAGGTCACCCGGTGATCCACGGAGTCCATGTGGGAGGGGAAGAACCAGAAGTCGCCATAGGCGTCCACGATGGCCTTCTTCACGTCGGCGGGGAAGTCCTGGAGGAGGTGGGAATCGGGATCATACTGCTCCAGGAACTCGGGGATGGTGTACACATAGCCGGACTCGATCAGCTGGGCGATGGTCTCGGAATCGGTGATGGAGATCAGGTCAGGCAGGTCGTTGGTGGCGATCATCAGCGCCAGCTTGGTGGCGGCGTCGGTGGCGGGCTGCTCGATGGACATGGTCACGCCGAAGTTCTCCTTCAGCGCGTCCAGCAGGGGCGAGGAGGTGACTCCGTTCCAGTTGGCGGGACCCCAGCCGGACACGTCGGAGTACCAGTTGATGACCACGTCATCAGCCAGCGCGCTCTGGCCGAACAGGGGGGTGAGCAGCAGCGCCAGAACCATGGCGAGGGCGGCAAACCTTTTCATGTGCATATACCTCCGTTCATTTTTGAGGATGTCAACCCATGCCGGGCATCCTCCTTGCTTGTCATCATAATACGACCGGAGGCGGATGTACATGGACTATTCCATTTCGGATTTGGTAATTTTATTGCCAGAACGGGCCTGCTTGCGCCACGCGTTGGGGGACATGCCCCACAGGCGCTTGAACAGCTTGGAGAAGTAGAACTGGTCGGAATACCCCACCTCCAGGGCGATGTCCATCACCGCCTTGCCGGAGTAGGCCAGCAGCTCCTTGGCGCGGTCCATGCGCATTTCCTGCACCAGCTCGGAATAGGTTCTGCCCGTGCGGCGGCGGATCAGCTGGCTCAGATGCGCCTGGCTGACCCCCAGCTCCTGCGCCAGGTCGGCCACGGTGCGGTTGCAGGCGTAGCGCTCGCGGATTTCCTCCATGACGGGCGAAAGCAGCGCCTCCTCGGCGTCGTCGGAGAACACCGCCGTCAGATGGTCGAACAGCGACGCGCAGTCGGGGTAGTCCCGCAGAAGATCCGCATACTGCTTCCACTCCGACGGGAACAGCGACGCCGTTTCCCGCGCGTGCCGCCAGAAGCTGTCCACGCTCATCAGCAGGGTGAAGAGCTTGTCCACCAGCATCCGCCCGGCCTCCACCTCCCGCCGCAGCGCCTCCAGATGGCTCAGCACCATGCCGCGGCGGTTGTACTGCAGCGCCATGAACAGGTCCACCTCGCCGGCATAGCCGGGGCTGTCCAGTCCCGCCGCGAACCCCGCCGCCCCGGCAAAGCGGGCCGACAGCCACGCGTTGCGTGCCAGATACGCCAGGGTGTCCAGGCGGGTGTCGCCCCGGGCAAGGCCGAAGACGCCCGTCTCCGCCCTTTCGCGGCACAGCGCGGACAAGCGCTCCGGCAGGCCCTCCGCCCAGGGCGTCAGGGCCACGATCTCCCCGTCGTCCAGCGTCACGCGGGGCATGACGTCCGCAGCCTCCCCGGCCAGCAGCGCCTCCAGCGCGGCGCCCCCGTGCAGCAGCACGATTTCGCCCCCGCCCCGTCCGCCCAGGGCCGCGAAGGCTTCCCCCGCCGTGGCCGAGCGCGTCAGCAGCGCCTGCCGGCGCTTGCGCTCCTCCTGCCCCCGCTGCGCCCGCCGCATGTCCAGCCTGTCCCGCAGCTGCCGGAAGCACGCGGTCAGCCGGTCGCTGCGCACGGGCTTGAGCAGATAGGCGAAGGCCCCCTTGCCGATGGCCTCCTGCGCATAGGCGAAGTCCGCGAAGGCGCTGACCAGCACCACCTCCACGGGCAGGGCGGCCCCGTGGATGCGGCTGAGCAGCTCCAGCCCGCTCAGGCCCGGCATGCGGATGTCGGTGACGATCACATCCGGCTGCTGCTGCAGGATCTGCTCCCAGGCGGCGCGGGCGTTGTCCACCTTCCCGGCGATCTCGAATCCCAGGCTCTGCCAGTCGATGAGCAGCTCCAGGGTCACCATGGCCCAGGGCTCGTCGTCAATCAAAAAAACCCGGTACATGCTGCGCCTCCATATCCCCAATGCCGCAGGGCACGCTGACGCGCACCACCGTGCCCTTCCCCAGGGCGCTGTCCATGGTGAAGTCCAGCGCGTCGCCGTAGAACAGCCGCAGGCGGCGGTAGATGTTGATCATGCCCACCCCGTGCTTGCGGGCGGGGAAGTCGTTGGTGCGGTCGTAGGCCAGACGGTCCTCCTCCAGGGCCCTGAGCTCTTCGGGGGTCATGCCCAGGCCGTTGTCCGCCACGGTGAGCATCAGCCGGCTGGCGTCCGGGCTCAGGGCGATGGTCACCGATACGCTGCCGCCCGTCTCCACGGTTTCCAGGCCGTGGAAGATGGCGTTTTCCACCAGAGGCTGCACCACCATCTTCGGGAAGAGCACGTCCAGGGTTTCCGGGGCGATGTCGGTCAGGATGGCGTAGCGGTTGTTGAAGCGGTAGCGGATGATGGCGGTATAGTTTTCCAGATGGGCCTGCACCTCCCGGACGGGGGCGTAGCCCTTGCCCAGCAGGTTGTAGGAGAAAAGCTCCGACAGGGATTCGGTGATGGCGGCGATGTCCTCCACGTGGTGGAACAGCGCCATCCCCCGGATGGTCTCGAAGGTGTTGCGCAGGAAGTGGGGATTGACCTGGTTGCGGTAGGCGAACAGCTCGGACTGCTTCTCCTGATACTGCGCCTCCAGGATGCGCTGCTGGGCGCGGACGTTTTCGGCGGTGAGCTGGTCGATGTCGTCCAGCATCTGGTTGAGATGGCTGGCCAGCTCGTTCATCTCGTTGTGGGAGGCGACGGGCATGCGGCTGGTGCGGTTCCTGGCGTAGTAGGTCATGAACTGGATCTGCGTGCGGATGGGCCGCAGCACGCCGGCGTAGATGGCCACGAACAGCACCAGCAGCAGCGCGCCGATGATCAGGTATGTAATGAGGTAATTCTGCTGCAAGAGGTTGATGGAGGCATAGAGCTGCTTCTGGGGCACGCCGAAGTGAATGGTCCAGGGGGTGCGGTCCAGGCGGGCCTGATAGAGCACCTGCCCCTCCGGGCCGGAGGAAAGCTCCTCCATGGCCAGCAGCTCCTCCAGCAGCGCCTGGGGGATATCCCCCTCCTGCAGGAGCATCTCGCCCTGCCCGTCGGTCAGCAGGCAGAAGTAGTCCGGGTTGGGCAGGATTTCCTCCAGGCTCTTGCGCAGGAAGTCCATGCTGACGATGATCTGGCAGTAGCCCAGCTTCTGGGAGCGGCGGGAGGAATCCAGGTTGTACACGGGCATGTGGATGCTGAAGAAGTCCCGGTTGTTGAGCACCGTGCGGCCGGAGAAGGTAATGCTGTCGGCCGTGATGAGGGGCGGGGTAGGGGCGCTGCCCGCGCTGGCGGAGGCGATGGTCTTGCCGCTCAGGTCGTAGAGCAGGATGCGCTTGATGTCGGACTGGATGGTGATCAGGCGGTCGAATTCCGCCTTGAGGGAATCCATCATGCTGGTGCGCGTGTCGAAGCCGGGGGCGCTCATGTACGCCCCGACGGTCTCGTTGGACATGAAGGTATAGCAAAGCTGCGACAGGTCGTACACCGAGCGGTTGACGGCCGTTTCCGCCTGCCGGAAGATGGTCTCGTTGTATTCCTCGTACTCGGAATGGATCAGCCCCTGGGCGATGCGGTTGGACAGCAGCAGCGACAGCGTGAACAGAATCACGGCGATGACCACCGTGGCCTTCAGGATGGTCATCAGCCGCAGCCGGCCCAGCATGTCCAGCAGCCGGCCCGCGCCGCCGCGCAGCCATGCCACCATGCGTTTCATATTCATCAGCCTCATTTCGCGCCATGGGTCACGATACAGTCAGTATACCGGGTTTTCCCGCGGATTGCAAGGAAAGGATGCTGATGGAAGCGCCGGGCATGCAAAAAACGGAGCCCCCCTTTTTTGGGGGGTCTCCGGCGGACGGCGGGCGTCCGGCTGATGGATGGCTTACTGGCCGTAGTAGCGGTCGTACTGGGCCTGGCGCACGGCGAGCACCTCCTGCAGGCCCATGCCGTTGAGCTCCTCCACATAGCTGTCGTAGTCGGCGATGTCATACTGCCCGCTGACAAAGCCCACCGTCAGCTCCGGCAGATAGGTGTTCAGGTCGGTGTTGTACAGATCCAGCACCTCGGCCTCCTCCAGGGTGTTCATGGGGGCGATCATGTTCAGGTCGGGGTTGAAGTTGTACAGCAGGGTGGTTTCGGCCTGATGGCACCATTCGGTCAGGTTTTTGATCTGGTTCTCGGTGTACTGCTTGCTCAGCACCTCCTGGAAGTAGGCCGACGACAGGAATTCGTCGTAGCTGTTCCAGTTCAGCGCGCCGTTGTAGGCCTGATACCAGCCGATCTGCGAGGCGTCGGGCAGGTAGGAGTCGATCACCAGCATGTAGCCGCGGGCCTTGCCGGTCTTGAGGATGTCGTCCACCACGTTGGAGGCGGTGAAGGTGTAACAGCCGGTCTCCTGGTCGACGGTGTAGGTTTCGCCCTCAATGCCGAAGGTCACCCACTTGGCGTATTCCTGCGTGCAGATGGTGTCCAGGAAGGCGGCCACAGCCTTGGGATCCGCGTCGGCGGAGAAGGCCCAGCGGCTCCAGGCCTTGTAGCCGGAGGAGGCGTTCATGGCCGGATCGGCCTTGTCGGTGCCGCGGATGGCGGGCATCATGGCATAGACGGCGCTCTCCGGCTGGTAGGGATGGTCGCTCAGCGCCACGCCGTAATACATGGCCACGCAGTTGTCCTGCATGATGGTGTTCAGCGCGTCGCCCTCCGAGGTGCCGCCGTTGTAGTAGCTGACATTGTCGCTCAGGTACAGGACATGGGCGTCCACGCACTTCTGGATGAACCGGATGTATTCCACGTAGCCCTCCTGCAGGAAGGGCACCTGGGCCTGATGGGTCTGGCGGTTCACCTGGAAGTCGAAGGGCGCCAGGCCGAACCACTGGGCCACGCCGTTGAACATGTAGTTGGTGTTGTCGCCGGTGCCGCCCACGTTCAGGCACAGACGCTCGTCGCGGATGCCGTTGCCGTTCATGTCGTTGTCCTGGAAGGCCACCAGGGTGTCGAAGACCTCGTCCAGGGTGGCGGGCATGGGCAGACCCAGCTGGTCAAGCCAGTCCTGGCGGATCAGCATGGCGCAGTTGTTGCCGATGACCGCCTGGGGGCCGAAGTAATCGTTCTCCACGGAGATCTGCTTGGACACGTTGCCGAAGAAGTACATGCCCCCGTCGGTGTAGGTGTACATGGCGGCGCTGATGGCGTAGAGGCCGTCCTCGGCGAATTCCCTGGCCGCCGGGCCGGAGGAATACTGCAGCGCCTCGTTGATGTCCAGCAGCTTGCCGCCCTCAATGAGGTTGATGCAGTCCGCGTCGCTCAGGGACGCGGCGTAGAAGAAGTCCGGGAAATCGCCGCTGGCCATCACGGCGTTGAGGATCGCGGCGTACTGGTCGCGCTCCACCACGGTGTAATCCAGCTCCAGGTTGTTGGCCCGGAACATGTCGCAAAGGACCTCCCAGGCATGCAGGGACTGCGTCTGCTCAAAGGTGATGCCCGAGCGCTGACGGCCCAGCACGCTCAGCCTGAGCACGGGCTCCTCCGCCGCGGCGAAGGAGCAGCAGCCCAGCGCCAGCGTCAGCACCAGCAGGATGGATACCAGTTTCTTCATGATGTTTCCCTCCTTGACGTTTCTATACGAATGGGAACTGCCCGTCCCATACGAACCGGATGCATGGCCCTCAGCCCTTGAGCGAGCCCAGCATGACGCCCTTGACAAAGTATTTCTGGAAGAACGGATAGATGATCATCATCGGCAGGGAGGCCACCACGATGACCGTGTATTTCAGCTGGCTGCTGGAGATGGCGTTCTGCTGGGCCGCGCGGATCTCCTCGGCGCTGCTCAGCTCGGCGGTCAGGTCCACCGTGGCCTCCACCAGGATGCGACGCAGATACAGCTGCAGGGGCTGGATGCTCTGATCCGCCAGGAACAGCGCCGCCCGGAACCAGCTGTTCCACACGCCCACGATGGTATACAGCGCGATCACCGCCAGAATGGGCTTGGCCACCGGCAGGTACACCCGCAGGAAGATCTGGTAGTGATTGGCGCCGTCGATCCTGGCGGCCTCGCGCAGCTCCTCGGGGATGGTGGAAAAGTACGACTTGACCAGGATGATGTACCAGATGGAATATCCGCCCGGCAGGATCAGCGCCCAGGGGGTATTGTACAGGCCGTACTTCATCACCATCAGGAACAGGGGGATGATGCCCCCGGTGAAGTACATGGGGAACAGGATGAAGGCGTTGATCACCCTGCGGTGCCTGAGGCGGGGGCAGGAGAGCGCGTAGGCGAAGGTGGTGCAGGTGAAGAGCATGACCAGGGCCTCCGAGGCGGCGTAGAGGATGGTGTTGCGGTAGGAAATCCACAGGTTGGCGTCGGAGAGGATTTTTTTGTACCCGCCCAGGTACAGCCCCCTGGGCCACCAGTACACCCGCATGGTGGCGGCGTACTGCGGCTCGCTCAGGGACAGGATCAGCACATAGTACATCGGATACAGCGTGACAAAGGCGATCAGCACCGCAAAGGCGTAGATCAGCACGTCCGCCCAGAGGGCGCCCTCGCGGCGCAGGCCCTTCCGACGAAGCTGAAGCATGCGTACTCCTCCTTTTCACCAAAGGCCATAGCCGGTCAGCCTGTTGGAGATATGGTTGGTGATGACCGTCAGGGTGAGGGCGATGACGCTCTGGAAAAGGCCCACGGCCGTGGTATAGCTGTACTTGCCGCCCTCGATGCCCATGCGGTAGACGTAGGTGCCGATGATGTCGGAGGTTTTGTAGGTGGAGGAGCGGTAGAGCAGCAGCACCAGATCCGTGTTGGCGTTGAGGATCTGGCCCATCTGCATCACCAGCTGCACGGCGATGATGAAGGCGATGCCGGGGAGGGTGATGTACTTCATCTGCTGCCAGCGGCTGGCGCCGTCGATGCGGGCCGCCTCATAGAGCGCCGGGTCGATGGAGGAAAGGGTGGAGAAGTACAGGATGCTGCCGAAGCCGAAGGTTTTCCACACGTTGGTGATGGTGTACACCCCGGGGAAGTATTCGGGCTTCACCAGCCATTCCCGGGCCTGAATGCCGAACACGCCCAGCATGTTGTTGATCAGGCCGTTCATTTCGGTAAAGGAGATCACGATGCCCGCCACCACCACCGTGGAAATGAAGTAGGGCAGATAGCTGGCCGTCTGGACGAACTTCTTGAAGCGCAAGCAGCGGATCTCGTTGAGCGCCAGGGCGAAGATGATCGGCATGGTGAAGCCGAAGATCAGGTTGAGCACGCTCAGGCGGATGGTGTTGATCATGGTTCGGGCGAAGAAGGTGCTGCCCATGTACTGGCGGAACCATTTCAGGCCCACCCACTGGACGCTGCCCAGGGCGAAGATATCGTCGCCCGCCCGGTAATTCTGGAACGCCAGCACGATGCCGTACATCGGCATGTAGCTGAAGAGGATGATCAGCGTCGCTGCGGGAAGCAGGAAGCTGTAGATCTGCCAGTCCTCTTTGGTCAGGCGCTGACTGGCCGCGCGCCCGTTGCGGATGGTGCGCATGGCAAACCTCCCTCAGTCGCCCAGGCAGCCGCAGGTGCGCCCACCGTCGATGATGATGTTCTGCCCGGTGATGAAGCCGCCCTCCTCCCCGGCCAGGAGCAGGGCCAGCGCGGCCACGTCCTCGCAGCGTCCGGGATGGCCCAGCAGGGTGCGCTGGGAGGCCGGGCCCTCGCGGGAGGCGATGGCGCCCGGCGCGATGCTGTTGACGGTCACGCCGTATTCGCCCATCTCCATGGCCAGGGACTTGGTGAAGGCGATGATCGCGCCCTTGGCGGTGCCGTAGAGAATGTTGTTTCTGTCCCCCGCCACGCCCCGGATGGAGGAGAAGCTGATGATCCGGCCGCTGCGGCGCGCCTTCATTTCCTGCACCACGCCCCGGGTGCAGAAGATGGTGCCCATCAGGTTCACGCCGATGAGCCGGTCGATGAAGGCCCTGTCGCACTCGCAGAAGCGCTGCATGGCGCCGCCCACGATGGCGCCGCCGGCGTTGTTGACCAGGATGTCCACCGGCCCGAAGGCCTCCCGGGCCTGAGCGAGCATGGCCTCCACGGCGTCCTGGTCGGATACGTCGCAGGCCGCGGCCAGGGCGCTTCCGCCCCGGGCGACGATCTCATCGGCCACGGCCCGGGCGTTGTCCAGGCGGATGTCCGCCAGGGTTACCCGCGCGCCCTCGCCGGCGAAGCGCAGCGCAATCGCCCGTCCGATGCCGGCGCCGGCGCCGGTGATAACGGCATGCTTTCCTTCCAGCGCGTTCATTTTTCGTCCTCCTGGTCGCTGCGGGCCACATGGTAGTCCAGGTTCTCGAACACGGCCTTCGCCGCGCGGACCAGCGGCTGCTCCTTGTGCCCCTTGGGGGTGTAGCTCTGCACGCAGAAGATCAGCGAGGAGCCCAGCATCGGCCCCACAAAGCGGTGCAGCTTGCCGTACTGTCCCATGCAGATGTGGATGAAGGGTACCTTCAGCTCCCTTTTCAGGGTGACGGTGGTCTGGAAGGCCTCCAGCAGCTCCTGCTCGTTGTTCACGGCGGCGGCGACCTTCACCATGTCCGCGCCCCGGGCCTCCAGCTGCTTGAGATGCTCCACCACCTGCTCGGTGGTCATGTGCACCCAGGTGTGGGAGCTCATGATGACCTCCGCGCCCATGCCGTGCAGCTGATCGATCAGCTTCCGCTGCCGGTCGATGGCGGTCTGGTTGTGGGTGATCTCCATGGGGGAGGGGTCGAACAGGTCGCCCATCAGGTCGCAGGCGGAAGCGCCTGCCCTGACGCCCAGCAGATGGGAGGCCACGCGTTCCTCGTCGGTGGCCTGACCCGCCCAGGTTTTGTCCCCGCGGTAGTTGATCATCATCACGGGACGGCTGGTGGACTTGATGATCCGCTCCAGATCGTTCACGTTGTGGTACTGGCGCTCCAGCGCCCGCAGATGCAGATCATAGGCCTGCGCGCCGTCGTATTCGCCGTTGCGGATGCTGGCGATGGCGCTGTCGGGATCCGGATCGGTTACAACCTCCACGATAAAGGGCTTGGGAAGGTTCACAAAGGACGGTCTCACGAGCATCAGTCATCCTTTCCATGGTATGATGTTATGCAGTTTCTGCCGGCTCCAATAAACAATTCATCTCCTGATGCTTCTATTGTAAACCGCTGGGCGGAACAATTCTTGTAAAAAGGAACCTCACTCTTGTAATTTCATCTCATTTATCCAGCGTGCGCTCCAGCTCCAGGGCCAGACGCATGGACATGCGCCGGCGGGAATCCTCGGTGAAGGTGGCGCAGTGGGGCGAGAGAATCACGTTGTCCATGTGCAGCAGCGGATTGTCCGCGGCGGGCGGCTCCGTCTCGAACACGTCCAGCGCCGCCCCGCCCAGATGCCCCGAGCGCAGGGCATCGGTC
This sequence comes from Aristaeellaceae bacterium, assembly GCA_051886675.1. GTDB lineage: Bacteria > Bacillota > Clostridia > Christensenellales > Aristaeellaceae > UBA11524. Next base: position 42,001 of record JBJEYH010000192.1, read on the forward strand.
AGCGCCGCCTCGTCCACCACGCCGCCCCGGGCAAAGTTCACCACCAGCGCGCCGGGCTTCATGAGCGCCAGCTCCTGCGCGCCGATCATGCCGCGGGTGGCGTCCGTCAGCGGCACGTGGAGGGACAGCGCGTCCGCGGCCCTGAGCACGTCCTCCAGCTGCCCGGCATAGCGGAAGCCCTCCGCCTCCACCTCCGCCCTGTCGGCGTAGGGGTCGTAGACGCACACCTCCATCAGGAAGCCCCGGGCGGCCATGCGGGCCAGGCATTTCCCGATGCGCCCGTAGCCGACAAGCCCCAGGGTCCGGCCCATCAGATCCGCCGCGCCGGCCCGGTCGCGGGACTGCCAGTCCCCCTCGCGCATGCGCTGATCCAGCCAGGGCATCCGCCGCAGCAGCGCCCCGATGGCCAGCATGGCCTGCTCCGCCACGGTGGAGGAGTTGGCGTCCCCGGTGGTCAGCACGGCGATGCCATGCGCGCGGCAATAGCCGGTGTCGATGTTGTCCACGCCGACGCCGTGCTTGCACACCGCCCGCAGATGCCGGGCATGGCGCATCAGCTCCGCGTCCACCGCCGTCAGCCGGGTGACGACCGCGTCCGCGTCGGCGATTTCGCGGGCCAGGGTTTCCCGCTGCGTATCCGGCGCCACCGCCACCTCGTAGCCCGGCTTGCCTGCCAGATAGGCCATGCCATCGGGGTGAATCGGCTGAATGTAGAGAATCCTCGGCATGTTTCTTCCTCCTTACGCAGTATGGTAGACCGCAAGCACGTCCGCCTGCGTCATGGGCGTCATGGCGCAGGAGAGCAGCCGCTGCTGCTGCTGATACACCTGCGCGGCAAAGCGCTGCAGATCCGTCCCGTCCGCGCCCAGCGCGTGCAGGCCCGGCCGCGGGACGATCCTGTCCAGCAGACGGTCCAGGGCGTCCAGGGTCTCCCCGGGGGCGCAGGCCAGACATTCGGCCAGCAGCTCCGTCAGACGCTCCAGGGGACGGCGGCTTTCCTGCCGGGCGTAGAAGCGCAGCACCGGCAGAAACACCACCGCGTTGGCCTCCCCGTGGGGCAGATGGTACTGCCCGCCGATGGGATAGCTCATGGCGTGCACCGCGCCGCAGCCCGCGTTGCCAAAGGCGATGCCCGCCATGGCCGCGGCCTCCAGCAGCGCGCCGTACATGGCGGTGTCCGGCCGGCCGCCGTCGGCCAGCGTCCGGAAGGCCCCCAGGATCATGCGGATGGCGTCCTCCGACAGGGGGCGGGTGAAGGCGCTGGCCTTCGGGGACAGAGCGCTTTCGCAGGCGTGGATCAGCGCGTCGACGGCGCTGAAGACAAAGGGTCGGCGGGGCAGGGTTTCCAGGAGGGAGGGGATCAGCGCGGCATGCCGGGCGTACAGCGCGGGATGCGACAGGCCGAGCTTCATGTTCCTGTCGCGGAACAGAAGCACCGCCACCCTCGTGACCTCCGAGCCTGTGCCGCAGGTGGTGGGCGCCAGCACCGTGGGGCAGCGCGCGCGGACGGGCCGGCCGCCGGTGAACAGGGCGTGGAGGGAGTCGGGGGATTCCTGCTTCTCCAGCTGCAGGCTCAGCAGCTTGGCCAGATCCAGCACCGTGCCCCCGCCGATGCCGATCACCCGCCCATATGCGCCGCCGGATGCCTGCAGCAGCTCAAGCAGCATGGCGTCCGTGGGCTCGCCGGCACCGTAATCCTCCTGATACAGCACCCGTGCGCCGTGCAGCGCGGCCTCGCTGAGCCCCAGGTGCCGGCTGGTCAGCACAAGATCGCCCGGCCGGACGCACTCCGCCCGCAGGAATTCCTCCAGGGATGCGTACCGGCTGATGACCGGCGGACATTCAAACAGCTGCATCGTATTCCTCCTCAGGGACGGCAGATGGACGTGATGGAGCGTCCGCCGTCAATGGCGAAGCACTGCCCGGTGACAAACCCGGAGGCCTCGCTGCACAGGTAGAGTATCATCTGCGCCACCTCCTCCGCCCGGCCCAGCCGGCCCAGGAAGGTATCCGGGCCGTTGCCCCGGGTGGCGATGGAGCCGGGGGCCACGCAGTTGACGTTGATCCCGTATCCGCCGACCTCCTGGGCCAGCGTGCGGGAAAAGGCGATCAGCCCGCCCTTGGCGGCGGAATAGTCCGCGTAGCCGCCCAGCGCCCGGATGCCCGCGATGGACGCCACGTTGACGATCCTGCCGCGGCGGCGGGCGATCATATCCGGCAGCACCTCGCGGATCAGGCCCATGGGGCCCAGCAGGTTCAGCCGCAGCACCCACGCCCAGGTCTCGGGCAGGGAATCGGCAAAGCTGGTCTGCCGGTGAATCAGCCGGGCGCTGCCGCCCGCGTTGTTGATGAGGATGTCCGTTCCGCCATAGGCCTGCCGGACCGCTTCCGCCAGGGCGCGCACATCCTCCTGCCGGGTCACGTCGCAGGCGATGCCCTGCGCCTCCAGCCCCTCCGAGCGGGCGCGGCGGGCAGCCTCCTGCGCGCCGGCGCGGTCGATGTCCGCAAAGACGGTGTTCGCGCCCTCCCGGGCCAGGAGCATGGCTGTGGCGCAGCCGATGCCCGCGGGATTGGCCGCGCCGGTCACAATGGCGGTCTGGCCCTGCAGGATCATGTCTTATCCCTTCTTTCATGGCTCCACATGGGGTTCTGTACGCACAGCTTGCCGCCGGATACCTCCAGCTCCGTGCCCGTGATGTACCCGGCCGCGTCGGAGGCGAGGAACACGTAGGCGCCTGCCATATCCTCCGGCGTGCCCAGCCTGCCGGCGGTGATGTTCGATACCAGCCACGCGCCGTTGCGGCTGATGTTCTGCTCGGTCATTCCGGTGCGGATGTAGCCGGGTATGATCCCGACCACCCGGATGCCGTCCGCGGCCAGCTCCGCCGCCAGGGTGCGCGTCAGGCTGCTGACGGCGGCCTTGGTGGCCCCGTAGAGCGCCTTGCCCGCCGTGGGAATCACCGAGGTGAAGGAGGAGGTGTTCAGGATGACCCCGCCGCCGCAGGGCTTTTTGTCGCCCGTGGCCCGCAGAAGCCGCGCGGCCGTCTGGCTGCCGAAGAACACGGCCTTGAGGTTGACGGCGATCATCCGGTCGAAGGCCGCGCTGTCGGTCTGCTCAAAGGGCATGGGGTCGCTCAGCCCGGCGTTGTTGATCCATACGTCCACCCGGCCGAAGGTCTCCAGCGCTTCCTGGCCGAAGGCGTCCAGGGCGCGCGCGTCCGTCACGTCCACGCTGCGGACCATCAGGGGCAATCCCCGGCATTCCTCCGCCAGGGCCTCCAGCCTCTGCCGGCTCCGGGCGCAGACCGCCACGCTGCAGCCCTCCCGCAGGAACTGCCGGGCGGCTTCCCGCCCGATGCCGCTGCTCCCGCCGGTGATGACCACGGTTTTTCCCTTCAGTCCAAGGTTCATGCTTCCTTCTCCTTTGCGTACAGCTCGCGGACACGCCGGATCTGCGCGTCGATTTTCCTTTCCTCCTCCGGGGTGACGCCGTCCTGCGGCGCGATGACGCGCTTGTCCGTCAGGCCCAGGGTGGAGATGGCGTACTTGGCGGCGGCGGTCATGTTGGCCGACATCCCCAGGATGCGGGAGGATTCGCGGATCAGCTCGTTGTATCGCCAGGCCCGGGCGGTATCGCCGGATATGCCCGCCTCGTAGGCGTCCGCGAACAGCTCCGGGAACAGCGGCGCCAGCGCGGGCACAAAGCCGTCAGCCCCCATCAGCAGCGCGGATACCGCCTGGGCGGTCACCCCCTGCAGACAGGCGAAGGGCGTATCCCGGAAATGCGCCAGCACCTGCATGAACGCCCCGTAATTGGGCGCGGAATCCTTGTAGCCGGCCATGTGATCCATTTCGCCGATGGTCATCACCGTGGCGGGGGCGAAGGCCAGACCCGTCATGGAGGGCATGTTGTACAGGATGACGTCCAGGCTGGTCTGGCGGGAGATGGCCTCGAAGTGCCGGATGCTTTCCGCCTGGGAGGTGTGGCGGGCGTAGAAGATGGAGGTTACCGCCGCGCAGGCGCCGCCCATCTGCTCCAGGGCCTTGATGTTGTCGATCACCCGGCGGGTGGAGCTGTCCATCACCCCGCACACCACGGGGATTCTGCCGTGCACCTGATCCAGGGCGATCCGGATGGCGCGGTTGCGTTCCTGCTGGGTCAGCTGCATGCATTCGCCGTTGGTGCCCGCCACGAAAATGCCGTGCAGCCCGCCCTGCACGCACCGTTCGATCAGCGCGCGGAAGCCCTCCTCGTCCACGTTTTCCCGCTCATCCACGGGCGTGATGATCGGGGGAATGATGCCATGGTATTTTTTCTGCATACAACACACTCCTTTTTCATGCTGCGGACGCGTATCGGTATGATATGGAACGATCACGGTTTCAGTTTGATTATATCAGCCGGCCGTGCTATAATTCTTGTAGATTTCATTCGTTTTCCTGTAAAATTGTCTCGCAAGGGGGAGGGATTCGATGCTTGCCTGGCATGACGTGCCGGAATGGACCACCCAAAGCTGCTTCGGCGGCAATCCGCTGGAATACTGCCACACATACTTCCACCGCCTGCAGGGAACCCTGGGCATGCACAGCTGCACGTTCTATGAGCTGAACATCGTCATCGACGGCAGCACGGTGCATCACGTCAAGCAGGCCAGCTTCGACGCGCCCCTGGGCAGCATCTTCTTCGTGCCGCCGGGGATCCCCCACGGGTATGTGTCCGAGGGCGGCGCGGTGATCTTCCACGCGCTGATCCGGCCGGAATTCTTCGTGCGCTACGAGGCCGATCTGCGCAGCCTGTCCGGCTACACGCTGCTGTTCGAGGTGGATCCCTACCTGCGCAACGAGTCGCAGATCTCCCTGCCCATCCACCTGACCGAGGAAACCTACGGCATCATATCGCCCATCCTGGAGTCGCTGATCCGCAACGAGCATGAGCAGAACCCCGATCACGAGATGCTGAAGAACATCGGCTTCCTGTACCTGATCTGCCAGCTGTCGTCCCTGGCCTCCTCCCTGAAGATCCTGGGCAAGCCCCAGGACAATCCCTATGCCCTGCAGATCGCCCACAGCATGGAATTCATCCGCATGAACGTGCATCAGCGCCTGACCATCGACGCCCTGGCCAGGCAGGCCTGCATGGCCCGCTCCACCTACGAGCGGCACTTCGCCCTGGTGGCGGGCTGCTCGCCCATCAAGTTCCTCAAGCGCTGCCGCATGGCCAATGCCCGCAGGCTGCTGTGCTACACCACCATGCCCATCACCAGCGTGGCGCTGGAGTGCGGCTTCTACGACACGAGCCACTTCATCCACACCTTCGCCCAGTCCGAGGGCTGCACCCCCAGCGATTACCGGACGCTCTACTACCACAAGGCCCCCTACAACGTCTGCACCATCTGCAACTGAGCGGCCGCTTGCATTAGCCGCGGCGGGATACATAGCTGCGCGAAATCCCCAGCAGCCGGGCGATCTCATGCTGGGGATGCTGTACGCCGTCGGTCAGGCCGTAGCGCATCTCCAGCACCAGGCGCTCCCGGGCGGGCAGCAGCCGCAGCACCTGCCGTACCCGCTCCAGGGTCACCTTGCGGATCACCTCCTCCTCCAGGGCGTCCTGCTCGGTGCCCAGGATGTCCATGAAGGTGATGTCGTTGCCCTCCCCGTCGGTGCTGATGGGATCCTGCAGGGATACGTCCCCCTGCCGCTTGCGGGAGGCCCGCAGCGTCATGAGAATCTCGTTTTCGATGCACCGGGCGGCGTAGGTGCCCAGCGCCGTGCCGGAGTCCGGCTTGAAGCTGTTCACCGCCTTGATCAGCCCGATGACCCCGATGGAGATCAGATCGTCCGGGCCGTAGCCGGGCACCTGGTATTTCCGGGCGATGTGGCTGACCAGGCGCAGGTTGTGGGCGATGAGGGTCTTGCGGGCGTCCTCGTCGCCGGCCTGCATGCGGCGGATGGCCTGCGCCTCCTCCTGCCGGGTCAGGGGCTTGGGGAACTGCGACTTGCCCGTGATGTACCCCAGAAAGAACAGACATTCCTGCATCATAAGCGCCAGAAGCTCCAGCATGCTCATCCCTCCCGCGGGAGTTTATGCGCCCCGGCAATCGGACAGCACGGCCCTGGATCCTGCCTTTGCGCACAGGAAAGAAAATTGTCGGAAAACGCCGGATTCTTTCCCGGAGGCCTTGACATTGGCAGGTATGGGATGTATACTGGACAAAATGGAAATTTATCCGCATTCGGGAGGTATGGCCATGGAGTCCTATCTGTTCGCGGGGCTTGAGGCGGGCGCCGATACGCTGGTGGTGGAAGGCTGGCACAAGCCTGGCAGTCTGACCCGTTCCAGCGGTGCGTGGATCCACGCAGCCGGCAGCGTCGTGCTGGAAGAGGGAACCTATGCGATCAAGCCCCATGAGCAGTGGGTGTGGTTTGCCGTGGAGGACGGCGAGGCCACGCTGTGCTGGCAGGGGACCGAGCTGCTCCTGAAGGCGGAGCAGACCTGCTTTCTGCCGGCGGGGGACAAGGAAACCGGCCTGAAGGTGGAGGGCGCGGCGCGCTGCCTGTGGGTGGCGCTGGAGGGCCCGCTGGCGCCGATGGTGGTGCGCAAGATGGGCGCGCTGCTGCACATGCCGCTCAAGCAGGGTGCGCTGCCCAGCCAGATGTACCTGGCCAAGCAGATTGTGCAGGTGATGGTGCGCCACTCCGGCACGGGGGACGCCACCTATCAGCTGCAGCACCTGATGTACGGCATGCTGGCCAGCCACTGGGGCCAGCCCGTGGCCATGGACGCCATGCTCTCCCACGAGATCGCCAAGGTGGTGGACACCCTGCGCGCCAACCAGTACAGGGACAACTTCTCCCTGGCGGAGATGGCGGCCATCTCCCGCATGCCCATGGAAACCTTCCGCAAGCGGTTCGTCAGCGAGGTGGGCATGCCGCCGCTGAGCTACGTGCTGCACTGCAAGATGGAGCGCGCCAAGGAGCTGCTGCGGGAGCAGAACTACACCGTCCGCCAGGCGGGCATCGAGGTGGGCATGCAGGATCCCTACCACTTCAGCAAGCAGTTCAAGAACATCGTGGGCATCTCGCCCTCGGCGTTCATGAAGCAGGCGGCCAAGCCGGACGCCACCATCCGCAAGACCGGCAAAAAATAAGCATTCCCGGCAGGGGCGGCGGACGCTCCTGCCGTTTTGCGTGTATCGGCAAGGAAAGGAAGGATCCCCATGGCACAGGAGAGTCCCGTCATCCGTTTGTCCGCCACCACCATTGACTGCAGGGATCACCGGGCCCTGGCGAAGTTCTACGCCCGGCTGATGGGCTGGACGGTCTTCTGGGAGGATGAGGAGTACGCCTGCGTGGGCGCGCCGGGGACCGGCCAGGCGGAATACCCGGGCCTGACCTTCCAGCGCTGCGACGCCTATGTGCCTCCGGTGTGGCCCGAGGAGCCCGGCCGGCAGCAGACCATGGAGCATCTGGACTTTGCCGTGGCGGATCTGCCAGCGGCGGTGGAGCACGCCCTTGCCTGCGGCGCGACCCGGGCCCGGGAGCAGTATTCCACGGACTGGACGGTCATGCTGGATCCCGAGGGGCATCCCTTCTGCCTGTGCCTGCTGGGCGGGCTGCTGTCCCGGTCCGACTGCGCCCTGCGGTAAACGCGATGCCATCAGGCCCATACGTGGTGCGGCCGTCCCGAAGGGGGCGGCTGCTTTTCATGTGCAAAAGGGGCGCAGCGTCGGGTAAAATTCACATATCCTTCATGGTCAGGTCAAGAATGTATAGGATAATGGCTGTGATGAAAGGCTTCCCGCGCATTATTCTGTTATTTATAGAAGGAGGACAGCCATGAAGAAGGTTGTTGACACGATTCTGGTGCTGGCGATGCTGGCCAGCAGCATTCCGGGACTGGCAGAGGATATCGCCCAGGAGAGTCTGACGGAGCCCGGCAAGAGCAAACAGACCGCCGCCAGCGAGGAGGAAACCGAACCGCCTGTTGCGCCGGAGAAGCCTCTGGCCACCGCGACCCAGCCCGACAGCTACGACGCGGTGATGAACGTGACCATGGACACCTCCCTGGAGGGGGAAATGGTGGCGTCCACGGGCCGGGATGAGAACACCATCCACGTATCGGCCGGGACGCTGACGGTGAACGGCGCGGCCATCAGCCGGGCCTCCGCGGACAGCGACAGCGGCGAGCTGGCCTACGGGTACGGCGTGGGCGCGGCGGTGCTGGTGACCGGCGGCGTGCTGGAGATTGCCAGCAGCACCGTCACCACGGACAGTCCGGGCGGTACGGGGCTGTATGCCTATGGCGACGGGACGATTCACGCCGCGGACACGGTGGTGGACACCATTCAGGACGCGGCGGGGGGCGTGCATGCCGCCGCCGGGAGCCTTCTGCGGGCGGACAACCTGACGGTGCACACCCGGGGTGAAAACGCCGGCGCGCTGCAGGTGACGGGCGGCGCGCAGGCCGTGGCGGACGGCGGCAGCTACCTGACGGATGGCGCGATGTCCCCGGCGGCGGAGGTGACGGGCGAGGTGATCGCCCGGGACGTGAAGCTGACGGCCTCCGCGGCGGAAGCGCTGCGCATGGCGGGCGGCAGCACGGTGCGCCTGTACGGCTGTGAGCTGAGCGCCGCCGCGGAGGAGGGCACATGGGCGGTGACGCTGAACCAGGGCGTGGACGGCGACAATGCGCTGACGGCGCTGCTGGAGGTGAACGGCGGGACGATCCAGGGCAGCAGCAGCGGGGTATTCGCCGTGGACGGGGTGCCCTGCCAGCTGATCCTGACGGGCGTGGACATTCAGGCCAGCGAGAGCAGCGGCGTGCTGCTGGGCATGAAGGGCGGCGACTGTGCGCTGACGGCCATTGGGCAGGTGCTGCGAGGGAACGCGGCGCTGACGGAGGGCTCCGTGCTGACGCTGTACCTGACGGAGAGCAGCGTGTGGACGGGCTGCGTCCAGGGGGAGGAGGACGTCTGCGCGGACGTCTATGTGGATGAAAACTCCAGCTGGGTGGTGACGGCGGACAGCCGGCTCCGCAGCCTGCAATGCACGGGCGCGGTGATGGACACCCAGGGGAAGACCGTGACCATCCAGGGCACGGACGGCACGGTATACCTGAAGGGCGAGGGCGGCGTGACCGTGACGGTGGAGACCTACGGGGATGGCTGCGACCTGTCCGGTGCGGGCGAAAGCACCGAATGGGCGGCCTACAACCTGAACTGAGGCGCGGGAGCGCACCGGCCGACGGGCTGTTGATATAGAAAAGGGGGCCGCAAAGCCATGCGGTCCCCTTTGTATGGGCGGGCGAAGTAAGCCTGCCGGCGCGGGATGCCCGGCGCGGCGGAGGCCTTCGCGAAATGACGCGTCACTGGATGCGTGCGGTCAGGGCGATCAGGGTGACGGTGGGGCTGTTGAACAGCCGCCCCGGCTGCCAGCGGTAGTAATCCGACGCGCCCAGGCCGGGGCTGATGTACTGGGGAATGCCGGAGAGGTAATCCAGCCCCTGCAGCAGGCTGTCGTCGGGGAACCAGCCGTAGTCCGGCACATACAGCGCGCCCACGCCGGGGATGCGCCACTGTCCGCCGCAGTAGTGCCCCGCCAGAATCAGCGCGGCCTGGCGCAGGGAGAACATGTCGCTCTGGTCGCTCCACTGGAGCATGGTGGAGACGTAGTCCCGGGTCAGGGGCGTGTGGGTCAGGACGATCTGCACGTCCTTTTCGGTGAGGGACTTCTTCACCTCGCGGATGCGCGCCACCCGCTCCAGCTGGTATTCGCACAGGCGCTTGTAGGCGGCCTCGTCCGGGGAGAGATCCAGGTACTGGCTCAGCTGATCCAGCTGGCTCCGGTAGGCGGATTCCATGCCGTCCAGGTCCAGGGTGTAGAGGTATTCGGGGATGAAGTAGATGTTGCTCTTGTTGCGGGTGAAGCACACGGGCTCATCCACGATGGTCACGCCGGCCTCCTGCAGGCGCACGGCCCAGTCCGCGTAGACGCTCAGGCTGCCGTGGGCCACGCCGGAGAGATAATCCGGATCGCTGTCGCCGGGGATGTAGAGCTTGGGCGTGTTTTCCGGCAGCAGCGCCACCAGGTCCAGGAAGGGCTGGACGTCGCCGCTTTCGCCGATCATATCCCCCGTGAACACCACCGAGGAATACGCCAGCCCCTTGATGGCCGACTGGATGGACGCCTGATTTTCGCCCAGCTCGCGGCCGTGCAGGTCGCTGAAGTGGAGGATGGTCCAGTTTTCCAGGTCGCCGGACAGGTTCTGGACGGTGACGCTCTGCCTGACCAGCTGCACCTGGTGATCCATCACGAAGTTGGCCGTGAACACCGTGGCCACCGCCAGCAGCAGAAACACGCCGATCCATACCGCCGCGCCCCTGCGGCGCGCCCCCGGCCTTTCCGGTGCAAAGATGTACTGGTTCCTCTTCCGCCTGACCCTCATGCTCGGCCTCCTGCTGCGCAAGTACTCATCTGTATTATAGACGCTCGGGCGCGGGAAAGCAATGCACCTGTCCCGGGAAAATCCGCGGGGATGGCGGCGGGTTTCCTCGCGCAAAAAGAAGGAACTCCCATTTCCTGTGGAGAATATCTCAGGGAAGAATACGGATATCCCTGCCCATGATGGATGAAAATACCCGGGCGATCCGTTATCTTGATACCCAATGACCTTGCGGAAGGCAGGTGCTTCCACGACTATGAAGAAGCAGAAACGACGCGATCCCATCAAGGTGATGCTCATCCTGACCATATGCATGGCGGTGCTGGCGGCGGGCTGCATGCTGCTGGGCAACGCCATCGCGACCTACCGGGCCAGCGCGCTGTCGCAGCTGCAGGCGGAGGTCGAGGCCATCAACGAGCAGCGGGATCAGGAATACGCCCGCGCGCTGGCGGAGTTCGAGGCGGAATCCCAGTCCGGGGCGAACCTGGCCTGGCCGCCCCAGAAGACCCAGGGCTGGGACGTGGTGGATCTGACCAACTATCCCCTGGAGAATCCGGGGCAGGTCACCGTCTACCGCGCCGACGTGATGAACAACGGCATGCTGCTGGTCAACGAATGGCATTCCCGGCCGGATGATTTCTCCGAGGACGCGCTGGTGAGCATCGGCAGCTATACCGGCGGCAAGCTGCAGGTGGCCAACTACAACCTGCTGCTGTTCCCCGCGGCGATCAACGCGCTGCAGGAGGCGGTCACCGCCGCGGCCGAGGAAGGGTACGAGAACTACATGGTGGACGAGGCCTACCGCTCCTATGAGGAGCAGAACGCCCTGTTCAACAAGTACATGGAGCAGTATGCCAGCCGGTATTCCGGCGAGGCGCTCATCGCCCGCACGAAGAAGGACGTCAACTATCCCGGCACCAGCGAGTTCAACTCGGGCCTGACCTTCACCCTGCGCCTGTACAAGCGGGGCGACGCCACGGTGAACGGCACCAACTACGTGGAGACCCCCGAGGGCCAGTGGCTGTCGGAAAACTGCTGGAAGTACGGCCTGATGTTCCGCTTCCCCAAGACGGACTACCCCGTCAAGGGCACGGCGGACAAGAGCTACAAGACCGGCGTGAGCGTATCCCTGCGGGCCTACCGCTATGTGGGCAAGGGCAACGCCGCGGTGATGCACACGCTGGATCTGTGCCTGGAGGAGTACATCGAGTATCTGCAGGAGCATCCGCACATCGCCGTGTTTGAGGACGGCATTCTCCGCTACGAGATTGTGCGGCAGTATGTGGGCGATGCGAGCTCCTTCCAGATCAGCATCACCAACAATGCCACCAGCTATGTGACCTCCCTGGACAACATGGGCTACGCGATCACCGTGTTCGAGCGGTGAGCATGGCGGCGGAAAAAGTGGCGCAAGCCACTTTTTTTGTTGCCGGGATGCGGGCGGAGCCGCGGGCCTCCGGAGCAGGGAAGGCCCCGGCGGCCATCACGCATCCCTATAAATAGGAAGGAAGTGAACGGCATGCGGAAGCTGCTGCTTCTGCTGGCACTGGGCGTGACGCTGGCCGGCGGGGCGCGGGCGGAGACGGAGCTGCCCTACGCGCGGAGCATGATTCCGGGCTACATGGCGCTGAACGGGCAGCAGCGGACGCTGTTCGACGCGGCGTACGCGGCGGCGCTCACGGGGGAAACGGAGGTTGACGCGCCCAGGGGCATGGCCTTCGACGACGCGGTGGCGGCCATGGATCTGCTGCTGAACGAATGTCCGGAGCTGTGCGCGCTGGACGACCGCTGCCGGGTGCGCTATGCCAGCAACGCGCCGGAGGTGGCCATCGGGGTGACGCTGGTCTACGCCCGGGCGCTGGAGACGCAGGACGTCCTTCTGGCGGAAGCGCAGGCCATGGCGGCGCAGGCCACGGGCACGGCCTGGGAGCGGGAGCTGACGCTGCACGACCTGCTCTGCGACGCCGCCGAGTACGATCTGGAGGCGCCCAACCAGCAGACGGCCTACGGCGCGCTGGTGGATGGCCGGGCGGGATGCAGCGGCTATGCCCGGGCGCTGACGCTGCTGTGCCGGCTGGCGGGCATTCCCTGCCAGACCATCAGCGGTACGGCGACGGCCGATGGCGCGGAGGCGCGACACACCTGGTGCGTCCTGTACATCGGGGGAGCCTTCGCCCAGACCGATCCCACCTGGAACGATCAGGACGGGGCAGGGGTGAACACCCACTGGTACTTCAACCTGACCGACGGGCAGATGGCGGCGGATCACTGCCCGGACGCGGGGACGCTGTCCCTGCCCTGCACGGACGAAAGCCTTTCCTGGCACGCGCGCAGGGGGCTGATCGTGCCCGCGCGGGAGGAGGATGCGCGGCAGGTGATCGATGATGCGCTGTACGCCCTGGCCACCCGGGGGGACGCGGTGAATCTGCGCTTTGAGGACACCGCGGCGGCGCAGGATTTTGTGCAGCGGACGTCATGGTATCTTGCGGCCTACAACGAGGCGCATCCGCAGGCGCGCTGCGATGGCGGGTATCAGCTGATGCATTCGGCGGAGCAGGGCTGCGTAATGCTGCTGGCGGCCTGGTGAGGGACGGCGGGGGACATGCCCCGGCACGCGAAAGGGGCGCGGACAGCTTGTGTCCGCGCCCCTTGTCCGTCTGCCTGGCCCGGCAGAATTTATAATGGAAGGTTTTCCGCGTTGTAGGTGCCCTCCAGGCAGGCGTCCAGCAGCTTCTGCCACAGGTCGGAGCCGGATACGTGCATGGTGAAGCTCTTGCCCGAGCTGGTGAACAGCACCGTCGCGCCCTGGCCGTCCCGGTCGCCCTCCACCCAGCATTCGCTGCTGCCGCAGATGGTCAGGTGCAGCGCCGCGTCCTTGTTCACATGGGCGAAGGGCGGCATGGCATAGCTGCGGCGCAGGTAGCTCAGCACGGTCTTGTAGTTCTCCGGGACGATGATGGCCCGCCGCCCCTGGTATTCCGCGACGATGGCCTGATCCTCCTCCAGGTGGGTTTCGCTGGCGTTGACCATGGTGGCGGCGTTGAAGGCCGCGCCGGTCTGCAGCGCATATTCATTCATCTGGTATTTGGCGTTGACCACATACACCATGCCCACGATCACCATCACCAGCGTGGCCACGCCAATGAAAATCAGCAGCTTGGTATACCATTTCATGGCTTCTGCTCCTCCTGAGGCTCCTTCTGTTCCTGCGGCGCGGGCACGGTCTTCATGCCGTTGTAGGCCGCCTTCGTCCTGAAAAAGCATCCCGCGCTGACGGCCGCGCAGCATACCAGCAGCGCAAAGCCCGGCAGCTCCCTGAGCGCCTGACCGCCCACGGCCAGGAACACCACGTCCCCCAGGGCGGCCATGCCCAGCAGCACCATGCACCCCAGGCTTGAGCGCATCACCCGGCCGATGCCCTTCTCCCGCTGGGTGCGGATCATGGGCGAGGGGCAGCGCAGCAGGCTGAACAGCCCCATGCCCCAGTACAGCGCGGGAATCAGCCCCGCCGCCGCCACCGGCAGCACATACATGCACCAGGCGCTGGGGGTGGACAGGCGCATATACACCACATAGCATACCGCCAGGACGATCCATCCGCCCAGGCCGATGCGGCGGGCCTGCCGCCAGTCCCCGTCGCCGGCGGGGGCGAACCATTCGCCCTGATAAACCGCCACGCGCTTTTCCCGGCCGCGCGCGGTGATGCGCGTCTCCAGGCGGTAATCCTCCTTGTACCTGCGTTCCTTCATGGTGGGGAAAAGACTCCTTCCGTATCGGATCATCCCGAATCGTCCTTATCATACCACAACCCGCCGCCCCTGCCAAGAGCCCCTGCCCGAAATGGCGCAACCGATGCCCCAAACTTCCAAATTTGTGGCACAGGGCCGGAAACAACGGTATTTTTCTCATGAAATGGATGCAAGTCCTGCAAAAATATTCGGCTTTTCATGGGCATTGGCTTGACAATGAATGGGCGGGTTGATATAATTCAAGGGTATAGACTCTGTGGGCGTATGCTGTTTCGGCAGGACCCGCAGGGATCACAAAAAGGAGGAAACAACCCATGAAAAAGCTGCTGGCTCTGCTGCTGGCTGCGTGCATGCTCACCAGCATCACCGCTGCCTTCGCTGAAGACGCTACCGGCACGCCCCTGGTTGTGGCGATCTCCACGCTGAGCTCCAAGTTCAGCCCCTTCTTCGCCGATACCGGTTACGACCAGGACGTGGTTGATCTGACCCAGATCGGCATGATGACCACCGACCGTGTGGGCGGCATCGTTTACAACGCCATCGAGGGCGAGACGGTGAGCTACAACGGCACCGACTACCTCTACACCGGCCCCGCGGACATCTCCGTGGAGTACGATGAGGCCACCGATGTCACCACCTACACCACCCGCATCCGTGAGGACCTGAAGTTCTCCGACGGCGAGCCTGTCACCGCGGACGACATCATCTTCACCTACTATGTGTACCTGGATCCCAGCTACACCGGCTCCACCACCCTGAGCAGCTACGCCATCCTGGGCCTGCAGGCTTACCAGACCCAGATCCCCGAGGCTTCTCTGGGCGACGTGCTGCCCGCGATGGAAGCTCTGAAGGCTGCCGGCTTCGGCTACACCGTGGCTGAGGGCGATCCCTTCACCCAGGAGCAGTACGACGCCTACTATGCCAAGCTGGCCGAGCTGTGGAAGACCGACGTGCAGGGCATCGTGGACTATGTGTACAACAACTACGCCGCGAGCTATGCTGAGGCCATGCTGGGCAAGACCGCTGACGAGGTTGGCGCCTCCGACGGCCTGAAGACCGCTCTGGGCATGGTGCTGTGGGGCTTCGGCGGTGTGAACGAGGACGGTTCCCTGACCGACTCCAACGGCAACAGCTATGACCTGGTCGAGACCTTCCCCACCGTGGACGACTACTTCGATTGCACCTTCGCGGCCTATGGCGGCGACATCGAGACCTACCTGAGCGTTGAGTCCGCCACCGGCACCACCACCGACGCCGTGAACACCGAGACCATGGCCGTGCTGGCCGAGGCTGCTGGTGTTGACATGTCCGCTGGCGTGCCCAACATCTCCGGCATCAGGAAGCTGGACGACTACACCGTCGAAGTGAAGGTGCAGGGCTTCTCCGCTCCCGCTGTGTACAGCATCTGCGGCCTGGCCATCACCCCCAAGCACTACTATGGCGACGGCACCTATGACTACGAAGCCAACAACTTCGGTCATCCCTTCGGCGATCTGTCTCCCGTGACCGCCAAGAACGATACCCCCATGGGCGCCGGCCCCTACAAGTTCATCAAGTACGAGAACCGCGTCGTGTACTACGAGGCGAATCCCTACTACTACAAGGGCGAACCCGAAATCAAGTCCTTCCAGTACAAGGAGACCAACTCTGCTGAAGTGGCTACCGCTGTGCAGACCGGCACCGCTGACGGCGGCGAGATGAACGGCACCAAGGCCAACTTCGAGATGCTGCGCTCCTACAACTCCAACGGCGAAGTGACCGGCGACGTGGTGACCACCTACTCCGTGGCCAACCTGGGCTATGGTTACATCGGCATGAACGCCGACACCGTGAACGTGGCTGGCGAGCCCGGCTCCGAGGCCTCCAAGAACCTGCGCAAGGGCCTGGCCACCGTGCTGGCCGTGTACCGCGACACCGCCTATGATTCCTACTATGGCGACGCTGCGGCGGTCATCAACTATCCCATCTCCACCACCTCCTGGGCCGCTCCTCAGGCGACCGACGAGGGCTATCGCGTGGCCTTCTCCGTGGACGTGGACGGCAACCCCATCTACACCGCTGACATGACCACCGAGGACAAGTACGCTGCCGCCATCGAAGCCGCCAAGGGCTTCCTGAAGGCCGCTGGCTTCACCTATGACGAGGCTGCCGGTGTGTTCACCGCCGCTCCCGAAGGCGCGAAGCTGTCCTACGAAGTCATCATCCCCGCTGACGGCATCGGCGATCATCCCTCCTTCGCTGTGCTGACCGACGCCAAGGCTGCGCTGGCCACCATCGGCATCGAGCTGAAGATCAACGACCCCGCTGACTCCAACGTGCTGTGGGATTCTCTGGATGCCGGCACGCAGGAGCTGTGGACTGCTGCCTGGGGCTCCACCATCGACCCCGACATGTACCAGATCTATCACTCCTCCAACATCGTTGGCCTGGGTGGTTCTGACTCCAACCACTACCACATCCAGTCCGCGGCGCTGGACCAGCTGATTCTGGACGCCCGTTCTTCCGCTGACCAGGCCTATCGCAAGGAGCTGTACAAGGCCGCTCTGGACGAGGTCATGGACTGGGCCGTGGAAATCCCCGCCTACCAGCGTCAGAACATCGTCATCGCCAGCTCTCAGCGCGTTGACACCACCACTGTGACCCCCGACGTGACCACCTATTGGGGCTGGCTGGCTGACCTGGAGACCATGAAGATGGTCGAGGCTGCCAAGTAAGCCGTTGGCTCAGGAGAAGCGTCAAATTGCATAAGCATCAACTCCCCATGAGCTGACAATAAGCGCTCAGGTCGCCCTTCGTCGCGAGGCGGAGGGTGGCCTGAGCCACGTTGATACCCGGGGGGAGAAATAACACAGTGGGGAGGAAATGCTCAAGTGTGGAAATTTTTAGTCAGGCGAATCTGTCTGGCCCTTGTGATCATTCTATGCGGTTCCTTTGTCATTTACGGCGTGATGCGCTGCATGCCGACCTCCTTTGTGGAGAGCCTTGCCCGTGAGAGGGCCGCGGCCAGCGCGACCACGGGCGGCGCCAGCTATCAGGAATGGCTGGAAAAGCTCAACGAAGCCTATCACATGAACGACGACGTCTTCACCGGCTTTGTCAACTGGCTGGGGGAGGTCATCAAGGGTGACTTCGGCGACAGCTGGAAGTACGGCGTGCCGGTCATCCAGAAGTTCAACGACGTTATCTGGTACTCTGTGGTGCTGAATGTCATCACCATTCTGCTGGAGGTTGCCATCTGCATTCCGCTGGGCATTCAGGCTGCGCGCCATCAGTACAGCGGCTTTGACTATGGCATCACCGTTTTTGCCATGCTTTGTATCTCGTTGCCGACGTTCTTCCTGGCAACGCTGTTGAAATATATATTCTCGGTCAAGCTGGGCTGGTTCGACCTGTACGGCATCGTGGGCAGATACTACGAGCAGCTGAACACCTGGGGCAAGATCATGGACATGTGCAAGCACATGGTGCTGCCCGTGCTGACCCTGACCATGCTGAACATCGGCGGCCTGACCCGTTATACCCGCACCAACATGCTGGAGGTGCTCAACGCTGACTACATCCGCACCGCCCGCGCCAAGGGCCTGTCGGAAAAGGTGGTCATCAACCGTCATGCCTTCCGCAACACCC
>JBJEYH010000192.1:59917-66223 GCA_051886675.1 Aristaeellaceae bacterium
GCCAAGGGCCTGTCGGAAAAGGTGGTCATCAACCGTCATGCCTTCCGCAACACCCTGATCCCCCTGGTCAGCTACATGAGCTACCTGGTGCCCAGCCTGTTCAGCGGCTCCATGATCACCGAGACGCTGTATCAGATCCCCGGCATCGGCTACATCGCCTACGACGCCATGGTGGCCGGCGACCTTCCCTTCACGATGTTCTACTCGGTGTTCGGCCTGGTGCTGACGCAGGTGAGCCTGATGCTGGCGGACATCATGTACGCCGTGGTCGACCCCCGCGTCCGCGTGAATTAAGAGGGAAGGAGGAGTACGCAAATGAGTCAGAATACGACCGACAATCAGAAAAAGGAAAACCTCGCCCTGGACGACGGCCGCCGCGTCAAGGTGCTGTCCCCGGGCATGATGGTGTTCAAGCGGTTCATCCGCAACCGTCTGGCGATCGCCGGTATCTGCATCCTGGTGTTCATGTTTGCCTTTTCCTTCCTGGGCGGCGTGATTTCGCCCTATACGCAGGATCAGGTTTTCTACAAGTATGACTATGCCAACAAGGAATACGCTGGCGCCGTGGTGAACACGGAGTTCCGCTACACCACCCGCGAGGGCGTGCAGCTGCCCGCGGCGGCCCGCGCGTCCTTCAACCTGGCGGCCAAGAAGGATGATCCCACCTTCACCGCCGGCGGCGTGACCTATTCCGTCACCAAGGTGGATGACAACTTCTACCGCATCGGCACGGCCTCCGAGCTGGGTACGGTGACGGTGCTGGGCAAGATCGCCGACGTGAAGCCCACCGGCGACGCGGTCATCTCCGATGAGCTGAAGAACGCTGCCATCAAGGCGGCCACCAGCGGCGGCGGCACCTTCGAGGTGGACGGCGTATCCTACACGCTGACCGCCGGCGCGGCCAAGAGCTACGTGCTGTCCGGCACGGAGGACATCGCCCTGGCGTCCATCCTGAACTACGACGCCTTCGACAATCAGTTCAGCAGCCTGGTGTCGTCCTTCGACTTCCGCCTGGCCAGCGAAACCGCCATGCATCAGGGGGATACCGCCTTTGAGATGGACGGCGTGACCTACTACCTGGATATCGAGACGGAAACCACCGCCACCATCTACATGATGGAGGGCGGCGAGAAGGTCATGGTGGCCAATGTGTCCAACGTGATCGTCAACCCCGTGAACGATATCTTCCTGTCCATTTCCTACAAGGCCGCGGTGGCCGACGCCATCGCCGCGAAGGAAACCTCCTTCGAGTACGTGAATGAAAACGGCGAGACAGAGAAGCATACCATTGAGCTGCGCGTCAACGGCTACGTGGTGTCCACCATGCAGCGCACCATGCTCATCGACATGTATTCCGCGCCGAGCCTGACCCATCCCCTGGGCACCGACGACCACGGCATGGACGTGCTGACCCGCCTGATGTACGGCGGCCGCATCTCCCTGATGGTGGGCTTCGTGGTTGTGTTCCTGGAGATGCTCATCGGCATCATCATCGGCGGTGTGTCCGGCTACTTCGGCGGCTGGGTGGATACGCTGCTGATGCGCTTTGTGGATCTGTTCAACTCCATCCCCTACTACCCGATGATGATCATCGCCGGCTCCCTGATGGACGCCTTCGAGGTCAACCCCTACACGCGAATCTTCATGCTGATGGGCATCATGGGTATCATGGGCTGGACGGGCGTGGCCCGCGTGGTCCGCGGCCAGATCCTCTCCCTGCGTGAGCAGGACTTCATGGTGGCCACGGAGGCGACCGGCGTGCGCATCAGCCGCCGCATCTTCCGCCACCTGGTGCCCAACGTCATGCCCCTGCTGATCGTGCAGGCCACCATGTCCCTGGGCTCCATCATCCTGACCGAGGCGACGCTGTCCTTCCTGGGCCTGGGCATCAAGTACCCGCTGGCCTCCTGGGGCACCATCATCAACTCCGCCAGTAACATCTACGTCATGTCCAACTTCTGGTTCATCTGGATTCCCGCAGGCGTGCTGATTGTGCTCACCGTGCTTGGTTTCAACTTTGTCGGTGACGGCCTGCGCGATGCCTTTGACCCGAAGATGAAGCGCTAAGCGGGAGGCTGTCGAAATGAGCAAAGAAAAGAAAAAATCCGGATATATTTCGGCGCGTGAGTCCCGCAGGATCAGCAAGGAAAATCTGAGGATCACCCGGGAATTTGAAAAGAAGCGCGAGCGGAAGAACGTCCCCGAATCCGAGTACCTCACCCAGATGAAGAACCCCGAAAACGTGGTGGAGTTCGACAATCTGCACACCTACTTCTTCACCGACATCGGCACGGTGAAGGCTGTGGACGGCGTGTCCTTCGACGTGCCCATCGGCAAGACCGTGGGCATCGTGGGCGAGTCCGGCTGCGGCAAGAGCGTGACCAGCATGTCCCTGATGCAGCTGGTGCAGCGGCCCACCGGTCAGACCGTGGCCGGCGAAATGCGCCTGAACCTGGGCGACAAGGCCTATGACGTGGCAAAGATGCCTCTGGAGGCCATGCAGAAGATCCGCGGCAACGTGATCTCCATGATCTTCCAGGAGCCCATGACCAGCCTGAACCCGGTGTTCCGCATCGGCTTCCAGCTGGACGAGGTCATCGCCCTGCACAACCCCTCCATGAGCAAGGAGGAGGTCAAGCAGCGCTCCATCGAGGCCATCAAGATGGTGGGCATCGCGGACGCCGAGGGCGTGTACAGCCGCTATCCCCATGAGCTGTCCGGCGGCATGCGGCAGCGCATCGTCATCGCCATGGCGCTGGTGTGCAACCCCCGCCTGATCATCGCCGACGAGCCCACCACCGCCCTGGACGTGACCATTCAGGCGCAGATCCTGGAGCTGCTGCGCGAGCTGAAGAGCAAGATCAACGCGTCCATCATGCTGATCACCCACGACCTGGGCGTCATCGCGGAGATGGCGGACTACGTGGTGGTCATGTATGCGGGCCGCGTGGTGGAGAAGGGCCTGGCGCATGAGGTCTTCCTGGATCCCCGCCATCCCTACACCATCGGCCTGATGGAGTCCAAGCCCGTGATCAACAAGACCGTGGATCGGCTGTATTCCATCCCCGGCGCGGTGCCCAACCCCATCAACATGCCCAACTACTGCTACTTCCGCGACCGGTGCGAAAAGTGCGTGAACCGCTGCGACGGCCAGTATCCGCCGGAGATTCACGTCACCGATACCCACATCGTCAGCTGCTGGCGGTACTTTGACCAGGACAAGGGAGGCGACAGCAATGGCTGATAGCAAGAGCACCTATGTGGTGGAGGTCAAGGACCTCTGCAAATACTTCCCCATCAAGGCGGGCCTGTTCGGCCGCGTGGTGGGCCACGTGCACGCGGTGGAGAACGTCTCCTTCAAGCTCAAGCGCGGCACCACCATGGGTCTTGTGGGCGAGTCCGGCTGCGGCAAGACCACCATCGGCAAGACCATCCTGAACCTGACCCCCAAGACCAGCGGCGAGGTCATCTTCAACGAGGAGACCCATCTGGATCAGCTCAGCCACAAGGAGCTGCAGGCCTTCCGTCCGAAGATCCAGATCATCTTCCAGGATCCCTACTCCAGCCTGTCGCCCCGTCTGCCCGTGGGCGAGATCATCGGCGAGGCCGTGCGCGAGCATCACCTGGTGCCGGATGATCAGCTGGACGAATACGTCACCCGGGTCATGAAGGCCTGCGGTCTGCACGAGTACCAGAAGGATCGCTATCCCCATGAGTTCTCCGGCGGCCAGCGGCAGCGCATCTGCATTGCCCGCGCCATCGCCCTGAACCCGGACTTCATCGTCTGCGACGAGCCCGTGTCCGCACTGGACGTGTCCATTCAGGCGCAGATCATTAACCTGCTGGAGGATCTGCAGAAGCAGTTCAACCTGACCTACCTGTTCATCAGCCATGACCTGTCCGTGGTGCAGCACATCTCGGACACGGTGGGCGTGATGTACCTGGGCAACATGGTGGAGTTCGCCAGCAAGGAGGAAATCTTCGCCAATCCGCTGCATCCCTACACCCAGGCGCTGTTCAGCGCCATCCCGGTGCCGGATCCCACGGTGAAGATGAACCGCATCATCCTGGAGGGCAGCATTCCTTCCCCCGCCAATCCGCCGTCGGGCTGCAAGTTCCACACCCGCTGCCGCATGTGCAAGGGCGTGTGCTCCCAGAAGGTGCCCCGCACCATGGAGGTGGGCGAGGGTCATACCGTGACCTGCCACATCTACGATCCGGAGAGCGGCTATGACAAGGAATAAGCGCGAGCGGAAGCCGCGCCTGCCCGAGGGCGACGACGGGCACACCATTGCCAACATGAACGTCGAGGGCATGCCCTGGTACAAGCCGGAGCGCCCTGACCTTCCCCCGGCAGCCGGGGATTCCAAGGCCCCCCAGGATGGCCTGACCCGCAAGCAGATGCGCATGTACACTGCCAGCGCGCTGAAGGCCGGGCTGCTGGTGGCCGGGGTCATGTGCCTGGGCCTGGTGGCGTTTGTGGCGTTCTGCGTGTTTGTCTGGTTCCGGTAATGCTTTGCGGCCCTGTCCTCATCGGCGGGGCCGCATTCTGTTACAATCAATCAAGAAAGGCGATGACGTTTTCATGAAGAAGATCCTTGCATCCCAGAGCGCGCCCGCGGCCATTGGCCCCTACTCCCAGGGCGTGCAGGCCGGCAACCTGGTGTTTGTCAGCGGCCAGCTGCCCTTCGTGCCCGCCACGGGCGAGCTGCTGGACGCCCCCATCGGCGAGCAGACCAAGCAGTGCCTGTACAACATTTCCTTCATCCTGGCGGAGGCCGGCTGCACCCTGAAGGACGTGGTCAAGACCACCATCTTCCTCAAGGACATTGGCGATTTTGCCGAGGTGAACGCCGCCTATGGCAAGTTCTTCACTGAGAATCCTCCGGCCCGGGCCTGCGTGCAGGTGGCCAAGCTGCCCCGGGATGCGAGGATTGAAATCGAGGTCATTGCGGCGAAGGAAGGCTGAACGACGGATACAAAGGGAAAAAGGAGAGCGGCCCCTTCACCCGACCTGGACACCTTCCAGGCCTACTATCCCCAGCTGATCCAGACGGATGTCGACTGGAACACGTATGACAACTGGCTGGTAGGTTCGGCGGAGAATATGCCGGATATTCAGCTGTACATGAGCGAAGCCGGCGATGTGGAATACATGCTGATCAACATTTCCTGCGCCTTCAGCGAGGCTGATACCGCCATGGGCCAGGCCTTCGGCACGGTCATTTCCGGCGCGTGCCTGGGCGTGCTGCTGTGCGAAGTCTCGGATCCTGATGAGGTGGACGCCAATGTGCAGACCTACATCGAGACGCTGCCGGAGATTATTTCCTGCATCACCAACTTCGACAGTGCCACGGATGCGGAGAAGCAGGCAGGCCTGACCTCCTACGGATCCCTTGCGAATCATGAGAGCTGCGTGGGTATCCAGGCCAGTGCGGATGGCATGCTGAACCTCATGTTCATCTTCGCGCCCAAGGGAACCCGGTTTGACTGAGCGCACGCAAAAAGGCGCGGAAGCAATGCTTCCGCGCCTTTTGTATGGCCGGGCTTACCGGGGGATCATCACCAGGCTGACCAGGATGATGCCGATCCAGCAGCAGGCGCCCATGAAGATGGGCTTGCCGCCGGTCTTGACGAGCTTGATCAGGTCGGTGTTCAGGCCGATGGCGGCCATGGCCAGGATGATCATGAACTTGCTCAGGTCCTTGAAGATGGTGAAGGCGCTGGAGGGCACGCCGCAGGCGGTGCAGATGGTGGTGATGACGCTGGCGGCGATGAACCACAGGATGAAGAAGGGGAAGATCTTCTTCAGGCTGACCTTCTGCCCGCTATCCTTCTGGCCCCTGGTGCGGATGAAGGCCAGCGCCAGGGTGATGGGGATGATGGCCAGGGTACGGGTCAGCTTGACAGTGACGGCCTTGTCGAGGGTCTCGCTGCCCAGGTTGAACATGCTGTCCCAGGTGGCGGCGCAGGCGGTCACGGAGGAGGTATCATTGACGGCTGTGCCGGCGAAGATGCCGAAGGCCTCGCCGCTGGTGGTGGAGAAGCCCAGGGCCTGCCCCAGGTAGGGGAAGATGATGGCCGCCAGCACGTTGAACAGGAAGATCACGCTGATGGCCTGGGCGACCTGCTCATCGTCGGCGTCCAGGACAGTGGCGGTGGCGGCCACGGCGCTGCCGCCGCAAATGCTGCTGCCCACGCCCACCAGGGTGCTGATGGTGCCGGGCACATGCATCACCTTGTGCAGCACATAGGCGATGATCAGGCTGGTGGCGATGGTGCAGACGATGATGGGCAGGCTCTGCG
>JBJEYH010000193.1:0-19786 GCA_051886675.1 Aristaeellaceae bacterium
GGAACATGAATGTGATCAGCCAGGTGACCATCCTGGCGGCCATCGTGTGCGGCACATGGCTGCTGGTCACGGTGCTGAACCTGATCGGGTGAGGCAGGAGGTACGCATGAAAACGTATGCCGAAATGGTGGCGGAATACCGCCGCCGCCAGCATGACACGGTGGTGGACGCGCTGGCCACGGGCCTGACGTACATGGACGAAATCGCGGTGGACACGGGCGTGCTGGAGGAAACCGGTCTGCTGACGGAGCTGACGGAATCCGTCTGCACGGCGCTGCCCTTCGCCATCATCGCCGTGGACGAGGGCAGCAAGGTGCTGCTGGGCCGCAAGCCCGGCAAGACCGGCGTGGCGGACGGCGCCTACCGGGCGGTGAAGACCGGCGCGGCCCTTGGCGTGGGCGGGGCGGTAGCCTCCATGGCGGGATTCTGGGCGGCGCTGCCGGTGACCATGGGCGTGCGGGCGCTGTTCGACCGCTACCGTTCGCGGGCGCTGACGGGGCTGCGGGTGCAGGGACGCATCGGCCGCCTGAAGGAGCTCAACGCCTTCCTGCGCCAGGAGGACGCCCGCACCACGGACGTATCCGGCGATATCCCCGGGGAGCTGATCGCAGACGCCGCGGTGGTGGTGGAATAATCAGGACGGACGCAGCCCTTCGCGCGCCCGTCCGGCTGAGGACAAGGACGTCCCGGTGGTCATCCGCCGGGACTTTTTGCGCGATTTTACCGCGTAAATCTTTACGCGGCGGCCAAAATACCGTATAATGAAGCATCGCGGCGCGGCGCATAGGCCGTCCTTCCCGCGGGGATATGGAGGTGCGATGGATGCGATTCACCAAGATGCATGGTATCGGCAACGACTATATCTATATCAACTGCTTTGAGGAGCGGGTGGAGGATCCCGGCACCCTGTCGGTGCGCATGAGCAGGCCCCACTTCGGCGTGGGCAGCGACGGGCTGATCCTCATCTGTCCCAGCGATGTGGCGGACTTCACCATGAAGATGTACAACGCCGACGGCTCGGAGAGCGAGATGTGCGGCAACGGTATCCGCTGCCTGGGCCGCTACGTCTACGAGCGGGGGCTGACGAGGGAAACCAGCTTCACCGTGATGACCGGCGGCGGGCTCAAGCAGCTGGAGCTGAAGGTATCCGGCGGCAAGGTGCAGAGCGTGCGGGTGGACATGGGCTCCCCGGTGCTCACGCCCGGGCTGATCCCCACCACCCTCACGGGCGAGATGGTCATGGGCGCGGCGCTGCACGTGGGCGGCACGAACTACAAGGTGCACTGCGTATCCATGGGCAATCCCCACTGCGTGGTGTTCGTGAAGGATCCGGATCTGGTGGATCTGCCGGATCTGGGCCCGCTGTTCGAGCATCACGAGGCCTTCCCCCGGCGCACCAACACCGAGTTTGTCCAGGTGCTCAGCCGGGATCATCTGCGGATGCGGGTGTGGGAGCGGGGCGCGGGGGAAACCCTGGCCTGCGGCACGGGCGCCTGCGCGTCCCTGGTGGCGGCGGTGCTGACCGGTCAGGCGGACCGCAAGGTGACGATGGATCTGCTGGGCGGCTCGCTGGAGCTGGAATGGTCCCCCGAGGATAACCACGTGTATCAGGAAGGCCCCGCGACCTTCGTTTTCGACGGCGAGTGGCTGGACGACTAAATACAGAAAGGCTGATGAGACCGATGTTCCATATCAACGATCATTTTCAGAAGCTGCCGGGTTCCTACCTCTTCGCGGAGATCGCCCGCCGGGTGAAGGCCTATTCCGAGGCCAATCCCGATGCGGACGTCATCCGCCTGGGCATCGGCGACGTGACCCGCCCCCTGGCCCCCGCGGTTATCGAGGCCATGCACAGGGCCGTGGATGAGATGGGCCGCCAGGAGACCTTCCGCGGCTACGGCCCGGACTACGGCTACGACTTCCTGGTCAACGCCATCCGCGAGAACGACTACGCCTCCCGGGGCGTGGAGGTGGCCTTCGACGAGGTGTTCATCTCCGACGGCGCCAAGTGCGACGTGGGCAACATTCAGGAGCTGTTCAGCGAGGACGCGGTCATCGCCGTGACCGACCCGGTGTATCCCGTGTATGTGGACAGCAACGCCATGGCCGGCCGCGCCGGCGAGTACCGCGACGGCAGGTGGGATCGTCTGGTGTACCTGCCCTGCAACGCGGAGAACGGCTTCGTGCCCGCCCTGCCCGCCCAGCCCGTGGACGTGATCTACCTGTGCTATCCCAACAACCCCACCGGCACCGTGCTGACCAGGGCGCAGCTGAAGGTCTGGGTGGACTGGGCCAGGGCCAACGGCGCGATCATCATCTACGACGCGGCGTACCGCGCCTTCGTCACCACGCCGGACATCCCCCTGACCATCTACGAGGTGGAGGGCGCGAAGGACGTGGCCATCGAGTGCAACTCCTTCTCCAAGACCGCGGGCTTCACCGGCACCCGCTGCGGCTACACCGTGGTGCCCCATACGGTCTTCGGCCTGGACGCCCAGGGCAACCGGGTGGAGATGAACGCCATGTGGAAGCGCCGCATGTCCACCAAGTTCAACGGCGTCAGCTATCCCGTGCAGCGCGCGGCGGCGGCGGTCTACACCCCCGAGGGCCAGACGCAGATCCGGGAGACCATCGACTACTACATGGAGAACGCGCGCATCATCCGTCAGGCGCTGACGGAGGCGGGCTTCGACGTGTTCGGCGGCGTGGACGCACCCTACATCTGGCTGAAGGTGCCCCAGGGCATGACCTCCTGGGAATTCTTCGACCGGCTGCTGCAGGAGTGCAACATCGTGGGCACCCCCGGCTCCGGCTTCGGCCCCAGCGGCGAAGGGTACTTCCGCCTGACCGCCTTCAACACCCTGGAGAAGACCCGCCAGGCCATGGATCGCATCAAGGGCTGGAAGCTGTAAGGCTGTGCCTCCCAACAAACAAAGCAGCGCAGGATGCTGAAGTCCTGCGCTGCTTTTTTGTGTCAGGGGCGCCGCGCCCGGCATGGCAAGAAGGCTGCGCTTCCCCGCATGCTCAGGGCTGGGCCTGCTGCTGCATCTGCTGCAGACGATCCAGATACTGCTTCATGCGCTTCCACTGATTGTCGTGCCGGTCGGGCAGCTCGGGGAAGCAGGGGCTGTTGTTGCCCTCGATGATGCTCAGCTCGCTGTCGCTCAGGCAAATATCCCAGCCGATCAGATTCAGCCCCTCGGGCGCATTCCGGTGGGCGTCGCAGGCAAAGGCCTTGACGCGCTCCCAGTCCGGGACGTACTGGCCGGCCACCTCGACCCCCGTGTCCGGATGCGTCCGGTGACCGTTGGACGTCATGCCCTGTCCCATGCCCAGACGACCGGTGTCTGTTTCGATGGAGAAGGAAATGCCGCCGCTGCAGTCGTTGGCGATGAAGGTTCCGTTGCAGCCGGTGGTGAGCCAGGCGTACAGCGCCTCCACCGTGTCACCCATGCGAAGGGTGCAGACGCGCAGGATATTCAGCGCGTCCGGATAAATGTCGTGCAGGAAACCCTTCTGATGGACGTATTCCTCCACGACGATCCCGTCCTCCGCCTGATGCAGCTGCTCGTACACGCTCCGGAGGTTATCCGGACTGACGTCCAGGGACTGTATGCCCTTGCCGCCATAGGAATGCGAAGGCTTGACCAGCAGCCGGTCCACATCCCCGAAAAGCGACCGAAACGCTTCGAACGTGACCTCCTGCGGAATGCACCAGCGGCGTTTCAGCCAGTCGTTCCACTGGCTGTACATTTCCTGCTTGTTCTCCAGGACATGGGCGTTTTCCCTGCTGTTCAGCAGCGGGTCGAAGAAGTTCAGCCGCTGCTTGGTAATGTGGTGATTACGCCACAGCCAGCCCTTGCGGAAAAACTCATAATCGAAGTAGTTGTCCGGCTCCGCGCCGAGGAGAATCCAGCAAAGCCTGAAATCCAGCCGGATCAGCCGGCCGCGGTTCCAGAGCTTTCCCTTGTAATTGTTCAGCATGTCCTCGAACCAGGGCCGGATGCCCGTTTCATACTGATCGGACAGGAAAAACCACCATTTCAGCCGGAGATAATCGTTGCGCCAGTTG
The DNA here is from genome assembly GCA_051886675.1 of Aristaeellaceae bacterium. Taxonomy (GTDB): domain Bacteria; phylum Bacillota; class Clostridia; order Christensenellales; family Aristaeellaceae; genus UBA11524. Next base: position 4,073 of record JBJEYH010000193.1, read on the forward strand.
CTCGCGGGATAGAGGCGGCTAATGAACTTCGCGCCGGCCTGGAACGCACGATCGTTGAATTCCTTCTTTTTCGCCATGGGTCATCCTCCGTTTCTGCCTGCGTCATCACATGTCCGCCGGCTGCGACTTGATACGGCGAAGAAGCTTTCCGGCCCGGCGAAGGGGACTGGTCACCTTCCATGAGCTGGAGTTTTCCATCGCCGCAATCTGCTCCTTCAGCCTGTGATTCTCAGCCGTCAAAGCCTGATGGGAGTCAAGGGGCTGATCCGTCTGGGGGCAGCAGCGCAGTTCATCTATCTGCTTCAGCAGCGCAAGCTGTCTTTCACGGGCGCTTTGCACGGCGGCATCACGCTCATTGTTGGGGACATGAAGGAAATCCGCCAGGGTTTCCATATCCATCAGGTAGAAAGCACGCAGCTCCCGGGGAACCTGATCAATGCTGTACTGGCTGCGGAACGCAGCGTGAATATCCGTATAGAAGGACATGAAGTCATAACGGAGCGAGCGTCCTATCTCCTGGATGCCCGCGGCAAAACGCCTGGGGAATTCGTGCTTGTCATAGGGGAAGCCATAGTCGCAGGGATCCGAGCCTGCCAGCAGAATCGACATGATAGCCCGGCAGCACTTTTCGCACCGGCAGCAGTTGAGGCCTGTGTTGGCGTGATAGCATACGCGGAGGAAGGGCTTGACCTTCTGCGGGGCATAGTAGGCGCAGATGGCGCGAACCTTGTCCATGCGGCTGTAGTCATAGCCGTCGTGTACCACCTGGCAGCCGCAGAAGCGGACGTGGTTGTCAATCAGCGGATCGGAAGCAATCACATACCGCCCCCAATCCTTGCTGTCCTTGGCGGAATAGCTGCTGCCGAAGTAGAGCTTCTGCCGCCTGCCGCAGGCCAGCGGCGCGGCCAGGCACATCATGGTAACGCTACTGTGGAACGCCGGCCACCACCAGTCGCCCACCAGCTTCATGGAATAATCCTCGAGGTAGTCGTTGTTGAGGGAGAAGCGGATGTTGGAGCGGATGCTCAAAAGCGGCAGGCCGTAGCGGTCGGCCACCTCCTGGTTGAAGCCCAGCGCCTGCTTCCAGCCCTCCTCGTTGTGCCAGGGAATATCCGCGCCCCAGACGGTCACCAGGGCAGGCTTCTCCTCCAGGTGGGAGATCAGGCTGAAGGTGGCGTCCACCCCGCCGCTGAAGAACAGCAGGTTTCCCTCCCGGTCCTTGTCGGCAAGGGGCGTGTCCACCACCCGCTTCGCATGGACGATGTCCTCATGCTTGAAGTGCACATGCTCGGGCATGACGGTGTCAAAGCCGTCGATGAATTCCTCAATGCACTGCAGGAAATCCCGGTCGATCTCCTCCACGTAAATGTCGGCATCCATCAGGGAAGCCAGCACAATCACGTTGCCGATCAGCGGCAGCACCGCCACGCTGTCGGGCACATGCGCCACTGGCAGGGAGTATTCCACCCACATGGGCTGCGCCGGATCGAAGCACCGGGTCCATTCGCCCTCCACGGCATAATCGTACTCAAACCGCTGGCTGCCCACGCGGCGGATGCTCCGGACTGTCATGGTATTCATCGTGGTATTCACCTTTTCCTCTCTTGTGCGAAGGACACGGACGTGACGCCCCATGGGCAAGGCTGCTGATGGCTTCACCGGCCGCCTGACGGGAAAACGCTCCGCGAGATTCCACCGTCCATTATACCTTTGACGTCCGGTGAAGTCAATGTTTCCCATCGCGCGGGGGCTGGCTTTTCAGCGCTCCTGGCAGAAAAAGCGGCCGGAGCAGTTCCGGCCGCGGGGGAGACGGGATATCAGGCGGTGATGGCGTTGCCCGTGTAGAGCTGGTAATACTTGCCCTTCTGGGCGATGAGCTCGTCGTGGGTGCCGCGCTCGATGATGCGGCCCTGCTCCAGCACCATGATGCAGTCCGAGTTGCGCACGGTGGACAGCCGGTGCGCGATGACGAAGGTGGTACGGCCCTTCATCAGCGCGTCCATGCCCTGCTGCACGAGGGTCTCGGTGCGGGTGTCGATGGAGGAGGTAGCCTCGTCCAGGATCAGGCAGGGCGGATCGGCCACGGCTGCCCGGGCGATGGCCAGCAGCTGACGCTGGCCCTGGGAGAGGTTCGCGCCGTCGCCGGTGAGCATGGTGTTGTAGCCGTCAGGCAGGCGGGTGATGAAGCTGTCGGCGTTGGCCAGACGGGCGGCGGCGATGCATTCCTCGTCGGTGGCGTCCAGGCGGCCGTAGCGGATGTTGTCCATCACCGTGCCGGTGAACAGGTGGGTATCCTGCAGCACCATGCCCAGGGAGTGGCGAAGATCATCCTTGCGGATCTTGTTGATGTTGATGTCGTCGTAGCGGATCTTGCCGTCCTGGATGTCGTAGAAGCGGTTGATCAGGTTGGTGATGGTGGTCTTGCCCGCGCCGGTGCCGCCGACAAAGGCGATCTTCTGCCCGGGCATGGCGTACATGCTGATGTTGTGCAGCACGGTCTTGTCATCGGAGTAGCCGAAGTCCACATCGTTGAAGGTCACGCCGCCTTCCAGCTTGCGGTAGGTGACGGAGCCATCCTCCTGATGGGGATGCTTCCAGGCCCACAGACCGGTGCGCTCGGCGCTCTCGGTCAGGGTGCCGTCGGGCAGCTCGCGGGCGTTGACCAGCTCCACATAGCCCTCGTCCTGCTCGGGCGCCTCGTCCATCATCGCGAAGACGCGGCCCGCGCCGGCCATGGCCATGACCACGCTGTTGAACTGCTGCACGATCTGCGTCACGGGCTGGGTGAAGTTCTTGCTCAGCGTCAGGTAGCTGACCAGACCGCCCAGGGTCAGGCCGCTCACGCCGCTCAGGGCCAGCAGCGCGCCGCCCACCGCGCACAGCACGTAGCTCAGATGCCCCAGGTTGTTGTTCACCGGGCCCATGATGTTGGCGAAGGCATTGGCGGTTTCGGCGCTGGAGCGCAGCGCCTCGTTCATGGCGTCGAAGGCCTCCATGTTCTTCTCCTCATGGCAGAAGACCTTGACCACCTTCTGGCCGGTCATCATTTCCTCGATGTAGCCGTTGACCTGGCCCAGGTTCCGCTGCTGCTCCACGAAGTACTTGGCGGACTTGGCCGACAGCTTGCCGGCGGTGTACATCATCACGCCGATCATCAGCAGGGACAGCACCGTCAGCACCGGACTCATGCGCACCATGCTGACAAAGGTGATCACCACCGTGATGATGGAGTTGAAGATCTGCGGGATGGTCTGACCGATCAGCTGGCGCAGGGTGTCGATGTCGTTGGTGTAGACGGACATGATGTCGCCGTGCACATGGGTGTCGAAGTACTTGATCGGCAGGGTTTCCATGTGCGTGAACAGCTCGGAGCGCAGACGGTGCATGGTGCCCTGGCCGATCACTGCCATGATGCGGTTGTAGGCGTAGCTGGTGACCAGGCCCAGGGACAGGATCAGCGCCAGCCGGATCAGCGCCGAGGCCAGGTCGCTGTAATCCACCGTGCCGCCCGCCTGCGCGGTGGCCAGCATGGGCTGGATGTAATCGTCGATCAGCACCTGCAGGAACAGCGTGGCCTGGATGGTGCACAGGGCCGTCACCAGGATGCACACCAGCACGATGGCGAACAGCCACTTGTAATTGCTCAGCATATAGCGCATGATGCGGCCCAGCTGCTTCCACTGGCCCTTCATGCTGCCGCGGGGGCCCATCCCCCTGGGGCCATGGCCGGGGCCAGGACCGGGACCGGGACCGCCGGGGCCGGGTCTGCCTTTATTCATGGTCGCGCACCTCCTTGTCGTCATCCGCCAGGGCCGCCTCGTCAAAGTCGCCGCTGCCGCCCTGCTGGGTCTCGTAGATTTCACGGTAGATATCGCTGGTACGCATCAGGTTCTCATGGGTGTCGAAGGCGGAGATGGTACCGTCCTCCATGACGATGATCCGGTCCGCGTCCTGCAAGGAGGAGATGCGCTGGGCGATGATCAGCTTGGTCACGCCGGGGATGTGCTGGGTGAAGGCCCGGCGGATCTTGGCGTCGGTGGCGGTGTCCACGGCGGAGGTGGAGTCGTCCAGGATCAGCACCTTGGGGCTCTTGAGCAGGGCCCGGGCGATGCACAGGCGCTGCTTCTGGCCGCCGGAGACGTTGGAACCGCCCTGCTCGATGTGGGTGTTGTACTTGTCGGGCATGCGCTGGATGAACTCGTCCGCGCAGGCCAGGCGGCAGGCCTCGCGGCACTCCTCCTCGGTGGCGTCCTCCTTGCCCCAGCGCAGGTTCTCCAGGATGGAGCCGGAGAACAGCACGTTCTTCTGCAGCACCACGGCCACCTGATTGCGCAGCTCCTCCATGTCATAGCGGCGCACGTCCAGCCCGCCCACGGATACGCTGCCGCTGTCCACGTCGTACAGGCGGGAGATCAGGTTCACCAGGCTGGATTTGCCGCAGCCCGTGCCGCCGATGATGCCGATGGTTTCGCCCGCGCGGATGTGCAGGTTGATGTTCTGCAGCGTGGGCTTGCCCGAGCCGGTATGCCGGTAGGAGAAGGTCACGTTCTCGAAGTCGATGCTGCCGTCCTTCACCTGCTTGACGGGCTGCTCGGGATCGGTCAGGTCGGCCTTCTCGTTGAGCACCTCGGCGATACGGCGGCCGCTGGCCACGGACATGGTCAGCATCACGAAGATCATGGACAGCATCATCAGGCTCATGAGCGTGCTCATCACGTAGCTGAACAGGCTGGTCAGCTCGCCCGTGGTCAGCGTGCCGGCCACGATGAAGTGCGCCCCGAACCAGCTGATGGCGATGATGCAGCTGTACACCACCAGCATCATGACGGGATTGTTCAGGGCGATGATGCTCTCGGCCTTGACGAAGAGGTTGCACACGTTCAGCGAGGCCTTGGAGAACTTGCCCTGCTCGTAGCCCTCGCGGACGAAGGCCTTCACCACGCGGATGGCGGAAACGTTCTCCTGCACGGAGGCGTTGAGGGCGTCGTACTTCTCAAACACCTGGGAGAAGAGCCGGGAAACCTTGCGCAGCAGCAGGGTCAGCACCACGGCCAGCACCACCACCGCCACCAGGAACACCAGGGAGATCCGCGCGTTGATGAAGAAGCACATGAACATGGAGCATATCAGCGTCAGCGGGGCGCGCACGGCGATGCGCATGCACATGCCGTAGGCGTTCTGGATGTTGTTCACGTCGGTGGTCATGCGGGTGATCAGGCCGGCGGTGGAGAACTTGTCGATGTTGGAAAAGGAGAAGGTCTGGATATTGGCGAACATGGCCTGGCGAAGATTGGCCGCGAAGCCCGTGGAGGCCGTGGCGGCGAACTTGCCCGCCATCACGCCGAAGAACAGGCTGGCCGTGGCCAGCAGCACCATGACCAGCCCGTAGAGGCAGACCTGGCGGATATCCCCGGCGTTGATGCCCTTGTCAATGATGGCGGCCGTGGCGTAGGGAATCAGCACCTCCATAAAGACCTCCAGAGCCGCGCAGATGGGGGTCAGGATGGATTGTCGCTTGTACTGCTTCACCTGGCCGGCCAGGGTGGACAGCATGGACGATTTGGATTGCATGGGTGGCGTTCATCCTTTCTGTAGCAGTCATGCGTGCAGGAGGCTTCAGCGTATGGCGGCGGCGATGCGCTGAAGCAGATCAGCAAAGGTAGCCCGTTCCTCCGGAGTCAGGACAGCCGTCAGCCTGTACTCCAGGTCGCGGATGTCCTGCAGGGAGGCAAGGCACATGGCGCATCCCGCGTCCGTCAGGCGGACGTGCTTGACGCGCCTGTCGCAGGGGTCGGGACAGCGGGCTACAAAGCCTTTGGCCTCCAGCCGGTCGGTCAGCCCCACCATCGTGGGCTGGGACACATGGATCAGCCCCTCCAGCTCCTTCAGGGTGGCGGTGTGCTGCTCCTGACGGTACAGGATCATCAGCAGCCGGTTCTGGGCCAGGGTCAGGTTGTGGGCCTTCAGGTGGCGGTTGGCCTCGGTGGCCATGTAGTCATTGATGCGCTTGAGGGTGGGCCCCACATGATGGGGCAGTTCACACACGACAGTTTCCCTCCTTGCCTGCAAAAGGTAACACAGATAAGTATATCCCACACAGAAAACACTGTCAATAGCATGCTATTGATAATGTTTGAACAAACAGTGAACATCAAAAGCGCCCCGGATTTGCGGGGCGATCATCAGCCGGCAGCACAGGAGGAAGGCATGACTTTCGTGGCCGCGCCCTTTGGCGGACAGCCGCAAGGCGGCGCAAGGGACGCGGCAGCGCAGAACGCCCCGGACATGCAAGATGTCCGGGGCGTTCAATCCCACCGGCGCCCATACGGGGCCTGACCCGCAGGAAGCGCGCCTGATTTGTCCGGCCCACTGGCATCTGCCACGCCTCTTTGCCGGAACGGTATCCCTTTCGATGCAAAGCCCCGCTCCACAGGACAGCGCACAGCATGCTCGCCGCGAACCGCAGGCTATGCCGCTACCGGCACAGCCCTGATCGTCCGGACAATGGCGCGCAAAGGATCGCGGACAGCCGGCCTGCTGTGTTCCTTGTGCATCGCCACACAATCCGGCTTGCGGGTCTGCCTGGCTGCAGATGATCACATCACAACACGGAGCGCGGGAACCGTCACGGCAATGCAGGCAGCTGTGACGGCTGGCTGTCCTGTGGGCGACGCGGACTTCCGGGACGCTTTCACCGCCCGGCGGATGATCATGCAGGGTTCACTCGCCGAGGCTCCCGTCATCCTGGCCGGCATCGGCGCCTTCCGCATCGGAGACATCCTCCCCGCTGAACCAGTCGTCCTCGCTGAACCAGTCGTCCTCATCGAACCAGTCGTCCTCGTCGAATGAGCCCTCCTCGTCAAAGGAGCCCTCCTCATCGAACCAGCTGTCCTCGTCAAAGGCGGCATCCTCGTCCACGCTGTCCAGGCGGGTGGAGGAGGAGGCCATCAGGTCCAGAATGCCGGTGCCGGTCACCAGATCCATCAGCGCCTGACAGGCCTTGACGGGCGCGTGGGCCAGCAGGGGCAGCGCGCCCCGGGCGAAGGTGGGCAGCACGTCGGCGGCAAACTGGGAGAGGGTCGTGTCGCTGACGGAGAAGAAGGCCAGGCCATCCAGATCCCGGGCCGTCCAGTTCAGGGAGGAGACGTTCTGCCCCCGGGCCGCGGTGCCGCGCAGGGTCAGCATGGCGTCGCCGGTGACGGCGTCCTTCTGGCGGATGGTGAAGACGCCATCCTGGCTTTCGCCCTCGAAGCGGAGATGAATCCCATCCGGCACAGCGTCGCCGGTCGCGTCCCAGGAGAGGGCGAAGGGCCCGTTGGCGGGGATCGTCAGGGGAATGTCATCCGCGGAAAGACGCATGTCCAGGATGCTCTCGCCCTCCAGGGTGACGGTCAGGCGGGCGTCGGCGTTGAGAACCGTGCCGCTGTCCAGCACGGTCAGGAAGCCGGACAGCACATAGCCCTCCGCCGTGGCCGGCAGGGACAGGGACAGGGTGGTCCAGCCATCGCGCACGGTGCGGGAGAACAGCGTCGTGCTGCCGGTGGACCAGGTCTGATCCTCGCCCGAGACGGTGACGCGCACGCCCTCCTCGTCCAGGAAGCTGTCCGCCCATTCCTCCAGGCCGGTGAAGGCATCGGTCAGGGCGGTGTCATAGCCGCTCTCCAGCCCCACCGCCATCACCCAGTAGGTGAAGGCCCGATCCTTCCAGGCGGCGTCGGCGATCTGCCCGGCCAGCTCCAGCACGTCCTCGCGGGCGATGGTGCGGCTGCCCTCCTGAGCGTTCATGACGGTGTTCCACAGGGAGGCGAAGGTGGCGAAGGCATCCTTGTGCACATAGGGCGTGAGCAGCAGGCCCACCCGCTGCAGGGGCACGTTCAGGTGGAAGTAGGCCTTCATGCAGAATTCCAGCAGGCTGGTCAGCGGGAAAAACAGCTGCTGATCCCCCAGCAGGTTGCTCTGCAGGGCCCAGGTATCCTCGCAGCCATAGAGACGGAGGGTGGTGCGGGTTTCCTCGGCATGCTCCAGCAGCAGCTGGGCGTTCAGGTCGATGCAGTCCTCGTTGTACTCAAAGGTGCCCTCCAGGTTGATCATGCCGACCAGCTCCGACAGCGCCTCCATCAGCGGACGGTCCGCCTCGGGATAGGCCTCGGGATTCATCTCCGCCTCCAGGGTGAAGCGGATGGCATGCGCGCCCTCGGCGCAGGCCATGCAGGGCAGCAGCAGACACACGCACAACAGCAGCGCGGTCAGTCTCTTGAACAGGTGGGTCATGCGTAACCTCCGTTATCTTCCTCTTAGCCCCACAGAAGCGCCAGGGCCGGGACAATCTGTTTCTTGCGGGAGACGACGTGGGGCAGGAATACGTGATTGCCCTGCACGTCCCCCAGGTTGAAGGCCATGCGGATGACCTCCGCGTCGCCCAGGAAAATCAGCTCCGTGCCTTCCCGCAGCACGTCGGTGAGCATCAGCAGCTGCATGTCGTAGCCGTTTTTCGCCTTCATGGCCTCCATGGCGGGGAGAATCTCCGGCAGCCGCTCCAGCGCCCGGTCGGTGTCCAGACAGGTCACCTGCCCGATGCCCAGGGTGTGCCCGGCGATGTGAAATTCCTTGAAGTCCGTGGCCAGCAGCTCGTCCACGGGCTTGCCGCTGGCGGAGGCAGCGGAGAACAGCTCCCGCCCCAGCGTGTCCAGATCCTGCCCCGCGATGCGCGCCAGCCGCTGGGCGATCCGTTTGTCCCGGGCCGTGCAGGTGGGGGACTTGAACAGCACCGTGTCCGACAGGATGGCCGCGGCCATCAGGCCCGCCAGCTTTTCCGGCGGCATCAGCCCCAGCTCCTGGTACATGGAGGCCACGATGGTGGTCGTGGAGCCCACGGGCTCGTTGCGCATGAAGACGGGGCTGCCCGTCTGCACATCCGCCAGGCGGTGATGGTCGATAATCGCGACGATCTCCGCTTGCTCCAGCCCGGGCACGGACTGGGCGCGCTCGTTGTGATCCATCAGCACCACGCGCTTGCGCCGGGGCCGCAGCAGATGATACCGCCCCAGGGTGCCCACCACCCGGCCGCTTTCGTCCAGCACGGGGTAGGCCCGGTGACGGCTCTGCAGCACGGTTTCCCGCACGTCGTCCAGATAGTCGTCCAGGCGGAAGAAGGTCAGATCTTCCGTGGCGGCCACACGGGCCACGGGCGCGGCCTGGTAGATCATGCGGGCGGCGCGGTAGGCGTCGCAGGGGGTGGCGATCAGGCAGGTGGGGGAGGACAGGCCCCGGTACTTTTCCGCCAGGTCGCTCTGGCAGAGGATGATGCAGCTGGCCTTGAGGGCCAGAGCCTTCTCCACCACGTCCTCCTGCTGTCCGCAGATGATCACCGCGCCCTCGCCCACGCCCCGCAGACAGTCGCCCGAGGTGGGCAGGGCGATGATCACCTCGCCGGAAATGTGGTCGAACACATCGTCGTCGTTGTTGATGATCCGGCCCTCCAGGGCGGCCAGCAGGTTGCAGACCGGCACGTCCTCCGCCACGGGGTGGTAGATGGAATCCATGTCCCGTTCGGCCACGTTGGTGGTGGTCAGCATGCCGAAGAGCTTCCCGCCGTCGGTGGTGACGGGCAGGGCGAACAGGTTGGGATTCGAGCGGAAGATATCCCAGGCATGGCTCATGGCCACCGCCGAGGATACAAACGGCGGATGGTCGAAGTCGATGTCCCGCACCTGGGTGCGCACGGTGGAGAGCAGCTGCGGCGGCTCAAAGCCGAACCGCTCCAGCAGATAGGCGGTTTCGTCGTTGAGGCGCCCCAGGCAGGCGGCCTGGTATTCGTTCTCGCCCAGGGCGTTGTGCAGCGCGGCGTAGGCCATGGCGGATACCACGGAGTCCGTGTCCGGGTTGCGGTGACCGAATACATAAATGGGATCCATCAGGATGCCTCCAGTGCAATCGTCGGGTTAATCGTCGTCGTCAAGGATGAGCCAGGTGTTCGGGTCCTGATCCACCGCCTGATTGTATCGCTTGTCCAGCTCGGCCTGGGTGTCCATGTTGGCAATGCCGTGCTGCTTCAGGCCCGCGTCGGCCTGGAAGGCCGTCACCGCCTGGGCGGTGCCGCTGCCGTAGGTGCCCCCGGCCTGCCCCTCGGCCATGTAGCCCAGGTAGATCAGCTTCTCCTGCAGCAGGCGCACCTTTTCGCCCGTGCAGCCCGAGCGCATGGTGATGTCCATCACGTCATGCACCGTGCCGAAGCCCAGGATCCGCGTGTAGGTCAGGGGATAGGTGTTCCGCGCCACACTGGATGGCGCGTTGCCCTCCAGCACGTGGATGGTCACATTGCCCTCCGAATCCCGGGTGCAGTATTCCACCATGGCCACGTGATCGGTGTCCTGATCGCTGTCCCAGGTGAAGAAGACCCAGTCCCCCGGCTGGGGAATGTAGCTGCCCGTGGTGATGAAGGTATCCTCGCCCTTGAGCCACTGGTAGCCCCAGCCCTCGATGTTCCCCCACCGGCACACGTAGCGGCCCTGGCGGATGAACCAGTTCCTGCCGGTGTTGGTGCCGGAGTAGAGGGGGTACACGCGCTGCAGCAGCGCCGTGCCGTGCTGCTGATCCACCTGATCCACGCACCAGCACAGGTACTCCGCGCACCACTGGGCGTAGGGATCGCCCCGCCATTCGCCGTACTTGGTCCAGCCCCGCGCGCCCTCGGTGTACCCCAGCTCGCCCCGGGCAACCTCCAGCAGCCAGGTCACATACTCCGGCACAGGCCAGGCCGGCTCGATGACCGTCTCGCTGGCCAGCGCCAGGGCGGACGCGGTCCCCAGGCACAGGGCCAGGGTCAGCAGAAGGGCGGTGAGCTTCTTCACGGGGCGGAACTCCTTTCATCCAGCATCACGGGGACGGTATGGTGGGCGGCGCAGCTGTCCGGGGTGACGCTGCAGCACACGGCCGTCAGCAGCACGCCCGCCGCGGCGGCCTCCCGCAGCGCGTCGCCGAAGGCCGGATGGGTGCGGTCGTTGGGCCTGAGGCAGAGGACGTTCTCCCGCTGCAGCACAAAGCAGATCATGGCCTCGTACCCCGCCCGATGCGCGGCGATCAGCTCCCGCACATGCTTCACGCCCCGCTCCGTGGGCGCGTCGGGGAAGTAGGCGGCGCCTGCGTCGTCAAACAGGGTGACGCCCTTCACCTCCGCGAAGCCGCGGATGCTTTCGCCCTCCGCCCCCTGCCGCTCGTAGGAAAAGTCGAAGCGGGAATCGCCGTAGCGGCTTTCCGGGCGGATGGCCCGCACGCCCGTCAGGCACCGGCCGGACGCCAGCCATTCCCCGAAGACCAGGTTGGGCGCCTGGCTGTCCATGTTGACGGTGTAGCCGCGGTTTTCCACGCAGACCAGGTCGTAGCGGGTCTTGCGGGAGGGGTTGTCGCTTTCCTCCAGCCAGACCGGGCTGCCTGGCAGCAGCAGCTCCCGGCAGCGTCCGGTGTTCTTCACATGGCACACGACGCGCTCGCCGCGCACCTCGCACAGGGCGATGAAACGGTTGGGCCGCTGCAGGAAGATCCCCTGTGTCAGACGGTGGTAGAGCTTCATTCGCTCACCTTGTAGATGACCATCAGCAGCGCGCCGTCGTCGCTGGTGTGGCCCTCCACGCGGATGGGGAAGTCATAGTTGTTGCGGAAGCGCAGGTTCAGGCTGGTGTTGCCCACCGCCGCGTCCATGCCGTGGGGCAGATACTTGGCGCCGCCGGGGCCGTGGGGACGCCGCTGGAGAATCTCGATGCCGGGCAGCTGCAGGAGGGCGTTGTACAGCGTGGAGGACACCTGGCAGGTGCCGCCGCCGTAGCCGGGAACGGACTTGCCGTCCACCAGCACATAGGCCGGCTGATAGCCCAGGGACTTCTTGTAGGGGCCCACGTCCTGGTTGAAGTTCAGCTCCTCGCCGGGCTGCATGACGCGGGTGAGACGGCTGCAGGCCACGGAGATGTTGATGATGCGGCCCTTGTTGATGTCCGTCTGCACCATCGTATAATAGGAAGTGTAGGCGGCGATGGGGGTATCGTCGCGCAGGGGCTCGTCGGTGGGGGAGACGGGGATCAGGTCGGTCAGGTCGTTGAGGTTGATGTAGCCGTAGGTGCGCCAGTAGGGCACGATGGCCCAGCCGTCCTGGATCTGCCAGATGCTGAGCATGGTGCCGGGATTGAGCACCACCCAGCTTTCGTCATCATCGCTCATGGACTTGCGCACCTCGCACACGTCGGCGGTGGTGGCGATGTAGATGCTCTTCTGCACGCCGTAGGGCGGGGTGTTGACGGGATCCACCGGCGTCACGTCATAGATGCGCTCGCGCTTGATGTAGCCGATGTCCTTGTCCTTGCGGACGATGGCCCAGTTGGACCCCACGTACAGCACGTCGGCGGTGATGGTGTTGCTGTAGCTCCTGATGCGCTTGGACTCGATGTCCCGCTGGGTGTAGATGCTGGAGTTGGCCATGATATGGCAGGTGTACAGCGCGGTGGAGGAGTCGCTGAAGTCCTCGCGGTTCATCTCCTGATACGTTTCGCCCATCACGGCGATCGTCTCGTCCTCATCGCCGGCCTCGTCCATGCTCTTGAGCTCGTCCAGCTCCTCCTGACTCAGCTCGGCTTCGATCTCTTCCTCGCCGGAGTCCTCACCAAGCGCCAGGGGCAGCGCAGCCAGCAGCAGGCAGACAGCCGTCGCCGCCGCCAGGATCCGTTTCATCATCAGGGTTAACCTCCTATGCCATGCAGATGCTTCTGATGGATGCTGACAATAATCCGCCTATCATTATAGCATTCTCCCTTCCCATAGGCAAGGGCGAAGGCGCAGTTTTACATCAGCGGGGAAAGGCGCAAGGGGCTCCGCGCCCCGGCCATGCCGGAGGGATATCCTTCCGCCGGAAGCAGGGCCCGCGGTCTGCGCGAAAGAACCGGCTCCCGGGGCGCAGGCAGGCCCCTCCCGCCCCGCCCGCGCGAAAACGGAGCCCCCGCAGTACGCGGAGACTCCGTTGAAGCCGTGGCATCAGAACAGGCCGGTGATCTGGCCGTCCTCGTTCACGTCGATGTTCTCGGCGGCGGGCAGCTTGGGCAGGCCGGGCATGGCGATGATGTCGCCCGCGAAGGCCACCACAAAGCCCGCGCCGGCGCTCAGCCGCACCTGGCGGATGTGCAGCGTGTGGCCCGCGGGCGCGCCCAGGGCCTTGGGATCGTCGCTCATGGAGTACTGGGTCTTGGCGATGCACACGGGGCAGTCGCGCCAGCCCTCCTCCTCCAGCCTGGCCAGCTGCTTGAGCACGCTCCCGCCGAAGGCAACCTCCGCCGCGCCGTAAATCCGCCGGGCGATGGTCTCGATCTTCTCCTTCAGGGGCAGGGACAGGTCGTAGGTGTAGGAGGGCTCGCAGGCAGCCTGGCTGTCCACCGTGTCGCACACCAGCTGCGCCAGCTCCTTCACGCCCTCGCCGCCCCTGGCCCAGCCCTCGCACAGGGCAACGGGCGCGCCGGCCTTTTCGCAGGCGGAAGCAAGCAGCGCCATCTCGGCCTCCGTGTCGCTCACGAAGCGGTTGATCGCCACGATGACCGGACGCTTCCACACGTTGCGGATGTGGTCGATGTGGGTCAGCAGGTTGGGCAGGCCCTTCTCCAGGCAGGGCAGGTTCTCCCGTGACAGCTCGGCCTTGGGGCAGCCGCCGTGGGCCTTCAGCGCGCGCACCGTGGCCACCAGCACCACCGCGCTGGGCCAGATGCCGCTCATCCGGCACTTGATGTCCAGGAACTTCTCCGCGCCCAGATCCGCGCCGAAGCCCGCCTCCGTCACCACGTAGTCCGCCAGCTTCATGGCGGTGGTGGTGGCGATGACGCTGTTGCACCCGTGGGCGATGTTGGCGAACGGGCCGCCGTGCATCAGGCAGGGCGTGCCGTCGATGGTCTGTACCAGGTTGGGCTGGATGGCGTCCTTGAGCAGCGCGGCCATGGCGCCCTGGGCATGCAGGTCGCCGGCGGTGACGGGCCGCCCGTCATAGGTGCGGGCCACCTGCAGCCGGGCCAGGCGGGCCTTCAGATCCTGCAGATCCTTCGCCAGGCAGAACACCGCCATCACCTCGCTGGCGGCGGTGATGTCAAAGCCGTCCTCCCGGGGCATGCCGTTGGGCTTGCCGCCAAGGCCCGAGACGATCTGCCGCAGCTGCCGGTCGTTCACGTCCAGGCAGCGCCGCCAGGACACCTGCCGGGGATCGATGCCCAGCCTGTTGCCCTGCTGGATGTGGTTGTCCACCATGGCGGCCAGCAGGTTGTTGGCGGCGGTGACGGCGTGCAGGTCGCCGGTGAAGTGCAGGTTGATCTGCTCCATGGGCAGCACCTGGGCATAGCCGCCGCCGGTGGCGCCGCCCTTCATGCCGAACACCGGGCCCAGGGAGGGCTCGCGCAGGGCCAGCATGGACCGCTTGCCCAGCTTGGTCATGCCGTCGGCCAGGCCCACGGACACGGTGGTCTTGCCCTCGCCGGCGGGGGTGGGGTTGATGGCGGTGACCAGAATCAGCTTCGCGTCGGGTTCGCCCGGAATCTGCGCGGGATCCACCTTGGCGATCAAGCGGCCGTAGGGGCTCAGCGCGTCGGCGGGGATGCCGGCGGCGGCGGCGATTTCCTCAATGCGGCGGGGATGGGCCGCCTGGGCGATTTCAATATCAGTGGGCATGGAATCAATCTCCTTTGCGCCTGTTCGTTCGTATCCTCATGGTTTTGCGCCGGAATACTATACCATATCCACCGCGCGAATGCAAGCGCATGCGAACGTTCTGACGGAATCCAGCGCAGGTTATTCGGCTTTTGCTCCGGGGGAAGGAGCGCGCCTGTATCACTGCGCCTCCAGCGCGGCCATTTGCGACAGGCGGTCAAGCTCCCGCAGCAGCTGCGATGCGTCCAGCTGCCCGGCGGCAAAGCGTTCCAGCAGGCTGTCGAAGGTCTGGCCGTGGACGCTGCCCGGCGTAAAGGGGCTGGGCACGGGGAAGGCCAGGTGTTCCGCGCACCTGCGGTAGTCCGCCACCTGCTCCGGGGTCACAAGATACCGCCGTTCCTCCGCGCTTGCCAGCCGGGTGCGCTGATTCTCCAGCATGCGCTCTGCGGCCTCCTGCTGCTCCTCCTGATGCGCCGCGGCATACCAGTAGAAGAAATTCTCCTGATACGCGCCCTGCAGGATATCCTCTGTCACCAGCGCGTCAATGGGCGCGGCGGGGTCGACGGCAACGCCCTCCAGCATGGCGACCATCTGCGCCGTACGGGCCACATCATCGTCGTAGTCAGGGTTCAGCACAAAGTCCACATCCTGATACAGGAACGCCTCGTCACCGGGCACGAAGGGCTTGCCGGCGGTGATGACCTCCTGTAGGCAAGTGCCGCTTCGGACCGGGCCGTGGCCGCGCTGACCATGGTCACCTGCAGCATCACCGGCAGGGTGAAGGGCTGCTCCGGGTACAGGCGCAGGGATACGCCCCAGTCTGCCATGCGCCCCCATGGGTTCAGGTCGGAGCGCACGAACAGCGCGGGCTGATTCGTCCGCCATTCCCCGGCGGACGCGGACTCGGACGGCGGCTCCACCCGGGCGAGGGCCTGACCGATCTGCCGCGCCCGGGTCAGCGCGTCCTCCATGAGCGGGTCGGCAAAGGAAAGCGGCTCCCCGGCGGCCTGCTGCTGGCGGATGGCTTCCTCCAGAACCAGCCGGGCAAGC
>JBJEYH010000194.1:0-4331 GCA_051886675.1 Aristaeellaceae bacterium
CCGCGTGGTGCCCGGGCAGTTGGGGGCGTCCTTGTTCTCGCCGTACCAGTACCACTTCTCCCCGAAGCGGGCGATCATCCCGCCATGGGCCTGAATGGGCTTCCCGGCATCGTCATACCACATTTCGCCGTTCTTCATGCTTCATCCACCTTTGCGTCATCATCGTCAGTGTCCGGCCCGGAGGGCCATATCGTGCTTCCCGGCCGCATCGCGAAGGCCGGGGGCGATGGGCTTCCGGGCCGCGCAGGAAGCAGCCCCGTCCTCCGCCCGGCCGTCCGGTGGACGCCCCTCACCCCGCCTGATACAGGCACAGGATCTCCCAGGGGGCCAGGGTCGTGTCCAGGGTCAGGCAGCCATGCTCGTCCGCCCGCAGGATGGCCTTGCGGGGCGCCAGGGCCAGCAGCGCGGCCTCCTGCGCCCGGGTCAGGCTGGCGGGACGGCCCATGCGGTCCCACAGGAAGGCGGCGGTGTCCTCCTCCGCCATGCGCTCCAGAATGAACGCCGCGCCCGGCTGCAGATGGGTCAGCGTCAGGGTCAGGCTGCGGGGCTCGCCCCTGCGCTGGACGGCCCGGGCTCCGTCGTGATCCGGATAGGCCGCAAGAGGCGGGGCGGTCAGCACGTCCCTGGCATAGTTCCAGGCCAGCAGCTGCACCGAGCCGTCCGCCTTCCGGGTGACGATGCTCTCCTCCTGCCGGGCCACCACCGTATCCCCCAGCAGATGCAGGAAACGGTAGGCATGCCAGGCGGGCTTGGGAATGCCATGCATGCTCATCAGCCCGAAGCCCCCGTGGAAGGCCTCCGGCCCGCCGCCGCCCTCCTCGAAGATGTCCGTGAACACCCAGTAGCTCAGGGAATCCGCCAGATGGGCGCAGTCCAGGTTGCACCGCAGGATGTAGTCCGCCGCGGGAAGGCCGTCGTGGCTGCAGTCCCGGGGGCTGGGGGAGGAGTTCCACTCCGTCAGGTGGATTTCCGCCCGGGGGAAGGCCGAACGGGCCACCGTCTCCCGCAGCCAGGTCAGGTCGGCGCGCAGGGAATCCCGGCTCCGGGTGCGCCCCCGGCATTCGCCCTGACCGTCCAGCGCCCAGTCCGTGGGATAGGGATGGCAGGACACAAAGTCCACCGGCAGCCCTTCCGCCGCGCAGAAGCGCAGGAAGTCTTCGATCCACACCCCGTGCCAGGCAAGGCTGTCCAGATCCTCCACCCGGTGGGTCAGCTGGCATGCGGCGTCCTCCCGCTCCCCGTCGAAGCGGCCGTCCGGCACGAAGTTGCTCGTGGCGGGGCCGCCGACCCGCAGCCGGCTGTCCACCTGCTTCACCGCCAGGGCGGTGTGCCGGTACAATTCGAAATATTCGCTCTTCGTGCCTGTCCAGAAGCCGCTCAGGTTGGGCTCGTTCCACACCTCGAAGTACCAGCGGCGGATTTCCTCCAGGCCGTAGCGCTCCTGCCAGTGGCGGACGAGCGCGCCAATCAGCGCATCCCACCGGGCGAAGTCCGCCGGAGGCGTGATATTGCCCTTCCACCAGAACTGGGTCTGGCCGCCGCTGGCCAGGGCGGGCGGCATGAAGCCCAGCTCCACCACCGGCCGCAGCCCGGCCTTCAGCAGAAAGTCGTACAGCGCGTCGATGTAGTACCAGTTGTACACCATGCGCCCGTCCACCAGCTGGCAGACGAACATGTCCTCCGCCAGCAGGCCGTGGAAGCGGATGTATTCGAAGCCGCACGCCTCGCGGGCCCGGAGCAGCTGCTCCTGCCACGCGGCCCGCAGGCCCTCGCAGGCGCGGCCCGCGCCCACGCACCGGCTCCACAGATGCGGCAGAGACCCCGTCGTGCCGAGACAATCAATGGTCATGGGTTTCTCCTCCATACGTGCCATACCGCGTGCGCGCCGCCGGAACGGCAGGCTCCTCCGCGGTCATCCGGCGCAAAGGCCGGAGCCTCCGTCCGTTACGCCGGCAGACGGCGGTACATGAAATCCACGGCGTCCGCGATGGCGCTGCGCAGGAAGGCGTCCATCCTGTCGATGACCCGGCCGCGCAGCCCCTGGGGAATGGGGTAGATGACCTCCGCGATGCTGCCGGCAATGGCGGCAATCGTGTCGCTGTCGCCGCCGATGGAGATGGCCAGGGACAGGATATCCGCAAAGCTCTCGCCCTCGAGGAAGGCTTTGATCCCCTGGGGGACGGACCCTGCGCAGGACACGTCAAAGGCGTAATCCTCCCGGATGCCGTCCATGGTGAAATCCAGGCTGTAGAACCTTTCGGCATACGCGGCGACGTCCTTCTTGGTGCCGCCGTTCCGCAGCTGGAAGATGCAGCCCGCCACAGCCACCGCGCCCTTGATGCCCTCCGGATGATTGTGGGTCACCCGGGCGGAAATTTCCGCCAGCTTTTCGGCCTCGGCCAGCGAGCGCGCCACCCACCCGGCATAGGAGGCCCGCATGGCGGAGCCGTTCCCCCAGCTGTTGTAGGGCTGGGGATTCTCCGAGGCCAGCCACCGCCGGAACTGGCCGCCATACCCGGCCGTCGGATATTTCCGGCCATAGCGCTGGATGCAGCGCCGGATGGCGTCCTCAAGGACGTCCTCGGCCTCCGGCGCGGCCATCCAGTCGTCCGGCAGCTGGCTCAGCCCCGTGCGGATGCCCTCCGCCACGGCGCAGGTCATTACCGTATCGTCCGTGAAGCGGGCGTTCGGAGCAATCAGCTTATCCGGGTCCAGCCTGTGCTTGATGTTGTTCCACTCGTAGACCGAGCCCGCCACATCGCCGCATACCGCGCCCATCATGGCCGTGCAGACGTTGTCATTCCCCCAGCCGCCGGATATCATGAACCATTTGCCCGTGGACATGCAGGTCACGACGGCCTTGCCATTCCCCATGCTGTCATCCAGGAGCAGCGAGCCGTCCTCCATGCCCCGCCTGATCTGGCGGTCAGCCATGACGGCCGCCGTCCCCGGCGAATATTTCTCCACCGGCCCCCACAGGCTCCAGTACTCTTCATTTCTCATAACAGTATCCTTTCCGTACGGATGTCGGCGCGCAGCGTCTGACGCGCCTCGCGGCGCAGCTTCCAGCCGTCCCCTTTCTGTTCATCATTATAGCAAAGGCACATGAAAAACGCCAGAGGCATCGCTGCCTCCGGCATGATTTATTCCGCCGCGCCCAGCATCCAGTCCACATACAGCCCGTAGCCCTGGGTGGGGTCGTTGACGAACACGTGCGTCACCGCCCCGATGAGCCGCCCGTCCTGAATGATGGGACTCCCGCTCATCCCCTGGACGATGCCGCCGGTTTTCTCCAGCAGCGCAGGATCCGTCACATGCACCACCATGCTCTTGGGCGCGGGCGCGGACTGCTGATTCACCCGGGTGATCTCCACCTCGTAGGCCTTCACGCCCTCCCCGTCCACCGAGGACAGGATCGTCGCCGGACCCGTATGCACCCCCGCCCGCAGCCCGATGGGCAGGCCCTCCGGATACAGGGCGTTCTCCAGCGGCTGATCCAGGCTGCCGATGATGCCCAGCACGCTGTTCCCCGTGATGCTCCCCAGCACCTCCGCCTCCCGCAGGAAGCTGCCCTTCAGCTCCCCCGGCACGCCCTTCGTGCCCTTCTGCACCGCCACCACCGTCGCCCGCAGAATCTGCCCCTGCCCCACCGTCAGCACCTTGCCGGTGTCCCCGTCGGTGATGGCGTGGCCCAGCGCGCCGTAGCGGCCCGTCTCCGGATCGTAGAAGGACAGCGTCCCCACGCCCGCCGTGCTGTCCCGCACCCACGCCCCCATGCGGAACGTGCCCGTGGTCTGATCCAGCGCGGGGGTCATGGTGGCGGTCATGGACGTGCCGTCCCGGTCGTACTCCACCGCCACGGGACGCGCCCCCGCCTCCGCGATGAGCTGCGCCAGCTGCTCCGCGCTCTCGATGGTCACGCCGTCCACACGGCGCAGCACGTCCCCCGGCCGTATGCCGCTCGCCGCCGCAGGACTCGTCCCCTCGGCGATCTCCCCGGTGCCCACCACCAGCACGCCCTCGGTGTGCAGCGCCACGCCGATGGCCTGTCCGCCGGGGATCAGCACCTTCTCCGGACAGACCTCCACCTCCACCTTCCGCAGCGGAATCCCCATCAGCGACAGCAGCAGCTCCGAGGTTCCTGCCGTCTCGCTGACCAGCTCCACCGTGCCCTGCTCCCGCAGCGTCTCATCCTGGGACGCGGACACGGCGACCCCGCCCTCCCGCGTGGTCAGGGACAGCCCGCCCCCCAGGGTCAGCACCTGCATCTGCCCCTGGGTCAGGGCGATGTGATCCGGCAGGGTGCGCAGCGTCTCCTGCGCGGGGGAGAA
>JBJEYH010000195.1:0-4318 GCA_051886675.1 Aristaeellaceae bacterium
TAGGCGATGATCAGGCTGGTGGCGATGGTGCAGACGATGATGGGCAGGCTCTGCGCGCCGGTCTTGAGCACCACGGACAGGTTCAGGCCGAAGCCCAGCAGCACCACAGCCCACTGCAGCACCTTCTTGCTGGTGAAGCGGATGCCAGGCGCGCACACGCCCTTATCCTTCCAGAACAGGGAGATGATCATGCCCGCGAGAATGGCGATGACCGGGCCGCCGATGATGGGGAACATCTGCCCCAGCAGATGGCTGGGTACAGCGATCACCAGGCACAGCAGCACGCCCTGCCAGATGGTCTTGAGCTCCTGAAGCAGTTTTTTCATGGATAGGAGACTCCTTTCGTCATGAGGGGAATAATTGGACAATTCCATAACGAAAGAAGCATTTCCTGCCTGAAGACGAGGTTTTTCGCAAAAGATGGGAAAGAATCTGATCGCGGAAGGCGCGGCACTGCGGGGCGCGCGGAGCGGATCCGCGCACCCCGTGATGCTTCCGTCGACAGGACGTTCCTGGCCGCGCTGGCCGGAAAGGGATTTGGCGGTGCTTTTCGGCCCTTGGTCGGGGCCGGGATGTTCATGCAATCAGCGGGGACGTTTCGTATGCAGAGGGCCTGGCGGACGGGCCATCGCGGCAATCATCGCTGATGCCGCGGGGCATTCGGCCCGTGGCCATGGGCGGATGTTCCTGCTGGGGGTCAGCCGTCGCAGTCGTGGCGGCAGCGTTCCCGGCAGCGCTCGCGGCAGCGATCCTCGCAATGGTCGCGGCAGCGGCGTTCGTCGTCCTCATCGTCGCAGTCGCGGTTGTTTTCGCGCTCGCAGCAGCGGCGGCGCTCCCGCAGCCACAGCAGGTTCAGCCACCGCCAGAAGTCGCCGTTGCAGCAGCCGCCGGTGAAGCGGCAGGCGCAGCCGGCCTGTCGGGCCAGTCGCCGCAGCTGATGCCACAGGCGGCGGGCGCACTCGTCGTTGGGGTGGGTCAGCACGTGGAGCCACAGATCCCAGACCTCCAGCGCTTCCAGCTGGCTGAGGGTCGCGCAGGTCTGGCAGCCGCAGCCGCTGAAGCCCTCGAAGCATCCGGCGAAGCGGGGCAGGAAGTCGCTGTCCTCCAGGATATCCTCCAGGGCCAGCTCCTCCAGGAAAAGCCCGGCGTTGCGGAAGCTGCAGCCGCAGCGGCTGCATTCGCAGTCCTGCTGGTTCCACCAGTTGTTCCAGCAGCCGCACAGGTTCTGATTCCAGCAGTTGTTGTTCCAGCTGCCGGGATTCGTGGCGCAGCAGCCCAGGGTCTGCAGGTTCAGGCCGCAGGTCTCGCAGCACTCGGGGCGGCTTTGGCAGCAGGATGAAGCAATCAGGCCGGGCTGACAGCACTGGCCGTTGCGATTCCAGTTCAGGCGATTGTGCATAAGGACCTTCCTCTCCTGTTCGTACAGTCGGCGGAACAGGGCGTTCCGCACCAACAGCCTATGCAGGGGAGCAAAAGGGGTGCAGAAAAGGACGGCAGAAGCATCCGCCGTCCGATGGCAACGGGAAGGGCTTACAGAAGCAGCATGACCGCCTGAGCGGCCGCGACGGTGAGGCACGCGCCGATGGCCACGGTGAGCAGGCTCCGCCCCCGCCACGCCATGATCACCGCGACGATCAGGCCGGCCAGCGCGGTCCACAGGCTGCCGGTGGAATACAGCACGTCGGGGAAGGTCATGGCGCCCAGCACCGCATAGGGGACGTAGTGCAGGAAGGACTTGATGAACACGCTGTGGATCTCCCGGCGGAACACCGTCAGCGGGAGCATGCGGATCAGGTAGGTCACGCCGGCCATGACGATCAGGTAGGGGAAATAATCAGCCCAGCTCATGCTTCGCCCTCCTTCACCGGGAACAGCAGCGCGCCCAGGGTGGACGCGGCTACGGCGCAGATGATGATCACGAATCCGCTGGACACCTGGCTCAGCGCCGGGATGTAGCGGAAGCACAGGCTCATGGCCACGGCAGCCACCACCACCACCCGGACGGGATGCTCCTTGCGGGCGGGGGGCAGGATGATGGCCAGGAACATGCCGTAAATGGCGATGCCCAGCGCCGTGCGGATGAAGGCAGGCAGCAGCTGACCGGCTACCGCGCCGATGAGGGTGCCCAGCGCCCAGCCCAGGTAGGGCATGGACATGAGGCCGTAGAGGTAGGTATGGCCGACCTTTCCGGGCTGCGCGGAGGCCACGGCGAAGATCTCGTCAGTGTTCATGAAGGAGAAGAGCATGCGCCGGGGGGTGTTCATGTCCTTGTCCATGCGCTGGGAAAGGGAGAGGCTCATCAGCGCGTAGCGGAGGTTGATGATCAACTGGGTGAGCGCGGCCTCGATGAGGGAGGCCTGGGCGACCATCAGCGGCAGGCCGGCGAACTGGCCGGCGCTGGTGACGTTGGTCATGGAGATGAGCAGGGCCTGGAGGGGAGTGAGCCCGTCGGAGACGGCCTTCATGCCGAAGGTGAACGCCACGGACAGATAGCCCAGCCCGATGGGCAGGCCGTGCTTCACGCCCTTGAGAAACAGTCGGTTCATAGGGTATGCGCCTCGCTTGTATACGGCCGCGCCATTGCGGCCTTGGTGCTTCAGGATGCCAGTCAAGGCTAATCATATCACGGCGGGGAAACAGCGTCAATGCGGTAATCAGCAAAAGTACAAGCCGCGGGGGCCGCCTTTACTTTTTCGGCTGTTCATGGTATGATATCATAGTTGGATTATGGTCTTTCCGACGGATGACGGCAGGAATATGGAGCGCGTGATGCCATGAAATTTGCCATGATTGGTCAGGATATACCCGCACTGTTGCCGACGCTATTGACGGATCTGCTCTTTGTGGGCAAGCAGGCGGCGGAGGTCTGGGTGGAGGAAAGGAACGCCGCCATGGAGGATGTGCTTCGGCGCTACGGCCGGGCGGTGCAGGTCAAAAGCGGCCTGGTGGGCGTGTTCGAGGTGTCCGGCGACAGGGACGAGGTGCTGCGGGACGCGGACTGCGTCATCTATGCCGGGGACTGCATGGCGGCCACCCGGTTTCATCAGGATCGGTCGGCGCTCTCCGGCGAGGAGGACGACGATCCCGGCCTCAGCGATCAGGCCCGGGTCAACGGGGGCATCGGCGGGCTGATGCACACCCTTCGCCAGGGCGAAAACGTGCTGACCCTCTGCGAGCAGATGCAGAAGGTCTGCCCCCGCGCCCTGGTCATCAACCTGGGTCAGCCGGTGGCGCGCACCACGGCCATGTTTCTGGGGATGGGGTTCCGGTGCTACGGCCTGGGCCGCACGCCCCTGCGCGGGGCCAACGGTCTGGACGCCATCTGCAAGAAGATCAGGATCAAGCCGGAGAAGGTGGATGCGGAAATCGCGGGTCTGCCGGGCTTCGCGTTCCTGCTGAGCCTTCGCACGAAGGACGGCAAGGATCTGATGCCCCGTGTGCGCCGGCTGACCGAGGAGGGCGAGTTCGGCCGTCTGGCCTGCCGGTGGCTGGACTGGTACGGCGCGGTGGCCGTGGGCGACGTGACCGACCATGCCGAATGGCTTCCCGCCCAGCCGGACTTCATCCCTGAGGAAAACCCGGAGCTGGGCGAGAGCATCGAGAAGCGCAAGGAGCGCATTCTCTACATGAACACCGTGGGCGACAAGGGCGCGGCGGACAAGGAGGGCATGATGGCCCAGCTGCTGCTTTTGTCGAAGGCGCCGCCCATCCGGCCCATGCAGCTGGCGCTGGCCCTTCTGCGCAGCGAAACCCTGACCGTGCCGGCCGTCACCCGCCGGAACAATGGCGCCCTGAAGCAGCTGCCGCCGGAGGCCATCATCGAGGCGGGGCTGGTGCTGGAGGAGGGCGCGGAGGTTCCCCGGGGGCTTGAGCTGCCCGGCGAGCTGGCGGACATCTGCGCGGACATCGACGAGACCAACCGTCTGGCGGCCCGGGCTGCCGCGGGGGATCGGGGCGCGCTGCGGGCGTGCATCGAGGTGGATCCGGCGCTGGAGGGTCTTGACCGGCTGTACTGTCAGGAGCTGGTGGACAGGCTGAGCGAGATGCACGACGATGTGATCGAGCGGCTGTAACGGCACGGGGCAGGCGACCGCCTGTCCGCGCCGGAGGAAAGGGGTGGGCCCCTGCGGCTTGCCCGAGCAATGGCGAATCGAAGCAATCCCGCCCGCGGCGAAGGCAGTTCGCCGGAAATGGGCGTCAAGAGGGGCGTCCCTCTTGTGGAGGCCGGAGGCAGCGTCTCCGGCGGCGTGCAGGGGCAGCGCTCCTGCCAAGGAGGTACTATGTTTTTAGCCAATACCTGGACGGACTACGAGGTGCT
>JBJEYH010000196.1:0-19603 GCA_051886675.1 Aristaeellaceae bacterium
CCGTCGAAGGTGGTGGCGTAGGTGCCCGTGCCGTGGGCGCCCTCGTAGGTGATGGAGATCTTCTCCTTGCCCGTGCCGTAGAGCAGGGCGTGCAGGGCCTCCTCGGTCATGTCCTGGATGGGGGTGTCCAGGGTGAAGCCGTACTTCTCGCCCATGGCGGTGAAGTACTGGCCGGTCATGCTGCCCTCGTCGCTGAGGTTGAAGCCCGTGGCGTTGAGCGCCCCCTGACGCAGGGAACGGCTCCTGTCCGGGAAGAGCATGTCCAGGCTGATCTTCTGCCGCACGCCCAGGCCGGAGCACTCAGGACACGCGCCGAAGGGGCTGTTGAAGGAGAACATCCGCGGGGCCAGCTCCTCGATGGACACGCCGCAGTCCGGGCAGGCGTAGTTCATGGAGAACAGCAGCTCCCCCTTGTCGAACAGATCCATGATCACCAGACCCCCGGAACGGGCCGTGGCCGTCTCGATGGAATCCGCCAGCCGCTTCTGGAATTCCTTCCCCGGCCGGACGATCAGGCGATCCACCACGATCTCGATGCTGTGCTTCTTCTTCTTGTCCAGGGCGGGGGTGTCGTCCAGCTCGTACAAGTCCCCGTCGATGCGCACGCGAACGAAGCCGCTCCTGCGGGCGTCCTCCAGGATTTTCGCGTGCTCGCCCTTGCGGGCGCGGACCACCGGGGCCAGCACCTGCATCCGCGTGCCCTCGGGATACTTCTGCACCGCGTCCACCATCTGATCCACCGTCTGCTGGCGGATCTCCTTGCCGCACCGGGGGCAGTGGGGAATGCCGATCCTTGCCCAGAGCAGACGCAGGTAGTCGTGGATTTCCGTCACGGTGCCCACGGTGGAGCGGGGGTTGCGGCTGGTGGTCTTCTGGTCGATGGAGATGGCGGGGCTCAGCCCGTCGATGGTATCCACGTCGGGCTTCTCCATCTGCCCCAGGAACTGCCGGGCGTAGCTGGACAGGCTCTCCACATACCGCCGCTGGCCCTCGGCATAAATGGTGTCGAAGGCCAGGCTGCTCTTCCCCGAGCCCGACAGCCCGGTGAACACCACCAGCCTGTCCCTGGGGATGGTCAGGTTCACGTTGCGCAGGTTGTGTTCCCTCGCGCCCCGGATGACAATGTTTTCGTTCATGCGCTTGCTTCTCCTCCGCGGCGGCGTCCGATGCGCGCGCCGCGCGTCCGTCCTCAGTGTTTGTGCCGGGCGCATGGCCCATACGGGTGATTTTCGCCGCCCCCGGCGGGACGGCGCATGCACAGTGTAGCACATCTTCCGCCAAAGTGCAACGCGAACACGAACAGGTTTTCGTCCGCTTTTCCGCGCAAAAAGGCCGGGATTGCTCCCGGCCGGACAGGTCATGCGGTTACGTCAGAAAATGCTGCGGATCATCAGCCCGCCGCCGAACACGATCATCGGAATCCCCAGGATCGCCCCGACGACGGTCAGGCACAGCGCCGCCCCGCCGCAGCAGATGATCAGCCCCAGAACGAAGGCCATCAGCCGGCCCACCGCGCCCAGAATCAGGCCGATCAGGTTCGCCGCCAGCTGAAAGGGCCAGGTCAGCAAATCCCACAGGCACCCCATAGCGTCTCCCTCCTTCATGCAGGATGATCCTACCATATTCCGCGCGGGAAAAAAAGGGAAGGCGCATGAGACTTTCATGAGAAACGGATTAACCCCCGCAGGCCACAGACGGAAGCCCCAGGGAGGTCCGGAGAGGCTGCAGCCGTGGCTGCGCCGGGATGGCGATTGCCGGAAACGAATGATTAAGTTAATCTTCCGTGTGGGTATCTCTGGTACAGATGATTTTCATGCCGGCCTCGTTGCAGGCAGCATTTTTTCGCTTTCCATTTTCAACAATTGCCTGCGCTTCTTTGGTGCCAGAAGCAATGGATGTCAAGAGAAAGTTCATCGACCTCTTTCCGGTCTTCACACAAAGTCCCTGATTTCTTTCTCATCCTTCAGTTGATGTTTCATAAGGGACGATGGTGTCAGCGGATACGCGGTGTTTGCATCATGGTGGTACGATAGCCCGGTTTCATAACCTTCCTGACAATCCATTACACGACCTCTTTTGGGGGAAGTTAATATCAAACTGCTATTGACTCCTTCATAACAACAAGGAAGATCTATCTTGTCAATCGGTTTTACGTCAAAACACAGCCATATTCGTTGCAGCAGGACTTCCAAAGGCGCGTGATACGTCCTCTTTCGCTTCTGTGTGCTCCAGTATGATTTTTGCGTGTGTTTTCATGCCGAGTGAGATCCCAAAATCTCTTTTTACGCAATCTGCGATGTACGGTAATGTTTCATGTGAAAAATAAACGCGCGCATAATTGTCAGGAATTTTTGCCAGAAGTTCCTCCAATGAAATCGGCAGGTAGTTTTCCCGAACTTCTCTTTCCCAATTATGAGAATACTGATACTTCAGCAGAAAGTGGAGCATCTGCCTGGTAGAATCTATCACACCATTGACTTCTTCAAAGCTTTTCGCCAGCCAGGCATACTCCTCATGGTGGATGATCCTGTTTTT
The DNA here is from genome assembly GCA_051886675.1 of Aristaeellaceae bacterium. Classification (GTDB taxonomy): domain Bacteria; phylum Bacillota; class Clostridia; order Christensenellales; family Aristaeellaceae; genus UBA11524. Next base: position 2,536 of record JBJEYH010000196.1, read on the forward strand.
GTCGCGCATCGCAACCGGTCGGTCTTCAGATTCTGTAAACATCATATCTCTGATCACAATGTATTGAAATCCAGACCCAAAAACTCTTTGCCAAAAAAGCCGGATTTCTTCCGGTGAACTGTAAGAATACACCTCATGAATCACACTGGATAGAATCAGGCAGCTGTGTGAAAAGTCAATATGGATATCCGCCCAATCGGAAAAGAAATCAATCCCCGGAGCGTTTGCTCTGGCGATCTCCAGCATCTGCTGGCTGATATCGTATCCAATCAGTCGACTGGCAGCATTTAACTCGCGCAAAGAACGCAGCAAGGAACCATCCGCACACCCAAAATCAACAAAAGTGTCCACCCGGGAAAAGAGCTCTTTCACAAAGAAAAGCTTATCCTGCATACCCTTCTGCATCAAAGCCAGGTATGTATCCATATTGCTTATTTCAACTTCCTGCTTCTTTTCCATGAAACACCATCCTACTTTATCGAGAATTCCGCGGCAATCCGAGTCAGCTCATACGGTCATCTATTGTATTCGTTCATTGATTCTGTGCCTTGCGCCAATATTATACAATTATTGGAGCGAACGCACAACATCCTTGACATTCTTTCTATTTTGGTAAAATTTACATGAAAGGGATTGCACCGACCTCGACTCGGAAATCGGCACCTTGAATGAGAAAATCCCGATTGTTGCCAGGCTGGTCAATCCGTGCACCGAAGAAAACGCATCAAAGGAACAAGCCCAGGAGGAATACACCAAGAAGTACAACCGCCTCATGAAGTGTTATGAAAATGAAGCGGTCGGTTGAAAGAAGCATCCGCAGATCGAGATGATCGTCTGCAGCGAAACAGAGAGCTTCGCATTTTCATTGGATGAATAGAGCAGCAGCCCCTCGTCCTCGAAACTTGGGGCGAAGGGCTATGGCTTTCATTCCCGGAAACTGCGACAGTTCACAAAGACAAGAGGATAACATTCCAATTCATCAACGGAGCAAAGAATGAGGTTTGGGGTGAATAAACCCCGCCTTTTTCATTTGGGTCGCATATCCTTCTGCGGTTGCATTTCTATGCAGCTTTGCAGCGCAATGCAAGCATTGCATCCGGCTGTTCCGCCCTGCGGAAAACATTCCTTACGCTCATGCCAACTCAAAAAAGCGGCCCGCATGCCGCTTTTTTGACGCTCCTGTCAGGCTTTCCGGGCGATATCGTTGGTGTCGATCCGGCCCCGGTAGACCACGAACCGCTGGTACAGGAATTCCAGCACGAAGTTCGCCAGCAGGTTGATGCCCTCAATCAGCCAGGCGTGTACGCCAGCCCTTTCCAGCAGCGTCCCCCACCAGGCCGAGGCCGGCGTGAACACCACGTAGAACAGCGCCACCAGCAGCATCGAGCGCACCAGCGGCGCGTCCGAGCGGAAGGTGTAGCGGCGGTTGAAGGTGAAGTTCCAGATCACCGACAAAACCAGCGACGGCACATGGCTCATCCAGTAGCTCTCCAGGCCCAGCACATCGTGCAGCAGCGCGAAGGACAGCACCTGAATGATCCCCGCCGAAATGGAAAACAGCGTGAACTTCACCGCCTGCCACAGGTTTTTGTTCATGGCCTTCATCCGTGTATCATCCTTTCATCAGATCCATCGGGCGGACGGGCAGCAGCCCCTCCGTCCCCGGCGGAAGCTCCGCCGCGGTTTTTCCCGCCCGGAAGGCCGCGCAGCCGCCCTGGCTGTCCCCCTCGCAGATGCTGTCAATGTACAGCGTCAGCGGCGCGTGATCCCGGCATTGGGCCGCGTACTCCGCCCGTGCGCCATCCCGCCATTCCTCCGGCGTGTAGCCGCAGTACACCGGCCAGAAGAGGATGTCCTCCCCCAGGCGGAAGCGATCCTGCGTGTCGTCCCACAGATCCCCGCACAGGGCCACGGCGCACTTCCAGCCCCGGTAGATGAAGCGCACCGGCTCCGTGCCCTCCCGGTAGTGGCCGTCGGTGCGGCGGCAGTCCTTCCACCCCCGGGACATCCGCCGGTAGCAGCAGGCCACCTCGCCCCGCTCCACCAGCATGCAGGAGGAGTACAGCGCCTCCCCCTCCCGCTCGATGAAGCCGAACAGCACGTCCACCCCAAGGCGCCGGGAGGCCTCCCGGATGCGGCGGATGGGCGCGTCATCCCGGGTCAGGGCCATGGCCCGGTCGATAGCGTAGTCCCAGCACAGGCTGTCGAAGCCCTGCAGGAACGCCTCCCCGAAGCAGACCAGCGCCGCGCCCCGGCCCGCCGCTTCCGCCATGGTCTCCAGCATGGTGGCCAGGTTGGCGGGCACATCCCCGTTGACAAAGGCCTTGGACGCCAGGGCGATGACGATGTCCTCCATGGCCGTTCCCTTACACCAGCCGCAGGGCGGGGGTGGCGTTGAGGGTCATGGGGGCGATTTCGCCCTTCATCAGCCTGTAGTAGGCTGCCGAGCCGATCATGGCGGCATTGTCGGTGCAAAGGCCCAGCCGGGGCATGTACAGGGGGATGCCCGCCTTGTCGGCAGCCTCCTGCATCATGCGGCGCAGCAGGCTGTTGGCGGATACGCCGCCCGCCATGGCCAGGGCCGGAGCGTTGGTTTCCGTAGCCGCGAGGATGGCCTTCTCCACCAGCGCGGACACCACCGCGTAGCGGAAGGAGGCCGCCATATCCGCCCTGGGCAGGGGTTCGCCCTTCATCTCCAGCTTGTTGGCCGCGTTGAGGAAGGCAGTCTTCATGCCGGAGAAGGAGTAGTCGTACCGCCCGGGGGTGTGGGGATGGGGCAGGGGCAGGTAGTGGGGGTCGCCCTCCTCGGCCAGGGCGTCGATCCTCGGCCCGCCGGGATAGGGCAGCGCCAGCACCCGCGCCGCCTTGTCGAAGGCCTCGCCCGCCGCGTCGTCCATGGTCTGGCCCAGCAGCTCGTAGCAGCCGTAGTCCGTCACCCGCACCAGATGGCTGTGACCGCCGGACACCACCAGGCACACAAACGGCGGCTGCAGATCATGATGGGTCAGGTAGTTGGCGGAGACGTGGCCCTCGATGTGGTTGACCGGGATGAGGGGCTTGCCCGCGGCATAGCTCAGGCCCTTCATGCAGCTGACGCCGGTGAGCAGCGCGCCCACCAGCCCCGGGCCGCAGGTGACGGCCAGGGCATCCACGTCGGCCAGGCGCATGTCCGCCTCCCGCAGGGCCTGATCCACCACCCGGTCGCAGGCCTCCACATGGGCGCGGCTGGCGATCTCCGGTACCACGCCGCCATAGAGCGCGTGAAGGTCGATCTGGCTGAACACCACGTTGGAGACGATCCTGCGCCCGTCCTCGACGATGGCGGCAGCGGTTTCGTCGCAGGAGGTTTCCAGGGCCAGAACGCGCACATGCTCACGGTGGCGAAGCGCTTCCGCCTGGGCGCGCGCCGATTCGGTATACGTCATGGGTATATCACCTGCCATGCTTCAAGATTGCCGCGGCCAGCAGCAGTGTCAGCAGCATGCCGCCCAGCCAGCTGACCCCCAGCAGGGCCGCGTAGGTCGTGAAAAAATCGAGGGGCATCAGGCGGATGAGCAGATTCGACGCGGGATCCATCAGCCACAGCCCGTTATCGAAGGAGATGCGGTGGAACAGCACAAAAAGGCTGTCGAAGTCGATCAGCCCCCACAGCGCCAGCGCCGCCGCCAGCGTCAGCAGCAGGCCTCCCCCCGCGAGGAAGCCCTGGGCCTCCTGCCGCCACGCCCGCTGCCACAGGCACGCGCTCAGCGTCACGCACACCGCCGCCATGGCCGCCATCGCCACCCCCCGGCACAGCACGAACAGCTCCAGGCAATCGGCCATGTGCCGCTGCTCGTTCTCGCGGAAGGCCAGATAGGTCACGCCGTCGGCGTCCGTCCAGGCGTACTGGAAGGTATCGGCCGCGCCGGCCAGATAGGCGGTGATCATCCGGGTCATGCCGGAATATTCATCCGCGGGAAGCCCGGTCGTTTCCGCAGGAGCCACCCGGCGCATGATGCTGAGCATCAGCGGCGCGGAGGTTCCCATGCCGTCGATGAGCGAGGCAAGCATGAGCGTCGCCAGCGCCAGCGCCAGCAGAAAGCCCGCCGCACGGGCAAGCCAGGGGCGGATTCGCTGCATGGCAGGCACCTCCATCACAAACCAGATCCGGGCACTGCCCACCCGGGGTTCGGGGCAGGCAGCCCCGAGTTGGGGGATCCAGGGGGCAGCGCCCCCTGGGGGCCTCGCACGACCGCGTCGCGGTGCGCCCGTTGCGCACCGTGACCCCCGCAAGCGCGGCGCGCCTGTCGCGCGCCGTGCCCCCGCGCAAGTGGCACGACACTCCCACGCGTGTTCAGCATGACCGAAGGCGCGCTACTCAATCGCGTGCCGGGTGTGGGCACTGCCCACCCGGGGTTCGGGGCAGGCAGCCCCGAGTCGGGGGGCCAGGGGGCAGCGCCCCCTGGGGGCCTCGCACGACCGCGTCGCGGTGCGCCCGTTGCGCACCGTGACCCCCGCAAGCGCGGCGCGCCTGTCGCGCGCCGTGCCCCCGCGCAAGTGGCACGACACTCCCACGCGTGTTCAGCATGACCGAAGGCGCGCTACTCAATCGCGTGCCGGGTGTGGGCACTGCTCACCCGGGGTTCGGGGCAGGCAGCCCCGAGTCGGGGGTCCAGGGGGCAGCGCCCCCTGGGGGCCTCGCACGACCGCGTCGCGGTGCGCCCGTTGCGCACCGTGACCCCCGCAAGCGCGGCGCGCCTGTCGCGCGCCGTGCCCCCGCGCAAGTGGCACGACACTCCCACGCGTGTTCAGCATGACCGAAGGCGCGCTACTCAATCGCGTGCCGGGTGTGGGCACTGCCCACTTATTGCATTTTCAGGTACGCCGTGACGAAGCCCTCAATGTTGCCGTTCATCACTTCGTCAATGTTGCCAACCTCGTAGCTGGTGCGGTGATCCTTCACCATGGTGTAGGGCTGGAAAACGTAGGAGCGAATCTGGCTGCCCCATTCGATCTTCTTCATCTCGCCCTTGATGTCCGCCATCTGCTGTTCCTTCTCGCGCTCGCGCAGCTCCAGCAGCCTGGCCTTGAGCATCTTCAGACAGGTGGCGCGGTTCTGCACCTGATCGCGCTCGGTCTGGCAGGCCACCACGATGCCCGAGGGGAAGTGCGTCATGCGCACGGCGGAGGAGGTCTTGTTCACGTTCTGGCCGCCCGCGCCGGAGGAATGATAGGTGTCCACGCGCACGTCCTTCATGTCGATGACGATGTCGTCGCCCTCGTCCTCCAGGATGGGCGCCACGTCCAGGGACGCGAAGGACGTGTGCCGGCGGGCGTTGGCGTCGAAGGGGCTGATGCGCACCAGCCGATGCACGCCCTTCTCGCCCCGCAGATAGCCGTAGACGTGATCGCCCGTCACCTCGAAGGTCACGGACTTCAGCCCGGCCTCGTCGCCGTCGAGCATGTCCAGCACCTTCACCGTGAAGCCCATCCGCTCGCAGTAGCGGGTGTACATCCGGTAGAGCATCTGCGTCCAGTCCTGGGCCTCGGTGCCGCCCGCGCCCGCGTGCAGCGACAGAATCGCGTCGCTGTCGTCATAGTCGCCGCGCATGAGCGTCTCCAGCTCCAGCGCGTCGGTCTGCTCCTTGAGCGCGGCCAGCTCCGTGCCTACGTCGGCGGCCATGTCCTCGTCGCCTTCCTCCTGGGCCAGATCCATCATGACCTCAATGTCGTCGGCGGTGGCCAGCAGCTTTTCGTAGTGCGCCAGCTTCCCCTTCAGACGGCCCAGCTTCTGGTTCACGTGGGAGGAATGCTCCAGATCGTTCCAGAATTCCGGCTGATTCATTTCCTCGTTCAGCTCGTCGATCTGCTCGCGCATGTGGTCGATGTGCAGCGCCTCGCCGGACTGCACAACGGACTTGCGGATGCCCTCAAGATCCTTCCTGTACTGATCAAATTCAATCATGTGCTGATACCTCTGTTTCTTGTCGTGTGGGGAAAAGGGGAGGGAAATCCGCAGCCGTTACGTGAAGCCCGAGGTGGGCGGAAGGTTCCTTCAGGCTTCGTTTCGGCCGCAGCAGTTCTTGTACTTCTTGCCCGAGCCGCAGGGGCAGGGATCGTTGCGGCCCACCTTGGCCGAGGCCTTCACCCGGCGGGGCTGACGGGGGCCGTCCCCCGCCGCGCGGGCCTCGGTGGGCTGAGCGGTCTGCACGCGCTCGGGCGTGCGCTGCACCTTCGCCTGATACACCCGGCGCACCGTATCCTCGCGGATCAGATGGTTCAGCTCCTCGAACATGTAGCCCGCCTCGATCTGATACTCCGTGACGGGATTCTTGCCGCTGTAGGCCCGGTAGCCGATGCCGTCACGCAGCTGATCCATGGCGTCGATGTGATCCATCCACCGCTGATCCACCGCGCTGAGCAGCATCACCCGCTCGAACTCCCGCATGTCCACACCGATTTCGCCCAGCAGCGTCTCGCGCTCCTCGTAGAAGGCCCGGGCGTCATCCTTCAGCGCCTGCACGAAGGCTGCCTTGTCGCCCTCGTCCAGCAGGAGCTGCTTGTTCTGCTCCACGCAGCCCGGATGCACGCACAGCGTCTCCACATACTTGCGCAGCTGCTCCAGGTCGCAGTCCTCGCCGTCGTCGCTGGCGCAGTAGCGGCTGATGGCCGCGTCGATCAGCTTGCCCGCCATGCCGATGATGTTCTCCCGGACGTTCTCGCCCATGAGCACCCGGCGGCGCTGGCCGTAGATCACCTCGCGCTGGCGGTTCATCACGTTGTCGTACTCCAGCACGTTCTTGCGGATCTCGAAGTTCCGGCCCTCGATGCGCTTCTGGGCGGATTCGATCTGCTTGGTCAGAAGACCCGCCTGCAGGGCCTCGTCATCCTTCAGGCCCAGCCGCTCCACCATCACGGAGATGCGCTCCGAGCCGAACAGCCGCAGGAGGTCGTCCTCCAGGGAGATGAAGAACTGCGTGCTGCCCGGATCGCCCTGACGGGCCGCGCGGCCGCGCAGCTGATTGTCGATGCGCCGGGACTCGTGGCGCTCGGTGCCGATGATGTGCAGTCCGCCGGTCTTGAGCACCCGGTCGTGCTCCTGATCGGTGTCCTGCTTGAAGGACTTGTACAGTGCCTGATAGGTGTCCCGGGCCTCCTGCACCTCCTCGGTCACGTCCTCGCTGTGACCGGTGGCGGCCTCGATCATTTCCTCGTCGTAGCCGTTCTGCCGCATGGTGCGGCGGGCCAGGAAGTCCGGATTGCCGCCCAGCAGAATGTCCGTGCCGCGGCCGGCCATGTTGGTGGCGATGGTCACCGCGCCCCAGTGGCCCGCCTGCGCGACGATCTCCGCCTCCTTGGCGTGGTTCTTGGCGTTGAGCACCTCATGGGGGATGCCCTTGCGGCGCAGCAGGTCGGAGAGCATCTCGCTGGTTTCCACGGTGACGGTGCCCACCAGCACCGGCTGGCCCTTGGCGTGATGCTCCTCAATGGAGGCCAGCACCGCGGCGAACTTGGCGGTCTTGTTCTTGTAGACCATGTCGTCCAGATCCTTGCGGATGTTGGGCTTGTTGGTGGGAATCTCCACCACGTCCAGGGCGTAGATCCCCTGGAATTCCTCCTCCTCGGTCTTGGCGGTGCCGGTCATGCCCGCCAGCTTCCCGTACATGCGGAAGTAGTTCTGGAAGGTGATGGTGGCCAGGGTCTTGCTTTCCCGCTCCACCTTCACGTGCTCCTTGGCCTCGATGGCCTGATGCAGACCCTCGGAATAGCGGCGGCCGATCATCAGACGGCCGGTGAATTCATCCACGATGATGACCTGGCCGTTCTGCACCACGTAGTCGATGTCCCGGCGCATGAGCGCGTGGGCCCGCAGCGCGCAGCTGATGTGATGGTTCAGCTCGGCGTTCTCGGGATCGTTCAGGTTCTCGATGCCGAAGGCGTTCTCCACCTTCTGGGCGCCCTCGTCGGTCAGGGCGCAGGTCTTCTTCTTCTCATCCACCTCGTAGTGGACGTCCCGCCGCATGGAACGCACCACCGCGTCGGCCTTCTCGTAGAGGATGGTGCTCTTGTCCCCCTGACCGGAGATGATCAGCGGCGTGCGGGCCTCGTCGATGAGGATGGAGTCCACCTCGTCCACGATGGCGAAGTGATGCCCCCGCTGCACCAGGTTCTGCTGGCGGATGACCATGTTGTCCCGCAGGTAGTCGAAGCCCAGCTCGTTGTTGGTGCCGTAGGTGATGTCGCAGGCGTAGGCCTTGCGGCGCTCGTCCGGCTCCATGTCATGCACGATCAGACCCACCGTCAGCCCCAGGAAGCGGTAAACCTTGCCCATCCACTCGCTGTCGCGGCGGGCCAGGTAATCGTTGACCGTCACCACGTGCACGCCCTTGCCCGACAGCGCGTTCAGGTACGCCGGCAGCGTGGCCACCAGCGTCTTGCCCTCGCCGGTCTTCATCTCAGCGATGCGCCCCTGATGCATCACCAGGCCGCCGATGAGCTGTACCCGGTAGTGCCGCATGCCCACAGCCCGGCTCGCCGCCTCGCGCACCGCCGCGAAGGCCTCCGGCAGAATGTCGTCCTCCGTCTCGCCCTTCTGCAGACGCTCGCGGAATTCGTCCGTCTTGCGGCGCAGTTGCTCGTCGCTCAGCTTCATGTAGTCGTTTTCCAGCGCTTCAATGGCGTCGACCGTCTTGTCCAGCTTCTTCAGCTGCGCATCGTTGCCGCCGCCCAGCAGCTTCTTGATCCATTCCATCATATCGGCATTTCTCCTTGCCCGTTCTCCGGGCTCATTTCATCCTCATGCCGTCTCCGGCATTCTTTCGCTTCTTCCCGCCTTTGCATAAAGGCACAGCATATATTATAGCATGCGACAGGGGCGGAACGCAAGGGGCTCCGCCCCTTGACCCCGCCAGAGGGGTTTCACCCCATTTTTCGCGATTGAGTTGCGCGCCTTCGGTCGCACTTGCGCGCGCGTGGGAGTGTCGTGCGGTTGCGCGGAGGCACGGCGCGCGAAGGGCGCGCCGCGCTTGCAGGGGTCACGGCGCACAAAGGGTGCGCCGCGACGCGGTCGTGGAGGCCCCAAGGGGGCATTGCCCCCCCTGGACCCCCCGACTCGGGGCTGCCTGCCCCGAACCCCGGGGCGCGGGCCCGTACCCGCCGCATGGCCGGGGGAGCAGGAGTAGCCTCCGTCGGCCTCCGCAGGAGGTCGCCGCCTCCTGCCCCATGAAGGGGACGCGCACGTATGGGCGAAGCGGGGCGACCGTAGCGGAGCCCCGCCCGAGCTCGCGCACCAAAAGGAGCTTCCCCAGCGGGGAAGGTGTCACGGCTATGCCGTGACGGAAGGGGAGAGCCTCGCAGGCTCCGCGTCGCGGCGCGCCCGTATGCGCGCCGTGACCCCCGCAAGCCCGGCGCACCCTCCGTGCGCCGGGCCTCCGCCCAATGACAATCCCCCCGAATGGGAGTCCAGAGGGCCATGCGGCCCTCTGGCGAGGGTCTGGGGCGAGCAGCCCCAGCGTCCCCCACCCCTCCACGCGCGCGTAATCCGACCGAAGGCGCACAACCCCCTCGCGAGCCGGGCGTGGGCACTGCCCACCGAGAAGCCCCAGCGACCCCCTTGCCAGCACGCCGTGAATCCCTTATACTGTCAGCATAAGGAGGGATACCCATGACCCGATTTGCGTTGATCGGCGGAGGGTGGCGGGCAGCGTACTTCGCCCGGATCGCCCAAAGCCTGCCCGACCGCTTCCAGCTGACAGGCACCTACCTGCGCAACCCCGACAAGCGTCCCGCGTGGGAGGCGCGCTTCGGCGGACGCATGGCCGATTCCATGGAGGAGCTGGCGCAGGATAACCCCGATTACATCATTCTCAGCATCTCCAAGGACGCTGCCACCGATGCGCTCCTGCGCCTGATGCACCTGCATATCCCCATCCTGTGCGAAACGCCTCCCGCCAGCTCCCTGGAGGATATGCACCGCCTCTGGATCGCCGCCCGGGATCAGCAGGCCGTCATCCAGGTCGCCGAGCAGTACCTGGAGCAGCCCCTGTATCAGGCATGGATGTCGGCTGCCCGGGAGGGCCTGCTGGGCAGAATCAGCAATATCAGCCTGTCCGCCCTGCATACCTACCACGCCGTCAGCGTCATCCGCGCCTTCCTCGGCGCAGGCTTCGACAACGTGGCCCTCACCGGCTGCCGGCATCAGTTCCCCGTCCGGCAGACCGACGCCCGCGCCGGCATGATCACCGATGGCGCCGTCCGCCCCGAGATCCGCGACCGCCTCACCTTCCAGTTCGACGGCGGACAGACTGCCTTCTTCGACTTCAGCAGCGTGCAGTACCACTCCTTCATCCGCACCCGCCAGCTGACCATCCAGGGCGATCAGGGCGAAATCGACGACCTCACCCTGCGCTGGATCGGCCCCGATGGCCTGCCCCTCTGCCAGACCCTCGTCCGGCACGACCGCGGCCCCTTCAACGGCAAGGACCTGGGCTGCCTGGGGCTGGAGCTGGGCGGACGCTGGCTGTGGCGCAGCCCCTACCCCCACGCCCGCCTCAATGATGACGAGCTGGCCATCGCCCGGCTGATGGAACGCATGGGCAGCCTCAGCCGCGGCGAATCCGACGCCCCCGCCTATTCCCTGGCCGACGGCCTGCAGGATGCCTACATCGGCCTCCTGATGGAGGAGGCGCTCACCCATCCCTGGCAGACCGTCCGCAGCCAGACCCAGCCCTGGGCTACCTGACCCCCTCGCCATGAAACAACGGCTCCGCAAAGGCTTTCCCTGCGGAGCCGCTTTTCTTTTGCCCCTGCGGCGTAGAAGCCCTGCGGCTTTCCCGCCTGCTGCCCCCCGATTTCGGCCGCCGACCCGCACGGGCCGATCCCCTTCGCGGCCCCGCGAAGCCTTGCGCGCGCCCTGCGACGCCGCCGTTCCTTCGCCGATCCGATGGCCCGCCGCCCCGAAAACGCCGGCCCTGCCGGGCATTGGCCGCCCGCGCGATGCTGCCCGTCAGCCCGTGGCATCCGCCCGGACGCCCCGCCGGACAGGAGCCGCTGCGGTTCCTTTACCCGCCTCGCCCCGCCGCCGCCCCGCTCCCCGCCCCACATGAAACGGCTCCGCACGTATCTTCCGTGCGGAGCCGCTCTTGTGCGATGGGGTTGGCCCGTGGGCTTACTTGTAGCCGTTGGGCGCGTTCAGCCATGCGTACTCGATGGCCTCCTCGTGATCGGTATCCACCTTGTTGCTCCCATGGGTTCTTGAGTTGGTGAAGTGGATGCAGATCTGACCCTTCATGTCGTTGTCAGCGATGGTGTCGCCATCGGGGTAGTTATGCGGCACGCCGTACAGCGAGCAGGCGAAGGTCCGGCTGCCGATGGTCACCAGGCAGGGCCTGCGATACCAATGACGCTCGTCCACGATCTCATCGGCGCTGTTCACACCGTAGATCTTGCACAGACGGGCCGTGTCCGCCGCGGTCAGCGGCTCAACGTCGGCATGGTATGCGCCCGACCAGCGCCGCGCCCACCAGACAATGCCGGTCTGCACGTCGTACACCTTGTAGCTGGAGCCCTTGGCCCACAGCTCCTGGATGCCGCCGGTGAACCAGTCGATCTTCTCGGCGGGATAGATCGTCATGCTCAGATCGCTGCTGTCGCCCTCGCCCACAGGCACCGTGCCGTACAGCGCGTGCTGGGTCTGGCTGCCGGCAATGCCGTCCACGGTCAGGCCCTTGGCGGCCTGGAACGCCTTCACCGCCGCCTCCACCGCGCTGGTGTAGACGTTGGTGATTTCACCGGTGTAGTAGCCCTGCAGCTTCAGCTCGGTAACCAGGTTGGTGACCGCCGTGCCCGTGGAGCCCAGGCGCAGCGTGGTGTAGGTGGCCTCCTGGCCGGAGTTGCCGGGCGAGGTCGTCGAGGTGACGGGATTGCCGTTCTGGTCACAGACCAGCACACAGTCGCCGCGGACGTAGCCCACGCCCAGACTGCTGCGCACATAGTACCAGGTGTAGTTCTTGGCCACGGTGGAATCGCTGTAGGACATGATCTCGTCCTTGGGCAGACGGCCCAGAATCGTGGAGCCGCCGGCGGTGGAGCGCAGATTCACCTCGCTCAGCGTGGTCTTGACGAAGCCCTTGATCACCGCGGGCTGCGGCGTGCTGGCGGGGTTGGTGGCCAGGTAGGCGGCATACTCCGCCTGGGTCATGACCTTCACGCAGGTGCCCAGCACCCAGACCTCCGTGTTGTCATAGATCACGCGGTACCACACGCTGCCGCCCACGGACTGGCTGGTGTTGAAGGCCATCACCGTACCGAGGGGCACGTTGTAGGGCGCGTTGGCGTCCTTGGAGGCGGAGGCGCGCAGGTTCACATTATCCAGGACGGTCTGCACATACTGGGTGGTCAGGGTGCTGGTGCCCGATTCCTCCGGCACGCCGTTGCCCGCCAGATAGCTGGCCTCCTGCGTGGCAGAGAGCTTGAAGGAGTGATCGCCCCGGACATAGCCCAGCAGGCCGTTGGCATTGATGGGATACCAGGTATAGCCGCCCTGGACGGTGCTGTAGCCGGTCATGGGCCACACAGTGCCCTTGTCCACCTGGCCTATCACCGTGCCGCCCGCGGTCTTGCGGACGTTGACGTTGGAGGACTTGATCATCACATAGCCGTAGGTGCTCAGGGAAGGCGGCGTGGTGACGGTGCTGCCGGGAGGCGCGGTGGGCGCGGTGGTGGCGGTGCCGTCAGAGGTGCAGGGAGTGGCGCAGTCGCCCCGGACGTAGCCGGTGCGGCCGGACGCCGCCTGCACGGGATACCAGGTGTACACGCCGCTGACCACAGGATAGCCGATCATGGGCATGATCACGCCCTTGGCGATCTGCTCCTGGGAGGTGCCGGCGGGCTTGGTGCGCAGGTTGACGCCGCTCTTGGTGGTGATCACGTAGCCGTAGACGCTGGTGGAAGGCGGCGTGGTGACGGTGGTGGAAGGCGGCGTGGTGGCGGTGCCGTCGCTGTTGACGTGGCTGACGCAGTCACTGCGCATATAGCCGCGCACGCTGCCCACCTGCACCAGGTACCAGCCATAGCCGCCGGAGGTCACCATGTCGGACAGCCGGCTGACCACGGTGCTCTTGGCCACCTGCTGGATCACGCTGCCGCCGGGCTGCAGGCGCAGGTTGACGCCGGTCTTGGTGGTGATCAGGTAGCCCAGGACGCTGACGGTGCCGGTGCTGCCGGAGGAGGTGGAGCTGTCCGAGGAGGACAGCACCTGCACGCAGTCCGCACGGATGAAATAGTACGAGCCCTTGTACAGCACGGGATACCAGTAGTAGCCGCTCTTGTACTGGGAGGGGCCGGTGACGGGGATGATCTCACCCTTGGTGGTCCACTGGGTGAGCACCGTCCCGGCAGGGGCCGAGCGCAGGTTGGCGGAGGAAAGGATCAGCTTCACATAGCCGTAGCCGTAGCTGGAGGAAGGCACGGGGGTCGCAACGATGCCGCCCACCGTCACGAAGGGCGCCTGGATATAGCCCTCCTTGCCGTCATAGCGCACCTTGTACCAGTCGTTGGTGGTCTGGGTGGCAGGCGCGGTGATGATCTCCACCCACGTGCCCATGTCCAGCTTGTCGATCAGGTCGCCCCCGGGGGTCTTGCGGAAGTTCACGTTGTTGGCGTTCACCTGGCCCATGGAGGTGGTGCTGCCGGTGCTCCCGGTGCTGCCGGTGCTCCCGGTGCTGTCCGTGCTGTCCGTGCTGCCCGTGCTGTCCGTGCTGCCCGTGCTGCCGGTGCTGCCGGTGTCGTCACCGTCGGGCTCGCTGCTCCCGCTGTCCGTGGACGTGTCGTCCGTCTCATCGGAATCCCCGGTCGTGGCGCCGGTATTCAGCATGAAGTAGCTGCCGTGGATATAGCCGATGTAGGTGTTGGAGGTGCTGCCGGTCGGATGGGCAGACTTCACCTTGTACCAGGTGATCCCGCCCGAGGTGGTAACGTCCAGCACCTCGCACACAAAGCCCGTGTTGAGCTTAAACCAGTATTCTGCGCTCGTGCTGGGCGTCTTGCGGAGAAAGACGCCGTCCGCCGTTACCGTTCCCGTGACAATTTCATCATCCGCCCGGGCGCCGGTCGTCTGCCACTGCACGGGACACATCGTCAGCACAAGTGCCAGTGCGGCCATCGCGGCCACCAGTCTCTTCCAGCCCTGCATCATCAATGGTTCACCTCAGTCCTCATTCGCACGCACGCCCTCGCGGCCGTTCGCGCATATTGCGATACCTACATTCTATTACGGAACTGTTACAATGTCAAGAACCATGCCTTAACATTCCAATATTTTTTACGATTCACAACCGGGTTTTCATCCCGCTGTCACAAAAAAACTCTGCCCCGGAGCGAAACCGTGACAGAGTGTATTGTTTCCGCGGGAAATCAATACCCCAGGGCGTTGTTCACCGCGTCCACCACGGCCTGGCTGGAGACGGTCGCGCCGCTCAGGGCGTCGATGTTCCCGCCCAGCGTGAAGGGCCCGCTCTGCCCGATGAACTGCTCGGCGAATTCGGCCTCCTCCATCACGCGGGTGCCGATGTACTCCGTCTGGGTGGACGCGTCGATCACCAGCTTGCTGATCTTTCCGTCCTCGTCCAGCGTCACCTTCACGATCACCACCGCGTCGCTGAAGCCCTTGGCCGTGGTGCGCAGGGAGCCGTCAGCCTCGGTGGTCACGGGGGCCTTCTCCTCGGCGGGCGCCTCCGCGGTGAAGCCCAGGGCGTTGTTCACCGCGTCCACCACAGCCTTGCTGGAGACGGTCGCGCCGCTCAGGGCATCGATGTTCCCGCCCAGCGTGAAGGGCCCGCTCTGCCCGATGAACTGCCCGGCGAATTCGGCCTCCTCCATCACGCGGGTGCCGATGTACTCCGTCTGGGTGGACGCGTCGATCACCAGCTTGCTGACCTTGCCGTCCTCATCCACCGTCACCTTCACGATCACCACGCCGCCGCCAAAGCCTTCCGCCGTGGTGCGCAGGGAGCCGTCAGCCTCGGTGGTCACGGGAGCCGTCGCCGCGGCGGGCTCGTCGGCGGTGACGCCCAGGGCGTTGTTCACCGCGTCCACCACGGCCTTGCTGGTGACGGTCGCGCCGCTGAGGGCGTCGATGTTCTCACCGATGGCGAAGGGGCCGCTCTGCCCGATGAACTGCTCGGCGAAGGCAGGCTCCTCCATCACGCGGGTGCCGTAGCCCGCCGTCTGGGAGGCGGCGTCGATGACCAGCCCGGTCACCTTGCCGTCCGCGTCCACCGTCACACTGACGATGACCTCGCCCCCGCCGAAGCCCTCGGCGCTGGTGCGCAGGCTGCCGTCCTCGCCGGCGCTGACCTCAGCGGGCGCGGCAGGCTTGCCCTCGCCGAATTCCACAATGGGATCCGCCGCGGGCTCCCGGCCCATGCCCGCCACCGCCACGCACCGCAGCGCCGCGTTGGTGGCATCCTTGACGGCGGTGGAGGTGATGGTCGCGCCGCTCAGGGCCTGGAACGCGCCGCCGTTGATGGCGTCAATGCCCACGAACTGCTCGGCAAAGGCGGGCTCCTTGGCCCGGGCGCCGAAGTTGGCGGTTTCGGCGAAGTTCAGGTCGCCCACCACGCAGCCGGTCACCAGACCGTCGGTGCCCACGCCCAGGGTCACGGCCACATCGCCGGCATAGCCCTTGGCGGAGGCGGTAACGCACCAGCCGGTGACCTCGCCGCCGGTGCGGGCCTCATACATGCTGCTCACGCCCGCCTGACCGCTCACGTCCATTTCCACATATTCATCCGCGGGCATCACCGCGCCGAAGGATTCCTTCAGCGCAGCCATCTGATGCTCGGCGATGGGGCCCCGGGTCACCATATTGGTGGCGGCCAGCACCACCGCTGCCACCACGGCTATGATCCCCAGCACCAGGAATGCCGGGAGCTGCTTGCGGGTCGTCTTGTTTTCCATGGAAGGCGCCTCCTTGTGTGATCCTGTCGGTCAATAGGTTGTTTATCCTGCCTGTCCTGCGGTCTGCAGGGGGTATTTGTCCTTCAGGCCCGGGGTGGTCACGATGGTCATGTCCTCCCGGATCAGCAGTCCGTCGCAGCCCAGCGCCTCCAGCAGCGCAAGGGCCCTTTCCTCCCCCAGCACGATGCACGCCGTCGCCAGGGCATCGGCGGTCATGGAGCTTTCCGCCACGATGCTGGCCGATACCAGCCCCGTTTCCGCCGGAAGCCCCGTCCGGGGATCCAGAATATGATGGTACACCCTGCCGTCCTGCTCGAAGCACCGCTGGTAGGTGCCGCTGGTCACCACCGAGCGGTCCAGCACCCGGATGGCCGCGATGGCCTGGCTGGGGCTCTGCGGATGCGCGATGCCGATGTTGAACCCCTCCGCCCCCGGGGCGTTCCCCAGGGCGTACACATTGCCGCCGAAGTTCAGCGTCGCGCCGGTGACCTTGCCGCGCACCAGCCCGGCCAGCTGGTCGGCGATGTAGCCCTTGGCGATGCCCCCCAGGTCGATGCTCATGCCCGCGGGCAGGGTGACGGTATGGTCCTCGCCCAGCTGAAGGCGGCTGTCGTCCACCAGGGGCAGGGCGGACAGCCGCTGCGCATCGTCGGGCATGCGGGGAGGATCGCCGGTGAAGTCCCACAGCGTGGACAGGGGCGCGATGGTTACGCTGAAGGCCCCCTCCGTCAGGCGGCTGATCTCCGTCGCCCGCTTGAGGATCGTCCAGGTTTCGGGATCCACCTGCACCGTTTCGCCCCCGGCGCGGTTGATGCGGTCCACGTCGCTGGAGGGAACGGTGCGGCTCAGCAGCCGCTCGTAGCGGCCGCATTCCTGCCACAGGGTATCCAGCAGACCCTCCGGCGCGCCGTAAAGGGTCAGGGTCACCACGGTGTCGAAGTAGTAGCCCACCCCGCTGACCTTGTCCGGGGCGGAGGCGGAATCATCCTGCGCGGCGCAGCCCGTCAGCAGCAGCGCGCTCAGCAGCAGTGCGCACAGCAGCCTTCTCTTCATTGCGCCACCGCCAGCTCCACGCTCACCCGGTTGGGCAGGCAGATGATGAACTGCTGGTTGGGCCGGGTTTCCCAGTTGT
>JBJEYH010000197.1:0-4266 GCA_051886675.1 Aristaeellaceae bacterium
CGTCCCGGCAGACGATCTCCGCCTGGCTGCGGGGGACGCTCTCCAGCAGCTCCTCCGCGTGCAGGGCAGGGGTCAGGCCGTCGGGGGTATGGCGGCAGGCGATGGTGCCGCCGGTGGCCAGCAGTGCGATGCGCTTCATCAGGAATCAAGGCCTCCCGGATGTAATGTGCGCACAGAGTATAGCATACTTCCCCCGCGATTGCAAAGCCCGCGCCCGTTGACAACCGCCGGGGAAATAGGGTATAATACTTCGGAATCAATGGCCATCCTGCACCTTGCATCCGCCGAGAGGGCGGCAGGGTGCTTCTTTGACATTCACCCCGAAAGGAGCTGACCCATCCCCATGGCTGAGGAAAAGCGCAACATTATGACAGAAGCGGGCATGCGGAAGCTGCAGGAGCAGCTGGATTACCTCATCGGTACCCGCCGCAACGAGATTGCCCGTCAGATTGAGGTGGCCCGCGGCTTCGGCGACCTGTCCGAAAACGCCGAGTACACCGAGGCCAAAAACGACCAGGCCAAGCTGGAGGAGGAAATCACCAACCTGCAGAAGGCCATCAGCACCGCCGTCGTGGTGGCGGACAACGAAATCACCACCGACAAGGTGTCCGTGGGCACCACGGTGACCATCGAGGACCTGGACGAGGGCGAAACCTACACCTACGCCATCGTGGGCGCGACGGAGGCCGATCCCTACAAGGACAAGATCTCCAACGAGAGTCCCGTGGGCGCGGGCCTGCTGGGCGCGAGCATCGGCGAGGTGCGGGAGATCGAGATCCCCATGGGCACGGTGCGCTACAAGGTGATCGACATCTGCCGCTGAGCCCCGCGCCGCTGAAATTCTGACGAAGTACAGGAGCTGTTCCCACATGGCTGATTATCCCGTAACCCCCCTCACCCCCGAGCTGTCCGAGCAGGAGATCATCCGCCGGCAGAAGCTGCAGGCCCTGATCGACGAGGGCAAAAATCCCTATGAGATCACCCGCTTCGATGTGACCCATCGCAGCCGGGAGATCATTGACAACTTCGAGGCCATGGAGGGCGTCGAGGTGTCCCTGGCCGGCCGCATGACCTCCCGGCGCGTCATGGGCAAGGCGTCCTTCGCCCATCTGCTGGACGGGCAGGGCGATATCCAGATCTACGTCACCCGGGACGACCTGGGCGTGGACGATTATACCGCCTTCAAGAAGTACGACATCGGCGACATTCTGGGCGTCACCGGCGTGGCCTTCCGCACCAAAACCGGCGAAATCTCCATCCACGTCAGCGCCATGACCCTGCTGTGCAAGTCCCTCAAGGTGCTGCCGGAGAAGTTCCACGGCCTGGTGGATACCGACCTGCGCTACCGCCAGCGGTATGTGGACTGCATCGTCAACCCCGAGGTCCGCGACACCTTCCGCAAGCGCAGCGCCATTATTTCCGCCGTGCGCGAGTTCCTGGACGGCCGCGGCTACCTGGAGGTGGACACCCCCGTGCTGCACACGCTGGAGATCGGCGCGTCGGCCCGGCCCTTCCGCACCCACCACAACGCGCTGGATCTGCCCATGTTCCTGCGCATCGAGACCGAGCTGTACCTCAAGCGGCTGATCGTGGGCGGCTTTGAGCGGGTGTACGAGGTGGGCCGCATCTTCCGCAACGAGGGCATGGACGCCACCCACAACCCCGAGTTCACCAGCGTGGAGACCTATCAGGCCTACGCCGACTACAAGGAAATCATGGAGATGGTGGAGCAGCTCTACGAGTTTGTGGCCCTGAAGGCCCTGGGCACCACCGACGTGACCTATCAGGGGCAGGTGATCCACCTGAAGGCCCCCTGGAAGCGCATCACCATGGCCGACGCCGTGAAGGAAGCCTGCGGCGAGGACTGGACTGCCTGGGCCTCGGACGAGGAAGCCCGCGCCGTGTGCGAGAAGCGCGGCGTGCATGTGGAGAAGACTGCCCGCAAGGGCGACTGCCTTGCCGCGCTCTTTGACGAGTATGTGGAGGCCAGCCTGGTGCAGCCCACCTTCATCATGGACTACCCGGTGGAAATCTCCCCCCTGGCCAAGCGCAAGCCCGAGGATCCCACCCTCACCGAGCGGTTCGAGTTCTTCATCACCGGGCACGAGATGGGCAATGCCTTCTCCGAGCTGAACGATCCCATCGACCAGCGCCGCCGCTTCGAGGAGCAGGTGGCTGCCCGCGCGGCCCAGGGCATCAGGGCCGAGGTGGACGAGGACTTTGTCAACGCCCTGGAATACGGCATGCCTCCCACCGGCGGGCTGGGCTTCGGCCTGGACCGTATGGTCATGCTGCTCACCGACAGCCCCACCATCCGCGACGTGCTGCTCTTCCCCACCATGAAGCCTGTGGGCAAATAACCATCCCTTCAGGAGGCGCGGGCCTGCCCGGTTCCTGCCTCCTGTTCTTTATATCTTCCATTGGTTCACATTTGATTTATTGACCCGGTTCATCGCCGGGATGCAGAAAGGATCCTGCCCATGAAAACACCGGTCACCAAGGATAGCCTGCGCAATCACATGACCTACTCCTGGTGGAAGTACCTGCTGCTGGTATGTCTGGCCGCCTTCGGGTGGAACCTGATCTACACCGTGACCGCCTACCGGCCCCCGGAGGAAAAGAAGGTCAACATCATCGTGGCCTGCATGGGCGAGCAGGAGCAGCTCAACGCCTACATGGAGGATATCCGCGTCAATGAAATGAGCGACATGGAGGAAATGACCTCCCTGTTCATGTACCTGGACGAGATGTACGGCGAGATGCAGCTGAGCACCTACATCGCCGCCGGCGAGGGCGACCTGTACATTCTGGCCAAGGATCAGTTCCAGTCCTACGCGGCCAACGGCGCCTTCCTCCCCCTGGAGGAGATGGAGGGCTTCATGGAGCTGTGCGAGGAATACGGCATCAACACCGACAAGGGCTGGCGCATCAACACCGATCTGCGCGAGCGTCATCTCTACGGCATTCCGCTGGCCAGCCTGCCCGGGCTGAAGGCCTGCCTGTACACCAGCGAGGACTGCTATCTCTCCTTCGTGTGCAACGGCGGCAACGACGAGAACACCTACAAGTTCCTGAAGATTCTCCTGAGGGATATGCACACCGAGCCCGAACCCGAGGCCGATACCGAAGCTGATGCCGGTACGGAAGCCGCGACCGAAGCCGACGCCCCCGATGCCCAGGATGCCGGCGGGGCGTCCGACGCCGCCGTGGACGACGGATCCGCGGCCGATGGCAACTGAGAAAGGAGCGCGGCCATGCTGCATCACATTCTTGTCAAGTGGAAGGAGAAGCCCGCCGATCCCGCCGCCCTGAACGGGGAGATCGAGGCGCTGTTCCGCGAGGCGCTGGCGATTCCCGGCGTGCACGCTGTGGAGGTCATCCCCAACGTGGTGGACCGTCCCAACCGCTACGATCTGCTGATCCGCCTGACCATGGACGTCTCCGCCCTGACCGTCTACGACGCCAGCGACGCCCATCATCTCTGGAAGGAGCGCTACGGCGCGCTGATCGCCCAGAAGGCCATTTTCGACTGTGACTGACCCGATCCCATCCCGGAGGACGGACTGCGTGTCCGTCCTCTTTTTGCGCGGCGCGGCGTTCGATTCTGAACCGGTCTGCAGTTTTTTCCCGGGCCATGCAACGAAAGGGGGTTGTTTTTCGTCTAATAGGTGAGGTGAGACCATGGCAGAGATTTTGATTATGGAACCCGACGTCCGGCTGAACAGCAAAATGTGCGACGTGCTGACCCGGGCGGGACATCACTGCACCAGCGCCAAGACCGTCAGCGATGGTCTTGCCTGCGTCCGGGAGGGCAAGCGCCTGCTGACCATTCTCAACGCCCGCCTGCCCTGGGCGGACAGCTTTTCCTTCCTGCGCGCGCTGGAGGAAAAGGGCTGGCCGCTGCTGTTTATTACCTCCGACGCGGCCAACAGCGACCATCTGCGCGCCATGTACCAGGGGGCCTGCGGCGTACTGACCAGCCCCTTTGACACCCGCGGGCTGGTAGGGGCCGTCAGCACCCTGATGCAGACCAGCGAGCGGCTGCTGACCATGGGCGGACTATGCCTGGATGTGCAGCGCAAGGAAGCCACCCTGGACGGGCAGCCGCTGTCCCTGACGGCGCAGGAATTCGCCCTGCTTCAGGCGCTGATGCAGTCCCCCGACGCGGCCCTGACCCGGGAGCAGCTGCTCCGCACGGCCTGGGGCTATCAGGGCGTGGGCGAAACCCGCACGGTGGACGTGCATGTGCAGCGGCTCCGGCGGAAG
>JBJEYH010000198.1:0-19307 GCA_051886675.1 Aristaeellaceae bacterium
CCACCGAGCGCCTGGCCTTCGAGGGCCGCGAGGAGGGCATCAGCGCCCAGGCGGTATGCCTGCTGCAGGGATAACCTGCGCCGCGCCCGCTCCTCGCAGGCAGCCGCCCGGATAATCGCACACGCTGCATGACCATGCCGCGCATGCTTGTGATGCTGCCGAATGCCCGCCTGGCTGAAAGACAAAAGCACGCCGGACACGTCCCCTCAGGGAATCCGGCGTGCTTTTGGCCTATTCAGCCAGAGGGAGCAGCCGTACACCCGCCCCTTGCAGGCCCCGGCCGTCAGCCGGCCCCCTGGCAGCCGCGCGATGCCGGACATGGCATTGCCGCGCATCGCGGTACTGCCGGGGTTCAACGTAACCGAACCAAAAAGCACGCCGGACACGTCCCCTCAGGGAGTCCGGCGTGCTTTTTGCCTATTCAGCCAGAGGGAGCAGTCGCTCCACCGGCAGTGCGGGGAGCAGCAGTACACCCGCCCCTTGCAGGCCCCGGCGGTCAGCCGGCCCCCAGACAGCCGCGCGATGCCGGATATGGCAATGCTGCGCACCGCGGTGCTGCCGGGGTTCAACGTAACCGAACCAAAAAGCACGCCGGACACGTCCCCTCAGGGAATCCGGCGTGCTTTTTGCCTATTCGGTCAGATGGAGCAGCCGCTCCACAGGCAGTGCGGGGAGCAGCAGCACACCCACCCCTTGCAGGCCCCGGCCGTCAGCTGGGCCCTGGCAGCCGCGCGATGCCGGATATGGCAATGCTGCGCACCGTGGTGCTGCCGGAGTTCAACGTAACCGAACGGAAAAGCACGCCGGACACGTCCCCTCAGGGAATCCGGCGTGCTTTTTGCCTATTCAGCCAGAGGGAGCAGCCGCTTCACCGGCAGTGCGGGGAGCAGTTGCACACCCGCCCCTTGCAGGCCCCGGCCGTCAGCCGGCCCTCTGGCAGCCGCGCGATGCCGGACATGGCATTGCCGCGCACCGCGGTGCTGCAGGGTTTCAACGTAACCGAACGAAAAAGCACGCCGGACACGTCCCCTCAGGGAGTCCGGCGTGCTTTTTGCCTATTCGGCCAGAGGGAGCAGCCGCTCCATCGGCAGTGCGGGGAGCAGCAGCACACCCGCCCCTTGCAGACCCCGGCCGTCAGCTGGGCCCTGGCAGCCGCGCGATGCCGGATATGGCATTGCCGCGCACCGCAGTGCTGCCGGGGTTCAACGTAACCGAACGAAAAAGCACGCCGGACACATCCTCCCGGGAATGTCCGGCGTGCTTGTCTTTGCTTACTGAATCAGCAGACGCAGCAGATCCGACGGCAGCATGAAGAGCAGCTTCATGCCAAGCTCCGTGCTTGCCCTGATCATCACCTGATCCAGGGTATCGGCCGTTTCTTCATCCATCGCGTCGTAATCAACAGTCGTCAGTGCAGCCGTCTCCACCGTGATGTCCTCGCATGCGCCGGTGGTCAGATACAGGGTCATCAGCGATTCATCCTGCTCCGGCAGATACACATCCACGGCGGCCTCCAGGGCGAAGGGATCCAGGGCGCAGGTTCCATCCGCCGTCAGAATCAGGCTCTCCGCCGGCGTGATGAACTCGTACTCCCCGGAGAAAATGTACCCCTCCTCCGTCGGATACACCGCTATGCTCAGAATATGATCCTCCACCGTCGCGTTGTCCAGCACGCTTACCAGCGAATAGCCCACATGCAGCGGATCCTCCAGGACGGACAGCCGAAGCCCCAGGTTCAGCGCACCTTCCTCCGACGGTTCCGTCAGCATCAGCAGGCGGATGTAATCGTTCACGCCGTCCCGGCCATAGCCCCATACGATCTCCAGCCCATCCTCCATCAGCCCGATGGACAGGGTGCTGATCTGCTTGTCCCCCTCCAGGGACGTCAGCGATATGCCCATCAGCGAATCCCACTCGGTATACACAAAGCTGAGCTGATACCGGTAGACGTTTTCCAGCGCGGCCGGCAGCAGCCAGGAACGCAGCTCCGCCACCGCCTCGCAGAATTCTCCCGACTGCATGCCGGTCACTTCAAGCAGCTGCCCGCTCTTTTCCAGCGTGTCCAGAATGCATTCCGCCAGCAGATAGACCGTCCGGTCATCCAGCCTGTAGGTCACCCGGTATGCGCCGCCCTCATAGGCGTCGCCCATGAACCGGCCCGTTTCCTCCGTCCGCTCCAGGGACTCGAGCAGCGTATCCACCTGCTCGCCCAGCGCCGTCAGCTCCTCCGTCCAGTCAGCCTCCGCCAGAGCGCTCCAGTCGATCCCTTCCGTCAGGGGCATCCGCACGGCATAGCCGGGCAGAAGGCTGGAGGTTATGCAGGCATGGTCATCGTCATAGGCGACCGCGCTCTCCAGAATGGTTTCGCCCTGCAGGCTGATGACGCAGGCAGTCGCATCCTCCTGCCAGCGGCTTTCCAGCACGAAGGAGCTGAGCAGCGATGCCAGATCCTTGCACAGCGCAGTGTTTTCCTCGCCCGTCAGTGCGCTCGCCAGGGGCGACAGCCGGGTCGCATCCGTCTCCAGGGTGATCGTCAGCGACTGCGCGCCCTCGCACCATGCCGCAAGCGGCTGGCTCAGCAGCAGCACAGCCAGCAGGCATGCCATCAGCTTTTTCATGGCAGCCAGCCCTCCTTCCTTGTCACGGGACGCTCTCCACAGCCGTGGTGGCCGTGGGTTCAGCGGTGTTGTCGGCAGTGTTGTCCTCCGCGGTCGCGGTTGCCGTCGGCTGGACCGTCACGACAGGCGACGGTTTCGCTGCCTCAGCAGTCGGGATTGCCGTCGGCTCGGTCGTGGCGGTGGGCGAAGGCTCCGCTTCCACGGCAGTGGGGGTCGCCGTCGGTTCAGCTGTGCTGTCGGCGGCTTCCTCCTCCGCGGGTACAACCGTCGGGTCGGCGGCGCCGGCGGGCTCTTCCTCATCCGCGGCATCGGCGGAGGCCTCGTCCTCCTCGGGCGCGGGCAGCTCGCCGGGATGCAGCGCGGACAGAACCGACTGCAGGTTCGCCCACATCATGCCCAGGATTTCGCTCCGGTAGCTCTCCGTCATGGCGGTGAGATCCTCCGCGCCTTCCGTGGGCAGCTGATCCAGCACCCAGGGGCTGGTGGTCTTGATGCTCCCCGCCAGGGACAGGGATTCCGTTCCCTGCGTCAGGGATGCGGTCAGCTCCAGCGTGGTGGCGTTGCGCTTGGCGTTCTTGCTGTGGAAATGGGTCATCAGCGTGGCGTGAATCGGCTCGAATACCACATAGTCCCCATCCCCGGCCACCGACTCGTCCATGGTCACGTCAAGGGTCCAGGTGGTCATGTCATGCTCCCGGGTGTCGTCGTCCACGGTGTGGCTGAACACCTTCTTCAGGTTGAACGCCGCCGCCAGACCCTGGCCCTCCTCGGGCTCCAGGCGCAAAAGCCCCGTGTACACCGCGCTGCTCTCCGTGGCGGAGGCCGTCCTGAGCACCAGCGTCAGGGCGTTCTCCGCGCCCGTCAGGGTCAGCGCCGTATCGCCGCCGCCCTGCTCCAGGGACATCTCCTGCCAGCGGCTCTCCGCCGGCAGCGGCAGACTCACCGCGGTGCTGATGGTCTCGCCCCGGGTGGACAGATCGCGCTCCATGGTGATCTCCCCGTCAAGGGGCAGCGCGTCGATCACCGCCTCGTAGTAATACATAAGCCCCGGGGTCAGGTATACCGCCGCCTGCTCCTCCGTCATCTGCGCGCGCAGCAGCCCCATGAGCCCCTCGTCCGACAGCGCCTGGACAAGCAGCGTCTTGATTTCCTCTTTCACATCCTGCGCGGGCACGGTGTAGCGCACCGACATCAGCGTCTCGCCCTGCTCGCCCTGATTGACCACCGGCTCGGACGCGTAGCCGCTCAGCCACATCTCCAGCTGCGTGGTGTAGGGCTGCAGCGCCGGCGCCCAGGCTGCTTCCCACACCTCGTCGCTCAGGGACAGCAGGTTCGAGGCAACGCTGTACCAGGTGGGATTGTCCTCCCCGGTGCGGCCCATCAGTCGCTCCAGCCAGTCCTCGCCCAGAGGATAGCTCAGCACCAGCTCCGGCAGAAGCTCGCTGCGCAGGTACACGTTCTCCCCGTCCCCGTACACCTGCGTCAGACCCAGCTGCGTCTCCCCGTCCAGCGCGTACAGCGACGTCTGATACGTCCCGTCCAGCGTAATGGCGCGGATCTGTATCTCCGTGCCGTTCAGCACCGAGAGCGCCTTCGCAAGGTCTCCCTCGCCGGAGGCCGTCAGCGCCACCGCGCCCTTGACGCCATTGCCGAATTCAATCTGCATCTGCAGCTTCTCCGGCAGGGTGTACTCCTCGGCTGCCAGCGCGCAGCTGCTCGTCAGCGCAAGCGCCAGGCACAGCATCAGGCACCAAAACCGTTTCATCATGGAATTCCCTCCTATTGCAGCGCGCTTTTCGCGGCGTCAACAATCTGCTGCCATACATCGGGCTCCAGCCCCGCGGACAGGAACGCCGTATCCTCCTGGGGCAGAAGCACCAGACGGCGCACCAGCTCCACCGTGGCCCCCTGCATAATCCGCCGGCTGATACTCTCCACATTCTCCATGGCCACCGTGATCACGTTTGACCGAAGCTCCCAGCTCATCCAGTCGCTCCGGCGCACCGCCAGACGCAGCTCCGCCGCTTCCTTCACGCTGGCGTCCACGGCCTGCGTGAGCTGCACTGTGCCCGACGCCAGCTCCTCGCCCGCCGCCATGAAGGTCAGATCCGGCAGGAGCGTCAGCGTCACGGCGCTGTCGTCCCCCTGCTGGCGCTTGAGCGTTACCTCGCCGGTCATGCGCTCGCCTTCCTCTTCGTTGTCCCGCGTCAGATCCGCCTGGCCGGTCAGGACGGTCTTCACGCCCTCCGCCAGCACCTCGTAGCGCACGCTGAGCTCCAGACGGGCCGCGTTCTCCCCTTCCGTCAGGGTCCGGGTCAGCACCACGTTGTTGCGCCCGCTGCCCTTGACGCGGGGCGTGCGCAGCGTCAGATCATCCAGCACCTGCCCGTCGTCCCGCCGCAGCCGCCACGTCAGCGTCACCGACCGCAGATCCTCCTGGCTGATGCCGGCGTTGCCCGCATAGTCCACGCGCAGCAGCTCGCCATTGCTGCCGCGCCACATGGTCACCGTCTGCTTGCCGGAAAAAATCAGGCTCCCCAGCAGCGTCTGCAGCTGCCCCTGCGGTACGCAGCCCGTCAGCTGAAGCCCCAGCCCTTCCACCGATCCGGAGGAAACGGTCAGCACCTGCTTCTCCACCGCCTTGCCCATGCCGGTAATGCTGGTGGATATGCTGCTGGTTTTCATCGAATCCGCCATCACGCCGGGCAGGGCGTTGAACAGCGTCAGCGCATCCTCCAGCCAGGCGCCGTCCAGCTCCTCCAGCCCCCAGAGCTCCGTGTCGCTGTCGCCGCCCAGCAGGCTCTGCAGGCTCACGCCGCTTCCCGAAGCCCACGCGTAGGTTCTGTCCGGCAGGAACGAAAACTGCGCCTGCTGCGCCCGGGCATCCTGCCGGGTGCTGACCGACATGACCTCCACGCCGTCCGTCAGCACCGCCAGCCGGCTCCACAGCGAGCCCTCCGCAGCCTGATACTTCAGCCGCAGCCCCAGATGGCTCAGCATCGCGTTGAGCTGGGCCGTCCTTGTCTCGTCAAAGGGCATGTGCGTCTGCAGCGTCACATGCAGCTCGATTTCCAGCGGCTCACGCTGCGGATATGCCTCCGCCAGCCCCGGCAGAAGCTGCGCCTCCGCCAGTGCGCTGCCGCTCAGCCCCAGGCACAGCAGAATCGCCAGCGCCGCCCGGAGCAAACGTCTGATTGTCATCCACATCATCTCCCAGGAAGATAACGCAGGCCAACGCCCGATTCATGCCTCCTCATCCTCCCGCACGGCCTGCTCAAAGGCCCTGAGCGCGTCGCGGGCCTCCTGCGGATCCTCGATCAGGTTGATCCGCGTGCGCATCTGGGCCGCGCCCCGCATCCCCGCGATATACCAGCCGATATGCTTGCGCATCTCCCGCACCGCCACATGCTCCGGTTTCCACCGCAGGAGCATGTCGTAATGCCGCAGCGCCGTGTCGATTTTCTCGTGCACCGTGGGCAGCGCGGGCTCTCGGCCCGCCAGGCGGTCCTTGACCTGCCGGAACAGCCACGGATTCCCCATGGCCCCCCGGGCGATCAGCACACCGTCCACCCCGGTTTCCGCCACCCGGCGCATCGCGTCCTCCGCCGTGAAAATGTCGCCGTTGCCAAGAACAGGCACCTTCACCGCCTGCTTCACCCGGGCGATCCACTGCCAGTCCGCCTTCCCGCCGTAGTGCTGCATGCGCGTGCGGCCATGCACCGCGATTTCCTGCACGCCGCAGTCCTCGGCGGCTTTGGCCAGCTCCACCACGTTGATGGAGTTTTCGTCCCAGCCCAGGCGGAACTTCACGCTCACCGGAAGCTTCGTGGCCCCCACCACCGCCCGCATGATGCGCACGGCGTTCTCCGGATCCCGCATCAGCCCGCTGCCCTCGCCCGATGCCGCCACCTTGTGGGCCGGGCAGCCCATGTTCAGGTCGATGCCCTCGTAGCGGCCCGTGGCGGACAGCTCCTCCGCCGCCCGGGCCATCAGATCGGCCTCCTTGCCGAAGAGCTGCAGGATCAGCTTCTTCTCCCCCGGCGCGCGGGTCAGAAGGCTCACCGTGGCCGTGTGATCCTTCGGCGCGTACAGGTAGCCCATGGCGCTGACCATTTCCGTGTAGGCGCAGTCGCACCCCTGCTCAAAGCACAGCAGGCGGAAGGGCCAGTCCGTCACCCCTGCCAGAGGGGCCAGGCGAACGCTGATCATTCCTGCTTCCCCCGGGGAAACAGCGCGATCCGGCAGGGCGCGGACGCATAGGGTACAAGCTCCGCCTGCAGCGTCCCGCCCTCCGTGGCGGGCAGCACCGGCAGATCCGCCGGAATTCCCCCGCGCTTGCGCCAGTCCGGCACGCGCCGCAGGGGCGCCACCACCCGGCCGTCCGCCAGCACGGGCTCACCGCACAGCGCCATGGCCCAGTCCTCGCCGGGCGCGTAGGCCATCACCTGCGCGCCGTAGCGGATCACGCAGGACTGATGATGCCCCTCGCTCACCGCGACCCTGCGGGCGAAGCTCACCCGGATCACGTCCCCGCTCTGCCAGGTGCGGCTGATGGTCAGATACCTGCCCGCATGCCCCTCCTGGCCGCCCTCGTCATTCACCGTGACGCAGGCATCCTCCGTCCAGTCGGGAACGCGCAGGGCCAGCGCGGCCTTCACCGGCTGCTTCATGGTCAGGGTCAGGGTGTATTCGCCCTCCTGGCCGGACACGTTCAGCACGCACGCGCCCTCCTTCAGGGGCAGGGCGTAGCGGCCGGGCACATACAGGTTCACCTGCGCGCCCGCTTCCGTCAGGCTCACCGCGCCGCTGAGCAGCGCAGCATACCCGCGGCAGAGCCGGTTCAGCGCCCGCAGGGGCTGCTCGGCTTCCTCATGAACGTGGTAGCAGTCCTTCGTGCCGCAGTTCACGTTAAGGCTGTTCACCCGCTGGAAGGGAATCAGCTTCCCCTCGTGCAGGGCGGCGGGCATGCCGTTGGCCAGCAGCGTCTCCGCCGCGCTCCAGGCCCAGGCCGCGTCCTCCGATGCGCCGCAGACGGCGAAGGCTTCCGCCCACGCGCCCAGGCTCGCCGCGTCCACCGCCATGGAGGGCGAGGTACCGCCCAGGGTTTCGTCCGCCGTCACGCCGCCGCACACCGCGCCGTGATACCGGCTGATCTTCTCCCAGCCCGCCCGGCCCGCGGACAGCTCCCGGCCATTGCCGCTGAACAGTCCCGTCACCTGGGCCGCCCGCGCGCCGTCGGCCAGGGATTCGCCGTGGCAGGACAGATACTGCCGCGTGTAGAACCCGGCCTCGTCGCCGCCCTCGGCCTCCAGCCCGGCTTCCATGTCCTTCCAGGGCGTCACGCGGCTCATGGGCCGCTGCACCGCGAAGGTGTGCAGAATGCCGCTCCAGTCCATGGCCCGCTGGCGCAGACGGTCGCACAGGGACAGAAGCGCCTTCTTGCCCGTCACCCGGTACAGGTTCTCCAGCAGGGCCATCAGGTCCGCGCTGTGGGCGCGAAGAGACGCATTGCCCATGGCCTCGTCCCAGTGCTCGAACAGCCAGCCGCTCCACAGGGCCAGCTTCTCCAGCAGCGGACGGCGGGCGTCATGCTCGTACACCGCCCAGGCCGCGCGGATCACCGCCAGCGCGTCCGTCACGGCATAGGGCAGGCTGCCGTCCGGGGCCTGAAGCTCCATGGCCGCGGTGATCCAGCCATGCACGGGCTCCTGCTCGGGCTTTGCGCGCATAAGGCACGCCAGGCGGAACGCGCCCTCCCACAGTTCCGGACGCTCCCGGCATCCGGCGGTCAGGGCATACAGGCTTTCCGCCTCTTCCAGCGTCACCCGCGCCATGCCCGGTCGAAGGGGCAGCGCGGCCAGCGTGGTCAGCGGGGATTTTTCAAAGATCGGCTTCAGCGGCACGGTCGATTCCTCCAAACTCATCCTATTCAACAAACCAAACCAGTGTCTATTATAGCGCATTTTCCCGCTGATAGCAAGCAATAAGGAGGGCCAATCGCTTCCGCCGCGACCGCCCTCCCCGTGGATGCGTCATGGCTTGCGGGCCAGCTGCAGGTCGATGGTATCCTGCAAGCGGATCACACCCCCGTGACGGCTGATGGCCTCCCCGATGCCCTCAAGCAGCGCGCGTCGCGCGCCCTCCTCCAGGGCAATGTGATCCGAATAGGTGCCCAGCAGCGTCGTATACCCTTCCGCCGTACAGCTGCGCGTGCGGCGGAACAGCGCCCAGCGCGCATCGGTGAAGCCGTAGCGACGCGCCACAAGCGCCCGGGCCCTGGCCTGCGCAGGGCCCCAGGGAGGCTCCGGCGCGCTGGTTCTGTGATGAAACGGATCGTAATACTGCCGGTACAGCCGGTCGATCTCCGCCGACAGGGCCGGATTGTCCCCGGCCCTGCCGGGATGGTTGGCAAACCGTGCGAAGACCCCGCCGGGCTTCAGCATGTCGAAAACCTTCCGGTAGCCGGTTTCTTCCGGCACCCAGTGGAAGGACGACGCCGCGTACACCAGCTCGCAGCTGTCCGGCGGGAACGCCGCGTCCTCGAACCTCTCCGTGCGCACAGCGAAGTTCGGCCAGTCCCGGAACTTCTCCCGGCACAGGGCGGAAAGCCGCTCCCCCGGCTCGACGGCCGTCAGCCGGCACCCCGTGCGCAGGATGGGCAGCGTGGCCTGTCCCCCGCCGATCCCCACCTCCACCGCGTGGCTCTCCGGGTCCAGGGGGCAAACGTGGAAGATCGCCTGATACACCCCCTCCGGATAGCCGGGCCGCAAACGCGCATAGTCGTCGGCCACCCGGTCGAAGGTTCCGCCAAGGCCCTGAATCACCGGCATGAGGCGTCCTCCTCCCGGGCGCGGATGGCCCCGCAGGCCCAGGCCGCGTGCTCCCGCACCGTGGGCGAGGGATGCTCCGCCAGCCCTTCCAGCAGCGGCAGCAGGGACGCGTCCCCCGCGCTGCCCGCCATGACGCAGGCCTGGGACAGCACCCGGTTGGGAATGGTCAGGTTCGCGCCGATGAGGGGCCGCAGCCCTTCCGCCGAGGCCTTCGGCTCCCGCAGCAGCGTCTCCAGCGGCAGGGATGGATGGGCTTCCCCCTCCGGCGGCGGGTTGTGGGGACAGCACCGCTGGCACTCGTCGCACCCGATGAGCCGCTTGCCCATGGCATGGCGCACGTCCTCCGGGATGGGCCTGCCGGACATCATCCAGTTGCGGATGCACCTTTCCCGGTGGAAGCCCTCCCCGTCAATGGCATGGTTGGGGCAGGCCGCCATGCAGGCCCGGCATTCCCCGCAGTGCAGGGCGTGCGGCGCGGCCTCCAGGGAGACTGCGTCGGGCAGCGCGTCCTCCAGCAGCAGGATCTGCACGTGAAAGCGGCTCCCCGCGCCCTCCGCGCAGGACAGGGTGTTCCTGCCCTGGGTGAAGCCCGGCAGCCGGGCGAAAACAGGCTTCACCCGCACCTCGTCCCGCAGGGAAAGGCCCACGCCCGCCTCCTGCGCGGCCCGCACCACCCTCCCGGCCGCCATGTACGCCTGCTGGGAGGCGAAATAGTACGGATGAATCCAGGCCCCGGTCATGTCCGGCGCACGCTCCGCCTCGTAAAACCACAGCGCCAGCAGCAGCGTGCCGTGATCAAGGCCCTCCACCTGACATGCGTCCACGGGAATCACCCGCCCGAAGCCTGCCTCCCGCAGCGCCGCCATCACGTCCAAAGGCAGCATCCTCCTTCCGATGAAAAACGGGAGCCTTCCCCTCGGAAAGCTCCCATGATGCGCATGTCCCTTACTTGGTGCCGAAGAGACGGTCGCCCGCGTCGCCCAGGCCGGGCACGATGTAGGCGTTCTCGTTCAGGCACTGATCCAGACCCGCCACGTAGATGTCCACGTCCGGATGATCCCGCTGCACGCGGGCGATGCCCTCGGGCGCGGCGATCAGGTTCACCAGACGGATGTGGGTGCAGCCGCGCTTCTTGATCAGGGTGATGGCGTCGCTGGCGGAACCGCCGGTGGCCAGCATGGGATCCAGCACCAGCAGCTCCCGGTTCTCGCTGTCGGCGGGGAGCTTGCAGTAGTATTCCACGGGCTCATGGGTCTCGGGATCCCGGTAGAGGCCGATGTGACCCACACGCGCGGCGGGAATCAGCTTGGTCACGGCTTCCACCATGCCCAGGCCGGCGCGCAGGATCGGCACGATGCCCAGCTTCTTGCCCGCCAGCTGACGGGCCGTGCACTTGCAGATGGGGGTCTCGATCTCCACCTCCTCGGTGGGCAGGTCGCGGGTTACCTCGTACACCATCAGCATGGCGATCTCGTTGAGCAGCTCACGGAACTCCTTGGTGCCGGTATCCTTGCTGCGCATGATGGACAGCTTGTGCTGGATCAGGGGATGGTCAAAGATAACAACTTTTCCCATGATTGTGCCTCCTTACGGCGCAGGCGGGGCCTTCCCGCCCGTTCAACGCTTATTTCCACCAGTCATTATATAGCATCTTGCCGCCCGGCGCAAGGGCTTTTTCCTTCCACGGCGTCCGCGACCTGGCGTATGCTTGACACACTTGCCGGAAATCCTTATAATTGAATCCAATTCCAGGAGGTGTTTCCATGCCCGCTACGCCCGTGAGCCGCTACGTTTTCGGCTCGCTTCCCTGGTACAGCGTGCTGATCGTCGCCGGCATCTGCGCCGCGCTGCTCGTCGCCAGCCGGGAGGAAAAGCGTCTGGGTCTCCCCAGGGATACCACGGTGGATCTGGCCCTGTGGGCGATTCCCTTCGGCATTGCCGGCGCGCGGCTGTACTATGTCGCCTTCGCCTGGGACGTGTTCAAGAGCGATCCCGTCAGCATCCTGAAGGTCTGGCAGGGCGGCCTTGCCATCTACGGAGGCATCATCGGGGGCTTCCTGGCCGGAGCGCTGTTCTGCCGCCGCCGTCACCTGCCCCTGACCAAAGTCATGGACATGGTGGCCCCCGCCCTGCCCCTGGCACAGGCCATCGGCCGCTGGGGCAATTACTTCAACATGGAGGCCTACGGCGCGGCCATCACCAACCCGGCCTGGCAGTTCTTCCCCGTGGGCGTGCTGATTCCCTCGTCCGCAGGCGGAACCTGGCACATGGCCACCTTCTTCTACGAGTCCGTGTGGGATCTGGCGATCTTCCTGCTCCTGATGGCCACCCGCCGCCGCATGCGCCGCTCGGGCGACGTGTTCCTGTGGTACGCCGCGCTCTACGGCGCGGGACGCTATGTCATCGAGGGCTTCCGGGAGGACAGCCTGATGCTGGGCAGCCTGCGGGTCAGCCAGCTGCTGAGCCTTGCGCTGTGCGTGGGCGCGTTCGTACTTCTGGCCCTGCGCGCCATAAGGCTGCACCGCGGCCGGGCTGTGCTGGCCGCGTCCGTCATCGTGCTGATTCTGGCCCTGGGGCCGGTGGGCGGCATGCTGCTGCTGGGAACGGGCGGCTCGGCCCTGGCCCTGTTCCCGCCCCTGTGCCTGCTGCTCGCCAGCTTCTACCTGTACCATCAGACGCAACCCGCCGCCACGGAGGTATGATATGCCCACCACACCGATGAAGAATCTGCTCTACCGCGCCGCGCTGCCTGTGCTTTCCCCCTCGCCCAAGGGGCAGATGAGCCACGCCGTATCCGGTCAGGCCGTTCATGGCCTTGATACCTATGAGAAGCTGCTGGCGCGGCACCACGTATTCGGCGCGACGCTGCTTTTGCGGGACGGCGACAGACAGGCCGTCGTGCACACGTCCACGCTGATTCCCCCCCACGAAGCCTCGGACGAGACCCTGTACCGGGTGGCCTCCATCACCAAGACGGCCACGGCGCTGGTGACGCTCATGCTCTGCGAGGACGGGCTGCTGACCCTGGATACGCCCATCGCGCCCATCCTGCCCGGCGGAAGGGACGAGCCCCTGCTGGAGGGCGTCACCCCGCGGCAGCTGCTGTCCCACCGCTCCGGCCTGCGGGACACCGCCGCCTATGCCTCCGCCCTGGACAAGGGCGAACCCTGGCAGACCGTGCTGCATTCCCCCGACGTGCAGGGCAGCAGGCCCGGCGAGAGCTTCGCCTACAGCAACCTGGGCTTCGGGCTGATGGGCTGCGTGCTGGAGGCCGTCAGCGGACAGAGCATCGCCGCGCTGTTCCGGGAGCGGCTGTTCCAGCCCCTCGGCATGCGGGCGGAGCTGGACGCGTCCACCCTGGAGGAAGCGCGCATCATGCCCATCAGCCGGGTGCTGCCCTACCGCGCCGGGACGGACGTGACCATCACGCCCCTGGGCCGCAGGCCCCTGACGGAGCCGGATCCCCTGCGGCACTTCGGCCACACGGCGGGCGCCATGTACACCGACGCGCCCAGCCTGTCCCGGCTGCTGGGGCTGATCCAGGGCCAGGGCACGGTGGAGGGCGTGACGCTGCTGCATCCCGCCTCCCTCCGGGAGATGACCACGCTGCACGGCTTCTCGGGCCCGGCAGGCCATCCCACCCGCCGCTACGGCCTGGGGCTGGTGCTGCTGGAGAATCCGGAGCTGTCGCCCCACCGGCTGCTGGGGCATCAGGGCTTTGCCTACGGCTGCGTGGACGGCGCCTTTGTGGAGGAAAACACGGGGCGGCAGGTGATCTTCCTCAACGGCGGCGCCAGCGAATGCCGGCAGGGCCGGCTGGGTCTGGTGAACCGGGACGTGCTCCGCTGGGCGCTGAAGGAGGAAATGCCTTCATGGACGTAATCACCGCCGTGGTGCGCGAGCGGAGCAAATTCCGCGTGACCGTCAACGGGGACACGGACCTTCTGGTGCAGGGCGCGATTTTCCGGGAGCGGCCCCTGCAGGAGGGCGAACCCATCGACCTGGAGGAATACGACAACTGGCTGATGGTGCGCCAGTACCGTCAGGCCCTGGACCGGGCCGTGGCCGCCCTGGCCAGCCGCGCCCACAGCAAGCATGAGCTGGAGAGCAAGCTTCTGCGGGCAGGCTACCGTCCCAACACGGTGGAGATGGTGCTGTACAAGCTGGAAACCGAGGGCTTTCTGGACGACGCGGATTTCGCCCGCCAGTGGGTGGAGGCCCGCACCGCCCGCCGCATGGGCAGCAGGCGCATCGCCCAGGAGCTGCGGCACAAGGGCATTGACGCGCAGGAGGCTGAAGCCGCGCTTTCCGGGGTGGACGAGGAAGAGCAGCTTTCCGCCGCGGTGGCGCTGGTGGAGAAGGCCGCCGCACGCATCCGCCCGGACGAGGATCCCCGCAAGGCCGCGGCGCGCATCAGCGGCATGCTGGCCCGCCGGGGCTACGGCTGGGACGTTGCCCGCCGGGCCATCGAGCAGGTCATGAAGGATATGGAGGAGTAAGCATCGCCCGCCGCGCTGCCAATCGCGGCGAGCGTTTGCCATACAAAAGGGAGGAATGGGAAAATGGAGAACAACAACAGTATCTACGAGGAACCCCAGGGCAGTATGGTCATGGGCATTCTGGGCGCGGCCCTCGGCGCGCTGATCGGCGCGGTGATCTGGGCGCTGGTGGGCATGGCAGGGTATATCGTCAGCGTGGTTGGCCTGCTGACGGCTTTCCTGGCCAGCAAGGGCTACGACCTGCTCCACGGCCGGCAGGGCAAGATCAAGGTGGTCGTGCTGCTGGTCTGCGTGATTCTGGCGGTGCTGCTGGGCAACGCGGGAACCGTCGCCATGGAGATTCATCAGGTTTACACGGAAGAAGGCTACTCCATGTACATCACTGAGTCCACCTTCTTTCAGCTGATGGTGCCCGCCCTGCTGGAGGACAGCGATTTTATTGGCGCCATCATCAAGGACAGCGCACTGGGCCTGCTGCTGGCCATGCTGGGCTGCTTCGGCCTGGTGTCCCAGGCGGGCAGGAAGAAGACCCAGCCCGCTGCCGATCAGGCTGCCGCCGTGCCCGTGGAGTCCAACGTCGACAACAGCCCCTTCGGAAAGGAATAAGCATGGATCGCATCAGCTGTGTTCAGATTTACGTCAACCGCCTTCTGGATACCCTCTCCGACCCGGAGGCCCACCGCAGCGCCGCCGTGCATCTCTACGGCGTGGCGGGCTACGCGGCTTTGCTGGCCACGAAGCGGGGACTATCCCCGGAGCTTGCCGCCGTCTGCGGCCTGCTGCACGACCTTTCCACCTACGCCACCGGCGACGAGCGCAGCCACGCGGGCCGCAGCGCCGGCATGGCCCGCAGCTGCCTGCGGGGCTCGGGGCTGTTCACGCCGGAGGAAATCACCGCCGTGTGCAACGCCGTGGCCCATCACAGCGACAAGGACGTGCAGCACGACCCCCTGGACGAGGCGCTCAAGGACGCCGACGTGCTGAGCCACTGCCTGCACAATCCCACCCAGCCGCCCTCTGACAAGGATGCTGCGCGTTACGCGCGGCTCCTCGGGGAACTGCGCTGAATAACAAAAGCAGCCGCCGATATCCGTCAGCGGCTGTTTTCTTTTTGCCCATGCGTCAAAGTGCAGCGCGTACAGCAGCGCAGTCATGCTGACGCCGCAGGTGATCCCGCCGCCTTTCAGCAGGGCTTCCACCCGCGCCGGCGTGAACCACGCTCTCCCGGCGACCCCGTCGGGATCCCCCTCGCCATGCGCCGCCTGCCCGGCCGCTGTATCCATGCATGGTCATATCCATCCCGCCATCCGCAGGGCATTGCACGCACAGCCGCGCTGACTCCCCTGTGGCGCAGCCGGTTTTCTCCAGGCATTCCCGGCGGGCGGCCTCCTCCGGCGACTCCCCCGGCTCCACCCGGCCCGCGGGCGTTTCCCAGGCCGCTTGCCCGGTGACGTACCGTATCAGCAGCAACCGCCCCGCGCCGTCCCGGATAACCGCGCTCACCGACAGGTGCGGCATGTGCAGCCGGTGATCCGCGGGAATCACACTGCCGCCGGGCATGCGCACCCGGTCGCCGTACAGCGTCAGCAAGGGGCTGTCGTACAGCACCCGCGTGTCCTACCGCTGTGGGAAATCCGTCTCCGCCATCAGCCCGGTGATTTCCTCCAGCGCAGCACGCCGGTCCTTCTCCAGCAGAGGACGCATGCTGTCCGCGTAGCCGGAGAAATCCGCCTGGGCCAGGGCATCCGCCAGCTGCGGCTGAAGCTGCGGCTTTCCCCGGGCCAGCCCCGGCAGATGCTGGATGCACTGCCGCACGGTGATGGGCTTCGGGTCATGGAGGCAGGCCAGGTACTTCCCCATCGCCCCGTCCAGGAAGCCGCTCCTGTCCCACCGGGCCACGGCCGCTATCAGCGCAAGTCCCCGATTCCGTGCCAGGGAGCTGGGGCTGTCCAGCAGCCGGACGAACGACTCCGCATACCGGTAGGGCGCGTCGCACTCCCCGCACAGGGCTTCCAGGGCCCAACAGGCCGAACAGGCCGCCTGATTGTTCCCGCTGTATAAAAGCGTCATCAGCGCCTCCGGGGATTGTCCGCGCAAAT
Organism: Aristaeellaceae bacterium; assembly: GCA_051886675.1. Taxonomy (GTDB): domain Bacteria; phylum Bacillota; class Clostridia; order Christensenellales; family Aristaeellaceae; genus UBA11524. Next base: position 16,047 of record JBJEYH010000198.1, read on the forward strand.
CGTCCATACGTCATCCTCTCCGCCTGCTGGCAGGCTGCTTTCCTGGACTCATTGTATCACCTGCCCTTCCTGCCGGCAAGACAAAAGCGGCTCCCTTCCTTTCGGAGGGGAGCCGCCGTTGATTTGGTTTGATGCCTGCAGCCTTTCAGCTTCGGACACTCGCCTGATTACTTGCCCTGCTTCTCCAAGATGGCGGCATGGGCGGCAGCCAGACGGGCGATCGGCACGCGGAAGGGAGAGCAGCTCACGTAGTTCAGGCCCACCTTGTGGCAGAACATGACGGAGCTCGGATCGCCGCCGTGCTCGCCGCAGATGCCCAGCTTGATGTCGGGGCGGGTCTGACGGCCCAGCTTGGCAGCCATCTCCACCAGCTTGCCCACGCCGTCGGTGTCCAGACGGGCGAAGGGATCGCTCTCGAAGATCTTGGCGCTGTAGTAGGAATCCAGGAACTTGCCGGCGTCGTCACGGGAGAAGCCGAAGGTCATCTGGGTCAGGTCGTTGGTGCCGAAGGAGAAGAACTCGGCTTCCTCGGCGATCTCGTCGGCGGTGACAGCCGCGCGCGGGATCTCGATCATGGTGCCCACATGATAGGGCAGCTCCATGCCCTGCTCCTCGAAGACCTTCTTGGCGGTCTCTACGACGATGGACTTCACATAGGCCAGTTCCTTCCTGGAGCCGACCAGGGGGATCATGATTTCGGGCACGATGTCGTAGCCGCACTCACGCTTCACGTTGATGGCAGCCTGCATGACGGCGCGGGTCTGCATCTCGGCGATTTCGGGATAGGTGACGGCCAGACGGCAGCCGCGATGGCCCATCATGGGGTTGGACTCGTGCAGGGCGTTGATCTTGTAGACAACTTCCTCCACGGAGATGCCCAGGTTCTTGGCCAGGCCTTCGATTTCCTCGGTCATGTCCACATGGGGCACGAACTCATGCAGCGGCGGATCCAGGTAGCGCACGGTCATGGGCTTGCCTTCCAGAGCCTTGTACATGGCCTCGAAGTCGCCCTGCTGCATGGGCAGGATCTTCGCCAGGGCCTTCTCGCGCTGCTCCTTGGTGTCGGCGAGGATCATCTCGCGCACGGCGGCAATGCGGTCAGCCTCGAAGAACATGTGCTCGGTACGGCACAGACCGATGCCCTCGGCGCCGAAGGCCACAGCCTGCTTGGTATCGCGGGGATTGTCGGCGTTGGTGCGGACGCGCAGCTTGCGGGCGGCGTCAGCCCAGCCCATGAAGCGGGCGAAGTCGCCGGAGATGGAAGCGTCCACGGTGGCGATCTGGCCATCGTACACGTTGCCGGTGGAGCCGTCCAGGGAGATGAAGTCGCCCTCGTTGTAGGTCTTGCCGGCAACGGTCAGGGTCTTGGCTTCCTCGTTGATCTTCAGCTCGCCGCAGCCGACGACAGCCGCACGGCCCATGCCGCGGGCCACAACGGCCGCGTGGGAGGTCATGCCGCCAAAGACGGTCAGGATGCCCTGGGAGAAGTCCATGCCCTCGATGTCCTCAGGGGTGGTCTCGCGGCGCACCAGGATGACCTTCTCGCCAGCCTTGCCATGCTCGGCAGCCTCGTCAGCGGTGAAGTAGATGCCGCCGGTGGCAGCGCCGGGGGAAGCGGGCAGGCCCTTGGCGATGACGGGCGCCTTCTTCACGGCGGCGGCGTCAAAGTTGGGATGCAGCAGGGTATCCAGCTGCTTGGGCTCCACCTTCAGCACGGCTTCTTCCTCGGACAGCACGCCCTCGTCCACCAGATCCACAGCGATCTTCAGGGCGGCGGCGGCGGTGCGCTTGCCGTTACGGGTCTGCAGCATGAACAGCTTGCCGCGCTCGATGGTGTACTCCATGTCCTGCATGTCGCGGTAGTGGGCTTCCAGCTTGCCGGCGATGTCCACGAACTGCTGGTACACATCGGGCATCTGCTCCTGCAGCTGCGCGATGGGCTGGGGGGTACGGATGCCGGCCACGACGTCCTCGCCCTGAGCGTTCAGCAGGTACTCGCCGTAGAGCTTCTTTTCACCGGTGGAGGGGTTGCGGGTGAAGGCAACGCCGGTACCGGAGGTCTCGCCCATGTTGCCGAAGACCATGGCCTGCACGTTGACGGCAGTGCCCCAGTCGCCGGGGATGTCGTTCATGCGGCGATAGTAGATGGCGCGGGGGTTGTCCCAGGAGCGGAACACGGCCTTCACGGCCTCCATCAGCTGAACCTTGGGATCCTGGGGGAAGTCCACGCCCAGGTGCTTCCTGTAGATCTCCTTGAAGCGCACCACGACGTTCTTCAGATCCTCAGCGTCCAGGTCGCGGTCGAACTTGACGCCCTTCTTCTCCTTGAACTCGTCCAGCACGGCCTCGAACTCGCTCTTCGGGATCTCCATAACCACGTCGGAGAACATGGCGATGAAGCGGCGATAGGCGTCGTAGGCGAACTTCTCGTTGCTGGTCAGGGTGGCCAGGCCAACGACGGACTTGTCGGTCAGGCCCAGGTTCAGGATGGTGTCCATCATGCCGGGCATGGAGGCGCGGGCGCCGGAGCGGACGGAAACCAGGAAGGGATCGTTCTCGTCGCCGAACTTTTTGCCGGCAACCTTCTCGGTCTCAGCCAGGGCGGCGTAGATCTGCTCGACGATGTCATCGCCGATGACCTTGCCGTCGGTATAGTAACGGGTGCAGGCCTCGGTGGTCACGGTGAAGCCCTGGGGAACGGGCAGGCCCAGATTGGTCATCTCGGCCAGGTTGGCGCCCTTGCCGCCCAGCAGCTCGCGCATGTTCGCGTTGCCTTCCTTGAAGAGGTACACATACTTCTTCGCCATTGGAATCTCCTCCTCGATGTTCTTCGGGAGCGCGTGCTCCCGAACTGTGACCGCTCTGCCCGAGGGCACAACAGCACAATTCTATCTCGTATCTCCGAAATTATACTATTTTTTATGGCATTTGGCAAGGTGTCTTGACGCCCTTGAAAGTAATTTCATGGATTATTTGCGCTGAAAGACTCTTTTGGCGCGGATTTTTGTTCTTTCCGACGCCAACCATCCTCCCGGAAGCCGCAAAAAACGTCCCTGCAGCAGCAGGGACGCAGTGGGTTAAGCCTCGGGCTTCTTCACCTCTTCAGCGCTTGCCTTGGCGGCAGCTTCGCGGGCAGCCTTGGCCGCCAGCGCCGCCTGGATCTTGGCTTCCATCTCAGGCGTACGGGCGGGCTTTTCGGCGGGCGCCACAGGCTTGGCAGCCTTGACCACCTCGGGCGTGGTGCCGACCTTGGCGTTGCGG
>JBJEYH010000199.1:0-19253 GCA_051886675.1 Aristaeellaceae bacterium
TGTACGTGCTGATCCCGGAGAAGATGTACTTCCTGGGCCGGCAGTGGGTGTTCAGTCACGCGGAGCTGTCCGACATGGGCCGGATGGGCCAGGTCATCGGCGGATGGGTGCTGATCGCGGCGGCTGCCGTCATCATATACCTCCCGCTGTTCACGTCGCTGCTGTAACGCCATGTCCAGCCTCCCTGCACGCCGGGGAGGCTGTTCCTATGCCAGCAGAAGCATCAGCCCCAGGGTGATCAGGAAGGACGCTCCCCCGTGGACAAGCTGCCAGAGCAGCTGCTCCGGCAGGGAGAGCAGCCCCTTGGGCCACACGGCCCGGTTCTGCAGGATCACCGCCAGCCCGCCGAACCCCGCCGCCCCCGCGATGAGCGCCGCCCGCAGGGGCAGCGGCAGGGGCAGCGCGGCAATCCGGAGGACGCCGGTGGTGACCTCCAGCACGGTGGTCAGCGGGAGGGTCAGCCAGGGCAGGACGCGCCCGGTCATTTCCCCCGCCAGCGCGGCCAGCGAGCGCATCAGCGCCATGGTGCCGCAGACCATCAGCATGGTGCGGGCGGTCTGCTCCACAGCCTGCCCCAGGGGGAAGGGCTCCGGCGGCGGGGATGGCGGACGCGCCGCCGCCTTCCGCGGGATCAGCCCTGCCAGCGCGCCGGCCACCGCCGCGCCCGCCAGCACCCCCGCCAGCACGCATACCCCCGCCGCGCCGGAGTCCAGCCAGCCCCCCACCGTTCCCAGCAGGAACATGGGGCTCATGGTGGCGCAGCGCACCGCAAGCACAACCCGTTCCCGCTCCGTCAGCCCGGGGCACAGGGACAGCAGCCGGCCCCCCGTGGGCGAGCCCCCGCCCCACCCCAGCAGCGTCAGCAGCAGCGGGTTCAGCCGCCGCACACGGCTCACCAGCATCAGCGAGAGAATCATGTAGGGCATCAGCCCCGGCAGCACGCTGCCCGCGAACAGCGCGCAGGCGTCCCCGGCGGCGGTCATCACCGTCTGCGCCCGCAGGAGCATCCACGCCAGCAGCGCCGTCAGCATCAGGCGCATGGCCGTCACCTCCCCGGCCAAGGATATGCGCAAAATGTCCCCCGCAGGCAAAAAATCGCCGCGCTCCCTTTTTCATTTCCCCGCAGGTGTGGTATACTAACCCTGTCATCCCCTGAAACAAAGGAGACCCTGCCATGAACGACATTTTCCTGATCGTGGACGGCAACAGCCTGATGCACCGGGCCTTCCACGCCCTGCCCGTGATGGACAACGGCGAGGGCGTGTACACCAACGCCCTCCACGGCTTCCTGAACATGCTGCTGAAGGTGATCCGCGAGGAGAACGTGCGCTATCTGGCCGTGTGCTTCGACGAGCACGGCCCCACCGTCCGCCACACCGTCTATGCCGATTACAAGGCGGGCCGCGCCGCCACGCCGCCGGAGCTGCGCCAGCAGCTTAAGACCGTCCGGGAGCTGCTGACCGACATGGGCATCCGCTGGTACGCCCTTGCCGGCTGGGAGGCGGATGATCTGCTGGGCACCCTGTCCCTTAAGGGCGCGGCTGCCGGGGTCACGCCGCTGCTGCTCACCGGCGACCGGGACGCGCTGCAGCTGGTGGGCCAGGGGGTTGAAATGATGTTCACCCGCAAGGGCATCAGCGAGACCATCCGCTTCACCCCCGCCACCGTGCACGAGGAGTACGGCTTCTCCCCCGAGCAGGTCACCGACTGGAAGGGCCTGGCCGGGGACAGCAGCGACAACATTCCCGGCATCCCCGGCGTGGGCGACAAGACCGCCGTGAAGCTGCTGCAGCAGTACGGCACGCTGGACAGCATCCTGGCCCACGCCGGCGAGGTCAAGGGCAAGCTGGGCGAAAAGCTGGTCACCTACGCCGATCAGGCCCGCCAGTGCAAGGAGCTGGCCACCATCCGCCGGGACGCGCCCGTGACCTTCGCCCTGGCGGACGTGGCGCTGCCCGACATGACAAAGGGGCTGCCCGCCCTGCGCCGGCTGAAGCTCAACGCCTTCATCCGCCGTCTCACCGGCGAGACCGCCCAGCCCGCGGCATCCCCTGCCCCGGCGGCGTCCTCTGCCCCGGCGCCCGCTGTCACGGACGCTTCCGCCCCGGCGAAGGACGTCCCCACCCTGGCCCTGCTGCCCTTTGAGGACATGCAGCAGGCGGACACGCCGGAGGCCATCGCCGCCTGGCTGGCCTCGCTGACCGACGCCGCCCGGCCCCTGGCCCTGTACCTGACGGATACCGCCGTATCCCTGGCGGCCATGGATCGCCGGTGCCTGACGGTATCCCTGGGGGGCGATCTGCTGACCCCCGGGCTGGATCCGGCGGAGGTGCTGGCCGCCATCGCGCCGGACGTGGCCGCGCATCCCGCCGTGGTTCACGACGGCAAGCGGCTGATGCATCTGCTGCGCCGTCACGGCCTGCCCCAGCCGGAGGGCTTCCTGTGGGATACCATGCTGGGCGCGTACCTGATCAACCCCCAGGAGAAGAGCTACAGCCTGTCCGCCCTTTGCCCGGACATGCCGGAGGACGCGCGGGGGCTGCTTTCGCTGAGCCTGTGGCAGCGGGCGCGGGTGGAGGCGGACGGCATGACCCGCCTGATGCGGGACGTGGAGCAGCCCCTGTCGATGGCGCTGTACCGGATGGAGGAGCTGGGCTTCACGGTGGATCTGGACTTCCTGCGGGAGCTGGGCAGGCGCTACACCGTGGAAATCGAGGAGCTGCGCCAGCAGGTCTTTGCGGCCTGCGGGGTGAAGCCCTTCAACCTGAACAGCACCCAGCAGCTGGGCAAGGTGCTCTTCGAGGATCTGAAGCTCCCCCACGGCAAGAAGACCCAGAAGGGCTACTCCACGTCGGCGGAGGTGCTGGAGGGACTGCAGGACATCGCGCCGGAGGTGATCACGCCGCTGTTGCGCTACCGGCAGCTGACGAAGCTGAACAGCACCTATGTGGAGGGGCTGCTCCGCCTGACGGACGCCACGGGCCGGGTGCATTCCACCTTCGACCAGGTGGCCACGGCCACGGGGCGGATCTCCTCCCTGGAGCCGAACCTGCAAAACATTCCCGTGCGCACGGCGGAGGGCAAGGAGATCCGCCGGGCATTCCTGCCGCGGGAGGGCTGGGTGCTGCTGGACGCGGACTACAGCCAGATTGAGCTGCGGCTGATGGCGCACTTTTCCGGCGACGAGGCGCTGGTGGAGGCCTTCCGCACGGGGCAGGACGTGCATGCCCGGACGGCCAGCGAGATTTTCGAGGTACCCCTTTCCCAGGTGGACGGCACGCTGCGCTCCCGGGCCAAGGCGGTGAACTTCGGGCTGATCTACGGCATCAGCGGCTTTGGCCTGGCGCGGAACACGGGCGTGAGCCAGGCGGAGGCGCGGGAATTCATCGCGCGGTACTTCGCCAAGTATCCGGGGGTGAAGCGGTTCATGGACGAGTGCGCCGCCCAGGGCGAGGAGCGGGGCTACGCGCTGACGCTGATGAACCGCCGCCGGTATTTGCCGGAGCTGAAATCCTCCCGGGCGGCGATCCGGGAATTCGGCAAGCGGGCGGCCATGAACACGCCTGTGCAGGGCACGGCTGCGGACATCATCAAGCTGGCGATGGTTCGGGTGGACGAGGCGCTGCGCCGGGAGAAGCTGCGCAGCCGGCTGATCCTGCAGGTGCACGACGAGCTGCTGCTGGAGTGTCCGCCGGAGGAAGCCGACAGGGCCGCCGCGCTGCTGAAAGCCTGCATGGAGGAGGTCATCACCCTGAACGTGCCGCTGCTGGCCGAGGTGCATCAGGGCGCGAACTGGGCCGAGGCAAAATGATCCGCCGGCAGGAATTGCTCCCATCCGCATCGAATATACGATTGTTACCCTGTCCATTACGCGCGTTTTTTTCGCGCCTGCAAAGGAGATAGCGTCATGCTGGAATTCAAGTTTGACACCCAACTGCTCATCGAGGGCCACGACCTGGACGAGGACGTCATCAACGATTACTTCACCGAGCATTTCAAGGGCGACTGCCTGCTGGCCGTCGGCGACGACGAGCTGATCAAAATTCACTACCACACCAACGAGCCCTGGAAGGTTCTCGAGTACTGCGCGAGCCTGGGCGAGATCTACGACGTTGTCATCGAGAACATGGAACGTCAGGAGCAGGGCCTCCACGGCTGAGGGGGGCTTCGCCCCCGTTTTCGCGCGATTGAGTTGCGCACCTTCTGTCTCGCTGCGCGCGCGTGGATGTGTACCGCTGCCTGACCGCACGGCACGGCGCACGACGGGTGCGCCGCGCTGCGGGGTTCCGCCGCGCAACGGGCGCGCCGGAACGCGGAACATGCAGCTTCTGGGGCACTGCCCCAGACCCCGATCCCGCGATTGAGTTGCGCGCCTTCGGTCTCGCTGCGCGCGCGTGGATGTGTACCGCTGCCTGACCGCACGGCACGGCGGGGGCTTCGCCCCTTTTCCCGCGATTGGGCTGCGCGTCTTCGGTCTCGCTGCGCGCGCGTGGATGTGTACCGCTGCCTGACCGCACGGCACGGCGCACGACGGGTGCACCGCGCTGCGGGGTTCCGCCGCGCAACGGGCGCGCCGGAACGCAAAGCATGCAGCTTCCGGGGCACTGCCCCAGACCCCGCTCCCGCGATTGAGTTGCGCACCTTCGGTCTCGCTGCGCGCGCGTGGATGTGTGCCGCTGCCTGACCGCACGGCACGGCGGGGGCTTCGCCCCTTTTCCCGCGATTGGGCTGCGCGTCTTCGGTCTCGCTGCGCGCGCGTGGATGTGTACCGCTGCCTGACCGCACGGCACGGCGCACGACGGGTGCGCCGCGCTGCGGGGTTCCGCTGCGCAACGGGCGCGCCGGAACGCGGAACATGCAGCTTCCGGGGTACTGCCCCAGACCCCGATCCCGCGATTGGGCTGCGCGCCTTCGGTCTCGCCGATGCGCGTATCAGCCTGCCGCCCGTCTGCCGGAATCCCGTCCGGCCGTCAGGGGCGCGGAACATTTTCTTCGTCTGCCCGAAGATGCACATTTCTTCGGGCTTTCGCATGTATGTACGTCCGGGCGTACTCCCGGAGAAAGGATCATGATGAACATCTGGCTGAGCCTGCTGCTGGCCGCTGGCATCGTACTGCTGATCATTGCCCTGTGCGCGGCCTATCTGATCCGGGCGTCCCGGCGTCCGGCGGTCAAGCCCGGCTATTACGCGCATGGAACCTCCGGCGCGCCGCTGGAGGCCAAATACACTGCCATGGGGCCTCGCCGCGTATCCTCCGCGGCCTATGACGCGCCCGATACCCATGCCAGGCGCTTCTGTGTCTGGTACCCGGCGGACATGGCTGCCGCAGGGCCGCTTCCTCTGGTGGTGATGGCCAACGGAACAGGCGTGGGCGCGTCGCGCTACGGCGCGGTCTTCGAGCATCTGGCGTCCTGGGGCTTCATCGTTGTCGGCAATGAGGATCAGGGCGCCTGGGACGGCTCCTCCTCCGCCGAGAGTCTGGACTTCATGCTGCGCTGCAACGAGGATCCCGCAAGCATCTTCCACGGCCGGGTGGATACGGCGCGCATCGGCATTGCGGGCCATTCCCAGGGCGGCGTCGGCGCCATCAACGCCGTGACCGTCCAGCCCAACGGCAATCGCTACCGGGCCATCTGTACCGCCAGCGCCACCTCCCGCGCGCTGGCCGCCGCGCTGAACTGGCCCTATGACGCGGGCAAGGTATCCATCCCCTGGCTGATGACCGCCGGTACCCTCCGGGCGGATGCGGGCGATGGCAGGAAGGAGGGCATTGCGCCCCTTGCCTCCCTGCAGGAGAACGCCGCGGCCTGTCCGGAAAAGGCGCTGCTCGTCTGCGCCCGGCGGGTGAACGCCGACCATGGCGACATGCTCGCCCTGGCCGATGGCTGCATGACCGCCTGGTTTGTCGCGCTTCTTCAGGACGACAGGGACGCGGCGCGGATGTTCACCGGCGACGACCCCGAGCTGCTGCGCAACGGGAACTGGCAGGATGTGTCGATCCGTCAGCCCTGACGGCCTGATTGTCCGGTTTGCTTCCGTTTGTCCAGGCAGCAATGCCAACAGCCGCGCCGGAATCCCCCGCACGCCCGGCAGGGCATGCCCCTTCCCGCGATCCCGCACCTCACGCCACCGGCCCGTCCGGCGGCGTTTTATGATGAGCGCTCCCATCAACGCGGCGCAGATGACCCGGCAAGGTCGTCAAAAGGCAGATGCACGATCGCATCTGCCTTTTCGCGCTATCCGGCTATGCCCGATTCAAGCCCGCCACAAAGGCGTCTTCCCGGGCGGTCAGCTCCACCCAGCCAGGGCGGAAGCCGCTGCGGATGGCGCAGCGCAAGGATATTCGCCCAGACCCGGCGCGGACAATCCGGCAAGCCGCACAACCCCGGCAAGGTCGTCAAAAGGCAGATGCACGATCGCATCTGCCTTTTCGCGCTATCCGGCTATGCCCGATTCAAGCCCGCCACAAAGGCGTCTTCCCGGGCGGTCAGCTCCACCCAGCCAGGGCGGAAGCCGCTGCGGATGGCGCAGCGCAAGGATATTCGCCCAGACCCGGCGCGGACAATCCGGCAAGCCGCACAACCCCGGCAAGGTCGTCAAAAGGCAGATGCACGATCGCATCTGCCTTTTCGCGTTGTCCGGCTACGCCCGATTCATGCCCGCCACAAAGGCGTCTTCCCGGGCGGTCAGCTCCACCCAGCCGGGGCGGAAGCCGCTGCGGATGGCGCAGCGCACCGACGGGATGTTCGACCAGGCCGCGCAGTAGAACGGCACGATGCCCCGGTCCAGCACCTCTGCCGCCAGACGGCTGACCAGCGCCGCCGCCACGCCCTGACGCCGATAGCCCGGCAGTACGTCCACGCCGATCTGCCACATGGTGTCGCAGTCCGCCGAGCAGGCCGCCAGACCGATCAGCTTCCCGCCGTCCCAGGCGCCCACGCCCAGCACGTCCCGCTCCGGCGACTGTCCGGTCAGGGCGTTGCTCCAGGGCTCCGTGTACAGCCCGGTGAAGTCCGTCGTCAGCCGCAGAGGGTACGGGCAGGGCAGCGGCTTCACCTGCTCCGCGTCCGGCAGGAAGTATTCCGCCATGAAGCATACCTTCAGCCCGTGGGGCGCAAGGCTTTCCGCCAGCACGTGCAGGTTCGGCGTCTCAAAGCAGTGGGCCGGCGCGAACCGGCGCAGATATGCTTCCACCGGCTCCCGCAGCGCGGGCGATACCTGGGCCACCACGCTGCCGCCGTAGTACGTCAGGTCGCAGGCCAGAGGCAGGGGCAGATACCGCCGCGCCTTCGGATGCGCCCGCGACAGGGTGATCACCGGCTCCTCCCGGAAGAAGTCCTCCTCCTGACAGTTGCAGTCCACGGCGGACTGCCGCAGGGCCGCGCGCCATATTTCCTGATTCGTCACGGGCCGTACCTCCCCGCCGCCCTCGCCGCCTTGCGCAGAATGCGCCGCGCGCTGCTGTGGGACAGCGTGGCCAGCGCCTCCTCCAGGGGCAGCAGCATGGCTTCCTCCACCTGGGTGGGATCGTGCTTCAGCGGCTGATCCGCGTACCGGGCCAGATAGTAGGTCACGTGCTTCATCCGCCCGTCCGCCAGGGGATAGGCGTCCGTCAGGGGCGCGGCGCCGCACAGCTCCGCCCGCAGACCGGTTTCCTCGCGGATCTCCCGCAGGGCGGTCTGCTCCGGCGTTTCGCCCCTCTCCACATGACCCTTGGGCAGCCCGACGCTCCCGCTCTTCTCCCGTACCAGCACCCAGCGGATTTCCCCGTCCTTGACGGTGTACAGCGCCGCGCCCGCGGAACGAACCAGCTCCACGCCTCAGCCCTCCAGCGCCACGGCCAGGCGGAGGATGCCCTCCTCCACATACCGCCGCGGACAGCCGATGTTCACCCGCAGATGCCCTTCGCCCCCCTGGCCGAAGAACTCGCCGCCCGTGAACACCACGCCCGCTTCCACGGCCCGGGCCATCAGCTCATCCGTGGTCATGCCGTAGGCCCGCAGATCCAGCCAGGCCAGATAGGTGCCCTCCATGGGCGTCAGCACCGCACGGGGCAGATGCCGGGCCACCAGCTCCTGCAGCAGCGCGCGGTTGCCGTCCAGATAGGCGATCAGCCCGTCCAGCCAGGCGTCGCCCTCGTTGTAGGCGGCGCGGGTGGCCTCCAGGGCGAAGATGTTCCCGCTGCGCACGCCGGCCCGATCCATTTCCGCCTGCAGCTTCTGCCGCACGTCCTCCTCCTTGCACAGAAGGCTCGCCTGCTGCAGCCCCGCCAGGTTGAAGGTCTTGCTGGCCGCGCACAGGCTGATCACCCGCTCGCCCTGCAGGGACAGCACCGGGGTGAACTGATGGGGCGCGTACACGAAGTCCGCGTGGATCTCATCGGACACCAGGTACGCCCCGTAGCGGTTCAGCAGGCTCAGCAGCGCGGACAGCTCCTCCTTCGTCCACACCCGGCCCACCGGATTGTGGGGATTGCACAGCACCAGGAGCTTCCCGCCGGCCTGCAGCTGCGCCTCCACCGCCGCAAGATCCATGTCGTAGCCGCCGTCCTCCCGCAGGCGCAGGGGCGCGTCCAGCAGCGTGCGGCCCGTGGCCTCCACCGAGAAGCGGAACGGTCCATACACCGGGGACTGGATGATCACCCCGTCGCCCGGCCGGGTCAGCGCCAGAATCGCAAGCTTGATCCCCGTCACCACGCAGGGAAGCATCATCACGTCCTGCGCGTCCAGCTTGAGGCCGTGCCTGCGCTGCCAGAAGTCCGTCAGCGCCCGGGCGTCGTCCTCCATCACGGCGGTATAGCCGTAGGTCGGATGCGCCGCCCTGCGCAGAATGGCCTCCTGCACCGCCGGCGGGCTGGGGAAGTCCATGTCCGCCACCCACAGGGGCAGCACGTCCTCGCCATGCTCGTCGCGGCACTCGTCCCACTTCTCGCACCGGGTGCCCATCCGGTACAGACCCTCGTCAAAGTACTCCTGGTTGAACTTCATCGCTCGTATCCTCCTTGCGGGGCTCCGATGCCTTCAGGACCCAGAACCCGGCTGATTTGTCCAGCTTCTCCACGCTGCCGTAGAGGGTTTTCAGGTATTTCATGCAGCTCTCCGCGCCCTGCTGCTTGCGGATGACCAGATACAGCGCGCCGTCCGGCTCAAGCGCCCGGGCGGCGTCGGCAAACATGCGGTAGATCACCTGCTTGCCCGCGCGGATGGGCGGATTGGTCACCACCGTATGGTAGCGGCAGTCCATCAGCGCGCTCATGCCGTCGGATTCCACGCAGCGGACGGTTACGCCGTTGCGCCGGGCGTTTTCCTCCGCCAGGGACAGGGCGCGCAGGTTCACGTCCGCCATGGTGACGCGCGCCTCCGGATTGGCCAGCGCCAGCGCCACGCCGATGGCCCCCCATCCGCAGCCCAGGTCCAGCACCTCCCCGGACAGCGCCGGCAGCGCGTCCAGCAGCAGCCGGGTGCCCTGATCAAGCTCGCCTTTGGAAAAAACCCCCGCGTCCGTCATGCACGTCACCTGCGCCCCGCGATAGTCGTAGCGGCAGGGCTCCGGCCTGGACGCGCAGGAGGGATCCCGGGTATAGTACTGCTCCGTCATGTTGTCTCCATCCCCGCAGCCATGCGCATGCTGCGCAGTTCGTCTTCCGTCAGCTCCCGCCACCCGCCGGGGGCAAGGGTTTCGTCCAGCCCAAGCGGCCCGAAGCGCTCCCGGTGCAATGCCGTCACTTCCCGCCCCACCGCCTGGAACATGCGCTTCACCTGGTGGAACTTGCCCTCCCGCACGGTGACCAGCGCTTCCGCCCTCTCCGGCGTGGAGGACAGGATCTCCAGCCCCGCCGGCAGCGCCTCGAAGTCCGACAGGTGCAGCCCCGCCGCGAAGGCCTCCGCGTCCCGCGCCGTCAGCGGGCCGTCCACCACCGCGCGGTAAACCTTGTCCACATGCCGCCCCGGCGACAGCAGCCGGTGGTTCATTTCCCCGTCGGTGGTCAGCAGCAGCAGACCCGTGGTGTCCTTGTCCAGCCGCCCCACCGGCATGCAGCCGATGGCTCCGTAGGCCGGGGGCAGCAGATCCATCACGGTGGGCTGCTTCCTGTCCCTCGCGGCGGTGAGCAGCCCCGCGGGCTTAAAGAGCATCACATGCCGCGCGAGCCGCCCGTCCACCGCCCGGCCGTCCACCGCCAGCGCGGCGCAGGGATCGCAGGCGCAGCCGGGATCGGTGATCACCCGGCCGTCCACCGTGACCCGCCCCTGGCGGATCAGCTTCTGCAGCTGGCTGCGGCTCCCCTCGCCCAGGGTCACCAGCCAGCGGTCCAGACGCAGCGTCATGCGGCCTTCTCCTGCCGGGCAGCCAGCTGCTCCACATACGCCGCGCTCAGCAGCTGCTTGAAGGGAATCGCCGGGATCAGCAGCACCACCGCCGCGATGCCCACGGCCTTGATGTTCCCGCTGAGGGAGGGCAGGCTGATGGAGCCGCTGCCCAGGTTCGCCAGGGCGGAGGCCAGCCCGGACACGAAGCCCGCGCCGATCCACGCCGTCACCGCCAGGAAGGGCACCAGCGTCACGCACCCCGCCAGCCAGGTCAGCATCACGCCGCCCCGGTGGCCCCGGATCAGCCGCCGTCCGCCCCGGGCGATGGCATGCCGCGTGCCGCTGTGGAAGGCCAGGCCGATCAGCAGCGGCACAAGCGTCAGCGCGTACAGCTCCACCACGATGGTCGCGCCCTTGACGGTGGAGCCGCCGCCCAGGGCCATCAGCGTCTTGAGGATGGTGAACACGTCCGTCACGCCCTCGATGGTCTTCCCGGCATAGACGAAGATCGCCAGCCCCGTGGCCGCCAGGAACAGTCCCGCCCAGGCCATCAGCAGCAGCGCCTGCTTCACCCCCCGCCAGACCTTCCGGCCGTAGCCCTCCGGGGAGATCAGCCGCAGGGTGAACAGATGCCCGCCCGCCAGCGCGTCCCGCATGGCCTCGGCCGCGTTCTGCCGCGCGGGCAGCACGATCAGGATATACAGCGGAATGCACGTGAGCGCCAGGAGTCTGGTCTCCTTCGCGCACAGGAACAGCAGCGGCGCAAAGGCCATCAGTCGCAGCACCAGCTGCACCAGCAGCGTCAGCAGCATTTCCGGAAACCGGGTGCGGTATGTATGCCAGGTGGCCCGAAGGGCAGCGCAGAATTTCATCGATGCATACTCCTTTCATATTACCCCTGTATTATACAGGACGGCGGCTGCAATTGCAAATACTTCTCCCTGTATGGTAGAATGTTTCATCACCCCTTCACAGACTGGAGGCATTCCCCATGCGCCTGACCCTGACCGCCCTGTCCAGCCAGTACATCCACATGCCCCTTGCGCCCTTCTGCCTGAAGAAGGCTGTGGAGCCGCTGGCCTTCGTGACCGCGGATATCTGCGACGCCAACGTCAATGAGACGCCCGCCGCCATCCTCCGCCGCCTGATGGCCACCAAGCCCGATATGCTGGCCTTCGCCCTGTACATCTGGAACCGGGACATGACATTGCGGCTGATCCGCATGGCCAAGGCCCTCGACCCCGCGCTGCCGGTGGTGGTGGGCGGGCCCGAGGCCACCTATGCCGTGGCTTCCGTCTTCCACGACGCGCCCTGCGACTATGTGATCCGCGGCGCGGGGGAGGACGCGCTGCCCGCGCTGCTCACGGCCCTGCGGGATGGCCGCGACCCTGCGGGGATTCCGGGGCTGTGCCTGCGCCGGGCGGACGGCTTCACCGACGGCGGCATCGCGCCTGCGCCCGCGCCCCGGGCGGATCTGTACGACGGAGCCTGGCATACGCTGCTGGCAGGGCGCATGGCCTACGCGGAGACCAGCCGGGGATGTCCGTTCTCCTGCGCGTTCTGCCTGTCGGGGCAGCGGGAGCGCGTGCAGTTCATGCCGCAGGAGGACGCGCTTGCGCTGCTGATCCGCCTGGGGCAAAGCGGCGCGGACACCGTGAAGCTCATCGACCGGACGTTCAACTGCAGCCGCAGCCGGACGAAGTATCTGCTCTCCGGCCTGATCGGCGCGAAGGCCCGCGGAGAAATCGGCGGGGTGTTCTATCATCTGGAGGTGGCGGCGGATCTGTTCGACGACGAGACGCTTGATCTGCTCTCCCGCGCGCCCGCGGGGCTGTTTCAGATGGAGGCGGGGCTGCAGTCCTTTCACCCGGCGACGCTGGACGCCTGCCATCGGCACACCGACATGGCCCTGCTGACGGATCGTCTGACGCGGATTCTGCGGCCCGGGAACGTGCATCTGCACATCGACCTGATCGCGGGCCTGCCGGAGGAGGACTTCGCCACCTTCGGGGAATCCTTCGACCGGGCGTACGGCTTGTCGCCGCACCAGCTGCAGCTGGGGTTCCTGAAGCTGATTCACGGAAGCCTGCTGCGGGAGACGGACTGGGGGCAGCGCTACGCGCCGGATCCGCCCTACGAGGTGCTGTCGACCCCGTGGATCAGCTATGACGAGCTGCAGCGGCTGCACGACTGCGCGGAGGCGGTGGACCGCCTGCACAACAGTGGGCGGTTCGCGCGGACGCTGTCGCTGGCCCTGTCGCATACGGGCATGCGGCCCTTCGCGCTGTTCCTGCGTCTGGGGGAAGCGATGGCCGCCCGGGCGGGCCGGTGGAGTCTGGACGCCCTGACGCGCCTGGTTTACGACGAGCTGCTCGCCCTGGGCGTACCGGCGTCCCTGCTGCACGACGCGCTGGTGACGGATCGTCTCGCCACGGACAACACGGGCTACATGCCGCCCTTCCTGCAGGGCGACCCCGCCGCGCTGAAGGCATCTGCGCGGCAATACCGCCAGGCGCATCCGGAATCCGCCCATCCCCGCTGCGCGCTGAGCCACGACGGCAGGGTACTGTTCGCCGCCGACTGGGTAGCGCGGCATCCCGTGACGCAGCGCGGAGAGGTGATGGCGTTCGGGGTGTGAGGGGGTGGGGGACGCTGGGGCTCCTCGCCCCAGGCCCTCGCCAGAGGGCTGCATAGCCCTCTGGACTCCCATATTCGGAGGGGGCATCATTGCGCGGAGGCCCGGCGCACGGAGGATGCGCCGGGCTTGAGGGGGTCACGCCTCGCAAAGGGCGAGGCGCGACGCGGAGCCTGCGGGGTTCTCCCTATCCGTCACGGCTGACGCCGTGACACCTTCCCC
Source organism: Aristaeellaceae bacterium (assembly GCA_051886675.1). Taxonomy (GTDB): domain Bacteria; phylum Bacillota; class Clostridia; order Christensenellales; family Aristaeellaceae; genus UBA11524. The sequence continues at coordinate 13,166 of JBJEYH010000199.1, forward strand.
GCTGGGGAAGCTCCTTTTTTGGGGCGCGAGCTCGGGCGGGGCTCCCCTGCGGTCGCCCCGCTTCGCCCGGAGGTGCGCGTTCCCTTTTTGGGGCAGGAGGCGGCGACCTCCTGCGGAGGCCGACGGAGATTACTCAGGCTCCTCCGGTCATGTTTTGGGGGCGGGGGTGGGGCAGTGGGCGGTATGGCTGGATGTATTTGCGTTTGCTGCGGGGAAAAAGATGCGCGATGCGGGTTGCAAAAAGCGTCGCGATGCGATATACTATTGTTGGTCAAAGTTAGTCAGGATTTTTCCTTGGAAGCGAGGGATGTACATGCGGCTCAGCGATTCCATTGAAACGTTTATCAAGGCGCTGCTGGCGGAGGACGAGCAATCCGTGGAGCTCAAGCGGAACGAGCTGGCGGAATACTTCGGCTGCGCGCCCAGTCAGATCAATTATGTGCTGGCCACCCGCTTCACCCTGGACGACGGCTATGTCATCGAGTCCCGGCGCGGGGGCGGCGGCTATATCCGCATCGTCCGGGTGATGGGCAGCGATCAGCAGCAGCTGATGTATCTGATCAACGAGCGCATCGGCCAGTCGATCCCGGAGGCGGAGGCTGTGCGGCTGATCGGGCAGCTGGTGGAGCGGAAGATCATCACCGCCGGCGAGGGGGACATCATGCGGGCCGCGGTATCCAGCGCGGCGCTGGCCATCCCCGTGCCCGACGCCATGAAGGACGCCCTGCGCGCCCGGAGTCTGAAATCGATGCTTACCGCCGTGGCCCGCAAGGAGCCCGGCTGATTCCGAATAAGGAGGCGAACTGCATGCTGTGCGAGGAATGCAAGGTCAACGAGGCCACGTATACCCTGTCGGTGATGATGGGGGATGAAATCACCACCCGGCACCTGTGCGGGGAATGCATGGCCCGCATGAACATGAGCCTGTCCACAGGCAATATCAAGAATCTGCTCAGCTCCATATTATCCGCCATCACGGGGAATGATACTGCTGCCGCGCCGCAGCAGGAGGTGATCTGTCCCCGCTGCAAAACCAGCCTGAGTCAGTTCACCAAATCGGGGCATCTGGGATGTCCGGGGTGCTACGAGGCGTTCCGGGAGCAGCTGCAGCCGATGCTGCTGCAGATTCACGGCCGTGTGCAGCACGCGGGGCGGCAGCCCCTGTGCACCGAGGATGCCCAGCGCACCCGTTCCCGCCAGGAGGAGCTGACCCGCCTGATGGAGCAGGCCGTGGCGCTGGAGGATTTCGAGACGGCGGCGCAGCTGCGGGATCAGCTGCGGGCGCTGGCGAAAAGGGAGGCGCGGACGGAATGAGCAGCACGGTTCTGTCGTCCCGGGTGCGTCTGGCCCGCAACTATGAGGATCTGCCCTTCGACACGGCGCGCAAGCCCGAGGAGGCGGCCACCTGCATCGCCCGCACGGCCAACGCGCTGGCGCTCTCGGGCATGGACGAGGGCTTTCAGCTGATCCGCCTGAACGCCCTGACGGAAACCCAGCGCCGCGCGCTGGCGGAGAGCCGCCTCATCAGCAAGGATCTCCTGCGGGAGCCGGAAACCGCCGCGGTGCTTCTGCGGCAGGAGGACGCCCTGTCCATCATGATCAACGAGGAGGATCATCTGCGCATCCAGGCGGTGCGGCCGGGGCTGGATCTGCTGGCCGCCGCGTCGGCCTGCTTCCGGGTGGACGACGCCCTCAGCCGTCAGGTGGCCTTCGCCTTCGACAAGCAGCTGGGCTATCTCACCGCCTGCCCCACCAATACGGGCACCGGCATGCGCGCCTCGCTCCTGATGCATCTGCCCATGCTCACCATCTGCAAGCAGATGGGCAACGTGGGGCAGCTGGTGGCCAAGGTGGGGCTGACCATCCGGGGCGTATACGGCGAGGGCGCGGAAGCCCTGGGCAACCTGTACCAGGTATCCAACCAGGTGACCCTTGGCCGCACCGAGCAGGAGCTGATCAGCGCGGTGACCGCCGTGGGGCATCAGCTGACGGACATGGAAAACGTCCTGCGTGAAAAGACCCTTGCCTCCAGCCGGGTCACCCTGGAGGACACGGTGTTCCGGGCCTGGGGGCTGATGAAATACGCCCGGGTGATGCCGCTGAGCGAGTTCTTCAAGCACTGGAGCGGCGTACGCCTGGGGGCGGATCTGGGGCTGCTGCCGGTGAAGGTGGCGACCCTCGACGCCATGCTGGAGCAGGCGCAGGACGCGAACCTGCAGTCCCTGGCGGAATCCCCGCTGACGGGGGTGCAGCTGGACGCCAAGCGGGCGGAATGCATCCGCGCCATGCTCACGGACGTAAAGGAATAACAGGAGGACGATCATGGCCATCTTTGGACGGTTTACCGAGCGGGCGCAGCGGGCGCTGGCATCGGCCCAGCGGGCGGCGGCGGACATGCATCAGCCCTACGTGGGGACGGAGCATATCCTCATGGGGCTGCTGCACGAGGGCGAGGTGCCTCCCGCCATCGCCGACAGGGTCACGGAGGATCAGGTGCGCGAGCTGCTGGCCGACGGCGGGGATACGGCGCTGATGGGGGGCACGCCGCGCTTCGAGCTGACCCCCCGGGCGAAAAAGCTGCTGGAGCTTTCCATCCTGGAGAGCCGGCGGCTGGGACAGACCTACGTCAGCGCGGAGCACTTCTGGCTGGCGATTCTGCGGGAGGGCGACGGCGTGGCCGCCAGCATTCTCAAGCAGCTGGGGGTGGACTTCGACCGGGCGCGGCAGGAGCTGATCCAGCGCATCCGCATGGAGCATTCCGCCGACGAGAGCGCGGACATCAACTCCCGCATGCCCCAGGACGGTCCCCGCGACAAGGACAAGAGCGATCCCGCCGTGCTGACCCAGTACACCCGCGACCTGACCCGGGCCGCCGAGAACAACGAGCTGGATCCGGTGGTGGGGCGCGACAAGGAGATCCAGCGGATCATCCAGATCCTCATCCGCCGCACCAAGAACAACCCCGTCCTCATCGGCGAGCCCGGCGTGGGCAAGAGCGCCGTGGTGGAGGGCCTGGCCCAGCGCATCGTGCAGGGGAACATCCCCGAGATGCTGGTGGGCAAGCGGATCCTCTCCCTGGACATGGGGAGCATCGTGGCGGGCAGCAAGTACCGGGGCGAGTTCGAGGAGCGCATCAAAAACGTCCTGGCCGAGGTGCGCAAGGCCGGGAACATCCTGCTGTTCATCGACGAGATCCACACCATCGTGGGCGCGGGGCAGGCCGAGGGCAGCCTGGACGCGGCCAACATCATGAAGCCCGCCCTGGCCCGCGGGGAGGTGCAGTGCATCGGCGCCACCACCCTGGACGAATACCGCAAACACATCGAGAAGGACGCGGCCCTCGAAAGGCGCTTCCAGCCGGTGACCGTGGGCGAGCCCACCGCCGAGGAGGCCCTGGCGATCCTTCACGGCCTGCGGGACCGCTACGAGGCCCATCACAAGGTGCGCATCACCGACGAGGCCCTGCATGCCGCCGTGACCCTGTCCGACCGCTACATCGCCGACCGGTATCTCCCCGACAAGGCCATCGACCTGATGGACGAGGCCTGCTCCCGGGTGCGCATCCAGACCTTCACCGCCCCGCCGGACGTCAAGCAGCAGGAGAAGCAGCTGGAGGCCGTGATCATTGAGAAGAAGGACGCCATCAGCCATCAGGACTTCGAGAAGGCGGCGTCCCTGCGGGATCAGGAGCGGTGCCTGCGCCAGGCCATCGAGCGCATGCGCGCCGCCTGGAATCAGCAGCAGTCCACCGCCAAGGACGTGGTCACCGAGGATGACATCGCCGCGGTGGTGGCCAGCTGGACGGGCATCCCCGCCCAGAAGATGACCCAGAGCGAGGCGGATCGCCTGCTGCACCTGGAGGACGTGCTCCATGGGCGGGTCATCGGCCAGGAGGAGGCCGTGGGCGCGGTGAGCCGGGCCATCCGCCGGGCAAGAGCCGGCCTGAAGGATCCCAAGCGGCCCATCGGCAGCTTCATCTTCCTGGGGCCCACGGGCGTGGGCAAGACCGAGCTGTGCCGCGCGCTTGGCGAGGCCATGTTCGGGGATGAGGACTGCGTGATCCGCATCGACATGAGCGAGTACATGGAGAAGCACACCACCTCCCGTCTGGTGGGGTCGCCTCCGGGCTATGTGGGCTACGAGGAGGGCGGTCAGCTGACGGAGGCCGTGCGCCGCCGTCCCTACTCCGTGGTGCTGCTGGACGAGGTGGAGAAGGCGCATCCGGAGGTGTTCAACATCCTCCTGCAGATTCTGGAGGACGGCCGGCTCACGGACAACACCGGCCGGGTGGTCTCCTTCAAGAACACCATCATCGTCATGACCAGCAACGCCGGCGCCCACGAAATCGGCAGCGGGCGGAGCATGGGCTTCGGCGCCAAAGCCATGGCGGACGCCGCCAACTACGAGGCCATGAAGGACGCGGTGATGAAGCAGGTCAAGGAGCTGTTCCGGCCGGAGTTCATCAACCGCGTGGATGAGCTGATCGTGTTCCATCCCCTGAGCGAGGGCGATATCCGGGCCATCGCGGGGCTGATGCTCTCGCAGGTGGCATCCCGCCTGGAGGAGCGGGACGTGCATCTGACCTGGGACGAGGAGGCCCTGCGCCATCTGGCCCAGGAGGGCTACGACGCGAAGTACGGCGCGCGCCCCCTGCGCCGGGTGATCCAGCGTACCGTGGAGGACACCCTCTCCGAGGAGCTGCTGGCCGGCCGCATCGCCCTGGGCGACACCGTGATCCTGAAGCTGCGCGACGGCCACATCGCCGTGGAGAAGCAGACCGCTGCGGAAGGCGCGGCGGTCAAAGTCCCGCAGCTCCCCCAGGCCTGACCGCAGGCATACCGTTCCCCTGGCAGTGCAGTCTGCCGGGGGATTTTTTCTGCCGCGCCCGACCACGGATCGCCGGGGCCGCCATATGCGTCCGCAGGAAGCGCCGCCCCTTTGCGTGGCCCGGGGGCCTGCCGCCCGCGCCGGGCGCCGCGCGAACGGCATGGCTGCGGCCTGTACGGCCTCGGGACACAAAAATAGCGGCTCCTCCGGAAAGGCCCGCCTCCCCGGAAAAGCCGCGGATTCGCCGCTTACTCCTCCCCCAGCACCCGGATGATGTTCCGGGCGATCTTCTGCTGCAGGATCGTGTACTGCTCGATTTCGTCCTCCGTCATGCCCGCCAGGCGGAAGTCCTGGGCGTCCGCCATGGCCTGCTGCATGTCCTCCCGCAGCCCCTCCGCCTCCGGCAGGAAGGTCACTTCCACCAGATCGCTTTCCTTGCTGCGGGTCACACGGATCAGCTTGCGCGCGGACATTTTCGCCAGGGAGGTCTCCATCTCCAGCGGGGTCAGGTACACCACGTCCTGAATGTCCCGGGCCTTGAGCGGCTGCCCCGCCAGCTCAAACTGAATCAGCAGCTTGACGTCCTTGAGCGTCAGGCTGTGGCGCAGCGCCACGCTCTCCAGCAGATGCTCCATCAGCTTGCGATCCCGGTAGCCGTCCAGCAGGAAGCTCTCCACCTGCAGCAGCTCCGCGCTGGCCCTCGTGCGCTCGTCCCCCAGACGATGTCCGCCGGGCCGGGGCGGCACGATCCCGTCGGTGGCCGCGTCGATGAGAAAACGGTAGACCTTCAGCCGCACCTGCTCGTATTCCCTGTTGTCCAGCATGGATTTGAAAAAATTCTGATAGCACTCGAAGGCGGTCAGCTTCATGCGGATCACCTGGGGCGTGCGCTTCACGGAGGACGCGGACAGGCTGTTGCGGGTCTTGACGTAATAGTACACCGGCACCTGCAGCGCGCAGAACGTGCACGCATAGCGGATGTACTCCAGGTTGAACATGAAGTCCTCGCACAGGCGGATGTCAGGATTCATGCGCAGCTCGTTGTCCATGACCACGTCCCGGCGGTAGAGCTTGTTCCACAATACGCCGTAGTAGAAGTTGGCGGGGCTTTCCATCATGTGGACGACATATTCCTCCCGGGACAGCACGCCCTTGTCGCCGATGCCCCCCTTGTGGGACAGCCGCTCCCCCACCACCCGGTAGAAATCCGCCACCACCATGTCGCAGCCGTTCTGCTGGGCGGTGCGCACCATCAGCCGGG
>JBJEYH010000200.1:0-19243 GCA_051886675.1 Aristaeellaceae bacterium
GCTCGTAGAAGATTTCCTCCACGTTGCCCACCTCGACGATCTTCCCGGCGTACATGACGTTCACGTAATCGGCCACCTTGGCCACCACGCCCAGGTCATGGGTGATGTAGATGACCGACAGGTGCATCTTCTGCTGGATGTCCTTGATCAGCTCGAGGATCTTGGCCTGGATGGTCACGTCCAGGGCGGTGGTGGGCTCGTCGCAGATGAGGATGTCCGGATCCGCGGACAGCGCGATGGCGATCACCACCCGCTGCCGCATGCCGCCGGACAGCTGGTGCGGATAATGCCGGAAGCGCTTCTCCGCATCGGTGATGCCCACCAGCTGCAGTAGCTCCAGCGCCCTCGCCCGGGCCTGCTCCCTGGTGACGTGCCGGTTGTGCATCAGCATGCCCTCCATGATCTGCTTGCCGATGGTCATGGTGGGGTCGAGGCTCGTCATGGGATCCTGGAACACCATCGCCAGCCGCTGGCCGTTGAATTCGGTGCGCAGCTGCTTTTTCGTCAGCTTCAGCAGGTCGACGGTCTTCTCCTGACCGCTTTCCTCGTAGGTGTAGAGAATCTCGCCGCTGTTGATGGTGGCGTTGCTGTCCAGCAGGCCCACGGCGGCCTTCATCGTCACGGACTTGCCCGAGCCGCTTTCGCCCACGATGGCCACGGTCTCGCCCTTCTGCAGGTCCAGGTTCACGCCGCGGATGGCGTGCACCACCCCCGCGTTGGTGCGGAAGGAGATATCCAGATCCTTGATCTGCAGGATGGTCTTGTTGGCTTGCATCGGATATCCTCCTTCCTTACATGTCTTCCAGCTTGGGCGCAAGGGCCTCGCGCAGGCCGTCGCCGATGAAGTTGAAGCCCAGCATCAGCAGCGCCAGCACGATGATCGGCGGCAGAATCTGATAGGGCAGGGTGGTGATGTTGTTGAAGCCATCCTCGATCAGCGTGCCGATGGAGCACTGCGGCAGCACGATGCCCACGCCCACGAAGCTCAGGAACGCCTCGGTGAAAATGGCCGTGGGGATGGAGAACATCACCTGCGTGATGATCGGCCCGATGGTGTTGGGCAGGATCTCCTTGAAGATGATGTGCCCGCTGCCCGCGCCCAGGGTGCGGCTGGCCAGCACGTATTCCTGCTCCTTCATCTTGAGCATCTCGGCGCGGGCGATCTTGCTCATGCCGATCCACTCCGTCAGCAGCAGCGCCACGATCACCAGCCCGATGCCCTTGGGCATGAAGATCGCCAGCACCGACACGATCACCAGCCGGGGGATGCTGTTGGCGATCTCCACGAAGCGCTGCATCACGTTGTCTATTCGTCCGCCGAAGTAGCCCGACAGCAGGCCGTAGCTCATGCCGATCAGCATGTCGATGATGATGGTCACAAAGGCGATCATCAGCGATACCCGCGCGCCGTACCAGGTGCGGGTCCACAGATCGCGGCCCAGGTCGTCGGTTCCGAAGAGGAAGGTCTTGTCGGCATAAATGTCGTCGTAGGGTTCGCCGGTGATCAGCTCGTGGATCGCGGGAATCCGCGGGGATATGCCCACGGCAGCCTTCTTGCGGCCCTTGGCGTTCAGGGCGGTGACGATCTCGTCATACTCATAACCGCTGAACATGGGCGCAAACACGGCCAGCAATATCAGCAGCACCACGATCACCAGGCCGATCATGGCGCGCCTGTTGCGTACAAAGTGGGTGGCAACGCCCTTCCAGTAGCCCTGGGAGGCGTAGTTGGTATCGGTGGTGATGTCGGCCTGCTCCAGCAGGTCGAAGTCGCCGGGAACGGGGATATAGTCCTCCGCCGGCGCCGGAGGGCAGGGCTGCAGCTTTTTCATTCGTTCGCGCCTCCTTTGGCCGCCACGCGGATGCGGGGATCCAGCGCGCCGTAGAGGATATCCACCACCAGCATGATCCCGATATACAGCGAGGAGTACAGGATGCCCAGCGCCAGCACGTAGTTGTAGTCGACGCCCTCGCCGGCGATGGCATCCACCATCAGCTTGCCGATGCCGTTGATGCCGTAAATCTTCTCCACCACCAGCGCGCCGGTCAGCAGATCGACGATCAGCGGGGCCAGCACCGTCACGATGGGGATCAGCGCGTTGCGCAGCACATGGCGGCGCACCAGGCTTCCGCCGTAGAGGCCCTTGGACTCAGCCAGGCGGACGTAATCGCTGTCGATGACCTCCACCATCTCGTTGCGGGTGAAGCGCGCGATGGTGGACATGGTGAACAGGCTCATGGAGACCACGGGGATCACCGCGGAGTGCAGGAAATCGTTATCATTGAAGAAATAGGGGAGCAGGGTCAGCCTGTAGGAGAAATTGTACTGCAGGAAGATCAGGAACACATAGGAGGGCACGCATACGCCCAGAATGGAGAACACCGTGCAGAAATGATCCAGAAAGCGGCCGCGGTTCAGTGCGGCGCAGATGCCCAGCAGAAGCCCGACGATCGTGCCCAGCACCACCGCCATGCCGCCGATGCGGAAGGAGTTGGACACGCAGGTGGACAGCACGGTCTTGATGGGCGCGCCGTTGTACAGGCTGGTGCCCTTGCCGAAATCGCCCTGGAGCAGCTTGACCATATAGTTCCAGAACTGCACCAGGATCGGATCATCCAGGCCCAGCTCGGCGCGCTTGTTGGCGATCTGCTGCGCGTTCATCCGCTCCGAAGGAAACGGATTGCCGGGCATGATGCGCACCAGCAGGAACAGCAGGAAGATAATGATCAGCAGCGTCATCAGCGCCATGCCGATTCGCTTCATTACGTACTTTGTCATACAATCCGTCATCCTTTTCGTTTGGTCACACAATCAAGAGGCAGAGCGGCCCAGCGCAGGCCGCTCTGCCTGAAGATGGTTCCTGTGGTGCTGATTACTTGATGACGGCGTTCTTGTAGACGCGGTTCAGCCCGACGGGGTGGAACTCGATGCCCTCCACACCGGCAGTAATCAGGTTGGCGTTGGCCTTGGTGTACAGCGGCGCGATCACGGCCTCCTGCATGACCAGGGTCTCAGCCTTGAACATGGCTTCCCAGCGGGCGTCATAGTCGGAGATGTAGGCGCCGGTGGTGCAGTCGGCGATCAGCTGATCGTACTCGGCATTGCTCCAGAAGCCGTAGTTGTTGGAGTTGTTGGTGATCCACATGCCCAGGTAGGTCATGGGGTCAGCATAGTCCGGGCCCCAGCGGGTCAGGGCGATGTCGTAGTTGTCGTTCTGCATCTTGTCCAGGCGCTCGGCCTTGGTCATGGGCTGCAGGTTGATGGTCACGCCGGGCAGGGCATCCTCCACCTGGCTCTTGATGGCCTGGGCCACCTTGGCGATTTCGTCGCCCTCGTTGTTGCCGTAGATCATGGTGAAGGTGAACTCGCTGACGCCCAGCTCAGCCACGGCGGCGTCGAAGTAATCGGCCGCGCGGTCGGGATCGTAGTCGCACACGTCCTTGAAGGCCTCCTGGTTGGCGGAGAAGTCCTCGCCGGTGGTGGCGCTGGCGGCGAACTGCGGGGGCACCGCGGTGTAGGTATCCAGGGAGCCGTCCATCACGTAGTCCTCCACCAGGGCCTCACGGTCGATGGAATTGGTGATGGCCAGGCGCAGGTTGGCGTTGGCCAGCATGCCGCCCTGGGCGTTGTTCTCGGTCTGGCTGAAGGACAGATACCACATGTAGCCCGCGCCGGCGACCCGCAGGTTCTGGGACAGGGCGGCATCCTTCTCAGCGCTGGCAACCTGGTTGCCGCTGATGGTCACCACGTCCAGGGAGCCGGTCTTGAAGGCGGTCAGGGCGCTGTCGGAGGAGCCGACCACCTGGTACTTGATGCCGGCCAGCTGCACGCGGTCAGCATCCCAGTAGTCGGGGTTCTTCTTCACGGACAGGTTGGCGGTGCCGGGGGTGTAGCTCTCCAGCACGAAGGCGCCGTTGGACAGGAAGGTCTCGGGGCTGGTGCCGTAGGTGCCTTCCTCCAGGCTGTTGTAGAACTCCTCGTTGATGGGATAGAAGGTGGGGAAATACATCAGCGACGGGAAGAAGGACACGGGCACCTCCAGCTCCACCACGAAGGTCTTGTCGTCGGGAGCGGAAACGCCCAGGGTGGTGGGATCGGCGCCTTCATAGATGATGGCGTCGGCGTTCTTCACGCAGCCCACGGAGCTGTCGAACAGGTAGGCGTACTCGCCGGCCTCCTGGCAGATCCGCCGCCAGGCGAACACGAAGTCATTGGCGGTGACGGGGGCGCCGTTGGACCACTTGGCGTCGCGCAGGTGGAAGGTGTAGGTCTTGCCATCCTCGGACAGGTCGTAGCTCTCGGCGATGGCGGGCACGGCGGCGCCGTCAGCATCCATCTGGGTCAGACCGTCGATGCAGTCGGCGATCACCTCGAAGGACTCGCCGTCGGTGGCCAGGTTGGTGTCCAGGGACATGACGTTCGTGCTGAGCATGACGCCCAGGTACCTCTCCTCGGCCATGGCGCTCACGCTGAAGCAGCTGAGCAGCATGACCATGGACAGGCACAGCGCAATCCACTTTTTCATTTTGGGGTTCATCCCTTTCTGCGATTCAATATGCAGGAATGCATACATTTTCCTGCATATTGTACATGCATCATACACCATCTTCCTGAAAAAGAGAAGGGCATTTGCGAAAAAAAACACGGAATGTGCAATTCAGCATTGCATATCCGTCATATTCGGACGATTTTCGGGCGCTGACTGGATGAATTGGCAGGAATTCCGCCAAATTGGACAGACGCCTTTCCTGACGGCCGATGCTGCCTTCCTGCACAAATGAAGGACGCCGCATCCGGCCTTGCGCCTGCGCGGCGGCGGAAGGGCCTGCGGCGGCTATGGAGAATGTGACGGGGAAACAGACCAGACAGGAACAAAAACGATTTATTCCCATCGCGGACTTCACGGGCTGAAATTTAGGCAGAGCCTTGACAAGCCGCGCGAAAAAGTATAGTATGAACCTATAAAAATGGGAGGCTCCCGTGCGCCTGAACGCGCGCGCCGGACGATCCCCGCGCGGACAGGCAGCATAACAAAAGGAGGATATCCGTCTATGGAAATTGGCGCTCAATTTTACACGGTGCGTGAATCCTGCAAGACCCTGGAGGGCTTCGCCGAAACGCTCAGGAAGGTGGCGGACATCGGCTTCCGGAACGTGCAGATTTCCGGCACCTGCCCCTACGACGCCCAGTGGCTCAAAGAGCAGCTGGACCGCAACGGCCTGCGCTGCGTGCTGACCCACATTCCTGCCCCCCGCCTCACCGGCGAGACCGAGCAGGTGGTGCGCGATCATGAGATCTTCGGCTGCGACCACATCGGCCTGGGCTACTACTCCTTCGACCCCGAGAAGGGCGACACCTACGAGAAGTTCGTGGAGACCTACGCCCCCGTGGCGAAGAAAATCAGCAGCATGGGCAAGACCTTCATGTACCACAACCACGACGGCGAATTTCGCCGCCTGGCGGACGGCCGCATCGTCATGGCGCACCTGATGGAGGATTTCCCCGCATCTGACCTGGGCTTCACCCTGGATACCTACTGGGTCACCGCCGGCGGCAGCGATCCCGCCTGGTGGCTGGAAAAGCTGGCGGGCCGCATCCCCTGCATCCACCTCAAGGACTTCGCCTTCGGCCGGCAGATGGCCGTGGTGGGCGAGGGCAACATCAACTTCGACCGGGTGTTCGAGAAGGCCGAGGCCGGCGGCACCCGCTACATGCTCGTGGAGCAGGACAACTGCAACGGCGAGGATCCCATCGAGTGCCTGCGCCGCAGCTATCAGTTCCTGCGCTCCCGGGGCTTCGAGTAATCGCGCCCGCAGGCCGGGGCTGAACCGCGCGCCCCGCGCCTCATCCATCGCCCATGAAGGAGCCCTCATGACCCGGATCGCTTCCGGCCATGAGGGCTCCTTTTTCTGTTGGGCTCAGGGGCGGCGCATGCAGCTCTGCCGCACGATCAGGTTGCCGGGGAGCGTCACCAGCTGACCGGGCTCCCGGTTCATCAGCCGGATAATCTCGCTGGCGGCCAGCACGCCCAGCTCCATCAGGTTGGTGCGGATGGTGGTCAGCGATGGGGTGACCATGCTGCACATTTCGTTGTCATCGCAGCCGATGATGCTCACGTCCTCGGGAATGCGGATGCTGCATTCCTTCAGCGCCTCCATGCAGCCGATGGCGCTGTGATCGTTGGCCGCGAAGATGGCGTCCGGCAGGGGACGGCCGCTGAGCAGGTACTGCCGCATGGCCCGGAAGGCCACCACCCGCTCGAAGTCCCCCATGAGGATGCAGTCCTCCGGGATGGTCAGCCCCAGCTCCGCCGCCGCGTCGAAGAAGCCCGCCTGCCGCTGATGGCTGTGGAAGCTGGTCGCCGCGCCCTGGATGAACATCAGCCGCCGGTGCCCCAGGCCGTAGAGATATTCCGCGGCCATCCGGCCCTCCTCGTAGGACTGGAAGATCACGCTGGATACCGTGGGCCCGACCTCCAGGTTGTCCAGAAAAACCACGGGCAGCCCGGTGGCGGTGATGCGCCGTTTTTCCTCGGCGGTCATCTGGCCGCAGTGGAGGATCGCCACGTCGATGTTCCCGCCCTGGAGCTTCTCCAGGATGTAATCCACCCCCGTGGCGTTGAACACATGCAGGTCATAGCCCTTCTTCATGCAGCCCTGGTAGATCCGGTCGGCCAGGTTGCCGTAGTAGTTCCCGGCCAGCCGGTACAGGAACAGCCCGATGATGTGGCATTCGCTGCCCCGCAGGCGCTTGCCGTTCATGTTGGGGACGTAGTGCAGGCGCTGGGCGACCTCCAGGATGTGGTTGCGGGTTTTCTCCTGCACCACGTCCACATTGTTCAGCGCGTTGGACACCGTGGCGATGGATACCCCTGCCTCCCGGGCCACGTCCTTGATGGTAACTTTTCTCATGCTGCCTCCTCGTCAAACGGCCTCGGGGTCGGTGGTGAGGGATTCGATATCCACCACGCCCTGGGTAACGGTCACGCGGATGGCGCAGGCATCCGCATTGACCAGGTGCAGCCCCGCAAGGATCTGCTTGTGCCGTGTGGCGCTCAGGTCGAAGCTGCCGATCCAGTGCTCGTCCTGATAGACCTCGATGGCGGAGGGCTCGGCGCTGAAGCAGTGGATCTCCAGCCCCGTGTGGATGGACACGTCGTACAGCGAGTAGCTGGCGAATTCGCCGGCGCTCAGGCGCAGGATGTACTGCGCCCATTCCCCGTCGAAGGTGAAGCGTCTGCCCCGGTCGGGGAAGCGGCGGTACAGCTGCATGCCGGTCTGCCGGCGGTAGGGGACGGCGGGCCACGCCGTGTCCAGATGCCGGAAGGATTGCCCCTGCCCCGGCAGGGCGTCGAAGTCCGCCCCCGCGATGACGCACCCGGGAATCCGGAACACATTGGCCCGGATGTTCCGGTTGATGACGCAGTTTTCCACGCGCAGGTTGTTCAGGAAGGCGGTGAGAATCTTCTGGGCCCTGGCGTAGGCGGGATGCGCGCCGCCCCGGGTGTAATACAGCAGCTGCTCCCAGCCGTCGGGGACGGTGATGGAACAGGGCGAGTTGGCGCATTCCATCTTCTTCCACGGCCACATGGTGATGCCGATGTTCAGCTGCAGGGCCAGGGGCATCATGGCGGAGAACCACTCCATGGTATTCTCGCCGGTTTCGCCCAGCCACAGGGGGACGTTCAGCCGCTCGGACACCTCGATGAACGGGCGGAAGGCATCCATGTCCGGCGCGCAGGCGTAGCGGTGGAAGGCGATGACCATCCGCGGGTCGTACACATGGGTGAAGATCGCCGTATCCGACGCCCAGTGATGTCCCTCCAGCGCGACGATGTGCCGCTGATCATGCCGGCGGATGTGGGCGATGCACTGCTCGTAGAAGTCCGCCAGGCGGGGGAGGTACGCGTCCAGATCGGGCTCCCGCGGGGAGCCGGCGGGGCGGATGGGCTCGTTGAGCAGGTCGTATCCGCCCACGATCCACCGTTCGGCGTAGCGCTGGGCCAGCCGCTCCCACAGCGCCAGCCCCTTCTCGAACTGCTCCGGGTCGGCAAAGAGACGGCATACGTCGTCCACCGAATCGTCAATGTTGGCGCCGGTCTGTCCGCCGGGGGCGGCGTGCAGGTCGATGAACACGTACAGGCCGAATTCCTCGCACCAGTCGATCAGCCGGTCCAGCAGCTGGAAGCCCTCCTCCAGAAAGTGAATGCCCGGGCCCTCCTGCAGGAACAGCCGCGCGTTGATGGGTACCCGCAGCGAATTGTAGCCCATCTCGGCCATCAGGCGGATATCGCCCCGGGTGATATAGCTGTCCCGGTACTGCCGCCAGAACCGCTCGGCAAAGGCCTTGCCGGCCAGCTCCTCGATGACGGCCTCGATCCTGCGCGGCCTGTCGAAGCGGGGAATGTCTCCGGCGTTCCACATGTAGCCCTCGCACAGGAGCCAGTTGCCCAGCCCCCAGCCCACGAGCAGCACGTCCTCGCCGTCCTCGTTGACGATGCGCCGGCCGCGCACATCCAGGAAGCCCTTCACACGGCTCCTGCTGATGGCCTTCTTCATCCTCGTTTCAACCTCCCTCTGTCCAGGCTGCAAGGCTTGACAGATTTGATTCGCCGCGGAGGCGGGGAAACCCTTCCGCCGGGAGAAAAGGGGTATGCCGTTCCGGCGGCATACCCCGGCGGGATTACTTTTTGCAGGCGTTCAGGCGGCGGTTCAGCGCCAGCATCATTTCCCGGCGGCCGCCGTTGGAACGGCCCATGCTCAGCATCCGGCGCAGCGGCATCTGCGCGCAGGCCTGCAGCATGCCGGGATCCACCTCCTTGCCGAAGCGCTGAACCATCGCGTCCAGGAGGATCTGCCGGCCCTCGGGATTGTCGATGATCACGCCCACCCGGTCGCGGATGGACAGATACCCTTCCGGCGCCTCGATCTCGAACCAGTTCAGCACGTCGCCCTTTTCCCGCATGATGTAGGCCTGATTCGGCTCCGCCACCCGGACGATGCGCGACGTGTCCTCCCATGCCCCAGCCCGGGCGGTCAGCGTCACCTCGCCTGCCAGCGGCACCTCAAAGTAGAAGAAATGCACGTCGCTGCGCTGCGTACCCAGGCTCCGGCCGTTGGCCAGCAGCTCCACCTCCGGCTGGTTGGAGTACACCGTGACCTTCGTCACGTCCTCGGCGCGCTCCACATACCGCTTGCCGCAGATGTGCACGAAGGGCTCGTCGCTGAGCCATGCCTTGTAGGCGTAGAAGGAATCCTTTTTGTACTGGCGGTCGAAGGTCACCAGACCCTTGTTGTTGCGGCCCTCGCAGCCGCCCTCGCTGCGGGCGTCGCAGCCGAAGTCGAACATGTTCCACACGTGGGTCGCCCAGATGTAGGGCCGGGTGTACAGCTGCTTGATCAGCTCTTCGTGGTAGTGGGCCTGGTATTCCTCGGTGTAGTCGCCGCACTCGGGGGTGGAGGTGTGCCAGTCCAGGGCCTCGCAGCCGTACTCGCTCATGCCGATGGGTATATCCGGATGCACCTCGTGGAAATGATCCATCCAGGGGCCGTTCATGGAGGTGTCCCCGCCGTACCAGCCGAAGTACAGGTTGTAGCTGATCACGTCCGGGATGCTGATGCACTTCGCGGTGATGGGGCACATGCTGACCGCCGCCAGCGTGGTCAGGCGGGTGGGATCCATCCGGTGCACCAGGTCGTTGAGCTGCACGTGATTGTCCAGCAGGTCGGGATCATCGGGATCGGCGGTGCGCATGGTGATCTCGTTGCTCAGGCCCCAGACCACGATGCAGGGATGGTTGTAGTTCTGCGTCACCAGCTCCCGCATCTGGGAGAAGGTGTTCTCCCGGCCGCCGGGCATGTGGGCCGAAATGTAGGGGATCTCCGCCCAGATGACCAGCCCCCGCTCGTCGCACAGGTCGTAGAAGACCTGGCTGTGCTGATAGTGGGCCAGGCGGATGGTGTTCGCGCCCACCTCGCAGATCAGGTCGACGTCCTCCCGGTGATGCTCGGGCCTGAGCGCGTTGCCGATGCCCGGGCGATCCTGATGCCGGCACACGCCCCGCAGCGGATAGGATTCCCCGTTGAGGAAGAAGCCCTTCTCCGGGTCGATGCGGAAGGTGCGGCACCCGAAGCGGATGCTGCGCGCATCCAGCACCGTGCCGCCGTCCATGAGCTCCGCGCGGCAGGTGTACAGGTGGGGATCCTTCCGCCCGTGCCACAGATGTACCTGCGCAATGGTCAGCACGGCCCGGCCCTCGCCCGCGGGCACGATGGCCGATGCCACCGGCGCGCCCTCGTCCAGCAGAGTGACGGACAGGGTCTCGCCGCCCGTCAGCCCGGTCAGGGACGCGACGACCTCCACCTCGGCGTTTTCGCCCTGCACGGTGGGGGTGATGCGCAGCCCGGGCGTGCCGTTCTCCAGCAGCTCAAAGTGCCGCGCGGGTACGCCGATGACGTATACGTCCCGGTACAGGCCGCCGTAGAAGGTGAAGTCCGCGTTCTGCGGATACACCCGGTCGTTGGCGGAATTGTCCACCGCCACCACGATGACGTTCTCATCCCCCAGGAAGGGGGTGATCTCCACCCGGAACAGGCTGTAGCCGCCGTCGTGATGCCCGGCGTGACAGCCGTTCACATACACGTCGGCGGAGGCGTTGGCCGCCTCGAACTCCAGGTACAGCTGCTCGCCGTCGGGCAGCTCGTCCCGGGTGAGGGTCCTGGTGTAGTAGCAGGTGCCGCGGTGGTAGTCGTTGCCGCCGTCCTGACCGTCCACGCCGTTCCAGGTGTGGGGAAGCTCGACGGTCTCCCAGTCCCCGGCGGCCACGGGCAGATGCTCCGGCGTGATCAGCCCGGCGTCCTTAGTGAAGCGCCAGGCGGCGTTGATGTTTTTCTTCATATTATACCTCGTTTGTTCATGACGAATGGGGCCGCAGCGGTCGGCTGCGGCCCCGGAAGACTTGCTTACCTGTTGGGATACCAGAAGAGCAGCTTCTGGCCGCGCAGCATGTTGATCGCTTCCACAAAGTAGTAGTCAGCGTAGTTCATGGTCATGTGACGGCCGGGAATGTCGTGGTAGGCGCTGGTGCAGCGCTGCAGCAGCGCGGGATCGTTCAGCTCCCAGTTGATGTCCTCACGCTCCATGGCGCGCAGCATCTTCACCGCCACGTCGTAGTAGGTGACGGCCTCCAGCTCGGGCAGCTGCTGCGAGAGCACCAGCAGACCCGCCGCCGCCACCGTACCCGCGGTATCATCCTTCAGCACGGGCTCGGCCGGCTGGCGGAAGTCGCAGCGGGGGATGTAGTCGTCGGTGATCTGGGAGATGAAGTAGTTGGCCACCCGCTTGGCGGTGTCCAGGTACTCCTGCTTGCCGGTGTGCAGGTAGCTCAGCGTGAAGCCGTACAGCGCCCAGGCCTGGCCGCGGCTCCAGCTGGAGCCGGATTCGTAGCCCTGGCCGCCGGGGTTGTCCAGCACCTCGCCGGTCTCCGCGTCGAAGATGATGATGTGGTTGCAGCTGCCGTCCGGCCGGACAAACACCTGCATGGCGGTATCGGCATGCTTCATGGCGATCAGGCGGAAGCGCGGATCCCCGCTCACCTCGCTGGCCCAGTAGAGCAGCGGCAGGTTCATCATGCAGTCCACGATTGCCCAGCCCTGACGGCCCTCGCCGTTCCAGGCGCGGATGAACCCATTGGGATTGTAGCGGCAGGCCAGATGCTGCGCGGCCTTCATGGTGCGGGCGTAGCTGTCGCGGTTGCCCTCCAGGGCGTAGCGCACGCCCGACTGGATCAGCCACATGAAGCCCACGTCATGGCTCAGCACCTCGAAGTCCAGCAGGTTGACGTCCAGCATCTTTTCCGCGCGGATGGCTTCCTCCCGGTACAGCTCGTCCTTGGTGGCCAGGTACATCTGCCACATGGTCGCCGGCCAGAAGCCGTTGGTCCACCAGTGAATGTGGATGGGCTTCCACTGGCCGTTCTCCGTGGAGTAGGGGATGTAGTCCACCTCGCGGGCCTTGCCCACGGCATAGGTCATCTTGGCGTGCAGCTTGGCAGCCACGTCCTCCAGCCAGGCCTTGTCGGGGAAACGTTCCACAATGTCAATGCTCATGATGGGAAAACCTCGCCTTTCATCAGTGTGTGATCTCTGGTGCGGAAAACGGGATCAGCCCTTCACGGCGCCGATCATGACGCCCTTGACGAAGTACTTCTGCAGGAAGGGATAGATGCACAGCACGGGCACCGTGGTCAGCACGATGGTGGAGTACTTGATGGTCTCCGCGAAATCGTCGACCCTGTCGGTCTCGCTGCCGGAGGAGTTGAGCAGGTCGGAGTTGGCGATCAGGATGGAGCGCATGATGTTCTGGATGGGCAGCTTGTTGTTGTCCTGCAGGTAGATGCTGGCCGGGAACCAGGCGTTCCAGTGGCCCACGCCGTAGTACAGCAGCAGCACGGCGATGGTGGGCATGATCAGCGGCAGGGTGATCCGGAAGACGATGATCAGGTCGTTGGCGCCGTCGAGGTAGGCGGATTCGGTCAGGCTCTCGGGCACCGCCTGAATGGCCGTGCGGCAGATGATGCAGTTGTACACGCTGATGGCGCCTGGCAGAATCAGCGACCAGAGCGTATTGTACAGCCCCAGGTCACGGATGTTCAGGAAGATGGGGATCATGCCGCCGCTGAAGAACATGGTGAACATGATCAGGAACTGGATGATGGGCTTGAGCATAACGTCCTTGGACGCCAGGAAATAGCCGGTGAACAGCGTCAGCAGGATGTTGATGGGCAGGGATACGCCCAGCACGATCAGGATGTTCTTGTAGCCGCTGAGCAGCAGCGGATGGGTGAAGGCCATGCGATAGGCGCTGGCGGTGAACATGTGCGGCCAGAACAGCACGCCCTGGTGCGCCGACAGATAGGACGTGGAGGTAAAGGACGCGCACAGGCAGTACCACATGGGATACAGCGTCACGAAGCACAGCGCGATCAGGACGATCGTGTTCACCACGTCGAAGATGCGGCTGCCCATGGAGGCCTTGATGTGGTTGGAAGGATCCACATAGGTATCTTTTTTAGCCATTGTCATCATCCTCCGATCAGAACAGGCTGGAGTCCGTCAGCTTGCTGCTGAGCAGGTTGGTCATCAGCAGGAAGCAAACGTTGACCAGCGTATTGAACAGGCTGACAGCGGTGGACAGCGAGTACTGGGGCTGACCGGTCGTGGAGCCCAGGGAGATGCGGTAGGTGTAGGTCGAGAACACGTCCGCCACCTCATAGGTCGTGGGCTGGTACAGCAGCAGGATCTTCTCGTAGCCAACGTTGAGGATGTTGCCCATGCGCAGGATGAACAGAATGGTGATGGTGGGCAGCAGGCCCGGCAGGGTGACGTGCAGCACCTGCTGGAAGCGGTTCGCGCCATCGATGCGGGCGGCCTCGTACTGCTCCTGGTCGATGCCCGACAGCGCCGCCAGGTAGATGATGGAGTTCCAGCCGATGCCCTGCCAGATATCGGACAGGACGTAAATCAGCCGGAAGTACTTGGGATCCTGCAGCCAGTTCTGCTTTGTTCCCCCGAAGAAGGCCACGATATCGGAGAACAGGCCGTTCTGCTGGCAGTAGATCTTGATCAGCGAGCAGAGCACCACCAGGGAGATGAAGTAGGGCATATAGGTGATGGTCTGCACGGTGCGCTTGAACTTGCTGTTGTGCACCTCGTTGAGCAGCAGCGCCAGGAGGATGGGCGCGGGAAAGCCGAACAGGATCGTCAGGCCGGAAATGGTGAACGTATTGCGCAGCAGGCGGAAGAAATAGGGATCCTTGAAGAAATTCTCGAACCAGAACAGGCCGACCCAGGGACTCTTCTCGATGCCGCGGGCCACCTTGTAGTTCTTGAAGGCGATGATGATGCCGTACATGGGCTTGTAGCAGAACAGCGCCAGATACACCAGCACCGGCAGGATCATCAGATACTTGTACTTGTTGTGGCTGAAGTCGCGGATGATCCGCTTCCCGAGCGACTGATTCTTGTACTGGACGACAGCTTTCTGGGCCATTGCAGCACCCTCCTTGTACATTGGATTGGACAACGCGGAATGGAGAAAAGGCGGAGGAGCGATTCCTCGCATCCTCCGCCGCTCCATTTATCCGGAAGAGGCTGGATGTTCATGCATCTGACAGCACAGCCATCCGTTTTCCGTGGAGATTGGTGCGATTAACGGGCCAGGTAACGATCGTAGCAGGCCTGATAGATTTCCAGCACGCGGGGCAGCTTGTAGGTGTCCAGACCGGCCAGATAGGCGTTCCAGGCGGCGTCGTCGTTCACGTCCACGTTGCCCACCAGGAAGGACACGCACTGCTCAACCACATAGGTGCCCAGGTTGGCGGTGTACAGGTCCAGCTCGTCGGCTTCCTCGGTGGTGAAGGTCACGCCGTTGGGCCACTTGTGGCCGGAGGTGATTTCACGAACCTTGTCCAGCTCCTCGGTGTCGCGGCCCATGCCCAGGTAGAACCAGGCATCGTTGGCGTCAATGGCCACCTGGGAGTTCTTCAGGTACAGCAGGTTGGTGGCCTGGATGCAGGAGCCGGACCAGGTGGTGCCGTTGTACTTGATCATGGGGTCGGTGGAGGTGTCTTCAGCAACCAGGGGAGTCCACGCGGGCAGGCCGGTTTCCTCGCCCATCACCCAGGATTCGCCCTCGATGCCGTAGTTCCAGTACAGGAAGCCTTCCTGGGTGTAGGCATAGTCCAGAACCTGCAGGCAGAGCTTCATGGTTTCTTCGTCAGCGGTCTTGGTGATGCAGCCGGTGATCGAGCCGATGCCGGAGCCGCCGAAGATGGAGTACAGGGAGCCGTCGTCAGCGGTGGGATAGGGGATGCCGATCCAGGGAGTGCCGTCGCCGTTGGCTTCCATGGCCTTGTTCCAGTTGTTCATCTGGCCCATGGAGGTCATGGCGATGCCGGAACCGCCGGTCAGCACCTTGGTCTTGACGGTGGTGTCGTCCACGGTCAGCAGGTCGGTGTCGATCAGGCCTTCCTTGTACAGGCCGGAGAACCAGGACAGCCATGCGCGATATTCATCGGAGGTCTGGCCCAGGGAGACCTTGCCGTCGTCCACGGTGAACATGTAGGAGGAGTTCACGTTGCCGTAGGCACCGAAGGCGCCGCTCAGGCCCATCTGGGAGAAGCGGTTGCTATAGGAGGTGGTGAACACCGCGCCATACTTCTCGTTGAAGACGCGGATCACGTTTTCAAACTCGGAGATGGTCTTGGGGATTTCCAGACCGCACTCCTCCAGCCAGTCCTTGCGGACCACGGGGCCCTGGTAGGAGTCGTTCCAGCCGCCGTCCTCGCGGAAGAAGCCGAAGGCGTAGTAGCGGCCATCGTCGGTCTTCATGGCCTTGTCATAGGCGGGGTTGCTCTGCAGGAAGGCGTAGTAGGCGGGCGCGTACTCCTGGATGTAGGGGGTCAGATCCCAGATGATCTCGTCGTCCAGGTACTGCTGCGCGCTGCCCATGAAGTAGGCCTCCATGATGTTGGGCAGGGAGGAGGGATCGGCCATCAGGGTGTTGGTGAAGGTCGAGCCGTCAGTGCCGGTGGTGGGCAGCACCCACTCGATGTTCACGCCGACCTGCGTGGACAGGTTCACGTGGAAGGGGGACTCATGCCAGTCGGCATAATCGGAATGGATGCCGTGGGAATCCTGAGAATACCAGGTGATGGTCTTGTCAGAATTCAGGGGATAGGTGTCGGCACCGGACAGCAGCTCCACGGCAAACGCCGGGCAGGCAGCCAGAACCAGGCACAGGGACAGTACCAGGGCCAGGACCTTTTTCATGACGGGTTCCTCCTTTATGTTTATCAATAGCGGAATCGCATCCGCGGTTGACCTGAAGGATGGCAAGGCAAACACTGCGGTTGTGTAAACGGCATTCGCATTTGCATGCGCCCGATCGCAGGCGGCATTGCTTCGACGAGATGATGATAGCACGTTTTCCCCCGGGTGTCAATGACATTTGTAAAATAATATATCGTTTTGACCCAATGAAACATAAAAACGTTTCTGAAAGAATGTTGCATAACGTATTGAAATTTTGAGAAAGCGCTTCGCCGTGTTGAAATCCTGCGGCAGATGGATTATAATGAAGCCGTATGCTGTGCCGCGCAGGCGGGCAGCGATGATTCGACGACAGCCATAATAATAGGAAGGAGAACCTGTCATGAAAGCCATCCGTCCTGTGAAACTGTCCGGCGTCCCCGATACGGCGCCGAGGGATTATGAAGCGCCCCACGCCGCCCTTGCGCGCCGCGCCGCCGCGGAGGGCATGGTGCTGCTCCGCAACGAGGGGGGCATGCTGCCTCTGGCGGCGGGCAGCCGGGTGGCGCTGTTCGGCGCGGGCGCCACGCGTACCATCAAGGGCGGCACCGGCAGCGGCGACGTGAACGAGCGCGCCAGCGTCACCATCGCCCAGGGCCTGCGGGACGCGGGCTTTGTCATCACCACCCAGGCCTGGCTGGACGATTTCGACCGCCAGTACGCCCAGGCCCGGCAGGCCTGGCGGGAGGAGATCCTCCGGGACATCGCCGGGGGCCAGAACTTCTTCGACGCCTATTCGGCCCGGCAGTTCGCCATGCCCGCCGGCGCCCCGCCCTGCGCCACGGATACGGATACCGCCGTGTACGTCGTCAGCCGCATCGCGGGCGAGAACGCCGACCGTCATGCCGGCGGGAGCGACTATTGCCTGAGCGCGCAGGAATATCAGGCCCTGAAGGACATCTGCGGCATGTATGCGAAGGTGGCGCTGATCATCAACGCGGGCGGCGTGGTGGATCTGTCCTTCCTGGAGGAGCTGCGCGCCATCCGCGCGGTGCTGGTGGTCTCCCAGCCGGGCATGGAGGGCGGACACGCCGTGGCCGACGTGCTCAGCGGCGCGGTGTCCCCCAGCGGCAAGCTGACCGACACCTGGGCCTTCCGCTACGAGGACTACCCCAATGCCGCCAGCTTCAGCCACAATAACGGCGACGTGTTCCACGAGCGCTACGAGGAAGGCATCTATGTGGGCTACCGGTACTTCGACAGCTTCGATGTGCCGGTGCGCTACGGGTTCGGCTACGGCCTGAGCTATACCGACTTTGGTCTGCTGACGGAGGACGTGGCCGTGGCGGAGGACGGCGCGGTGCGGACGACGGTCCGTGTGACCAACCGGGGCGCGGCGTCCGGCAGGGAAGTGGTGCAGCTGTACGCCGCCCTGCCCGACGGCCGCCTGGAGAAGGAAGCCCGCCGGCTGGTGGCCTTCGCCAAGACGAAGCTGCTGGCCCCCGGGGAGAGCGAGCGCCTGACGCTGACCTTCGCCCCGGAGGACGCGGCCAGCTTTGACGAGGAGGCTTCGGCCTGGGTGCTGGAGAAGGGCGTCTACGGCGTATACGTGGGCTCGTCCCTGGCGGAGAGCAGCCTGGCGGCGACCCTGGCCCTGGCGGAGGATCGGGTGCTGACCCGGGTGCGGCACATCTGCCCGCCCCAGGAGACGCTGGCCCAGCTGACCTGCCCGGCGGAAAAGCGGGCCGCCCGCTATGCCGCGCTGCTGGCGGCGGCGGAGGGGCTGCCCCGTCTGGCGTGGGATCTGACGGCGCTGCCCGTGCGGACGGTGGATTACGCGGTGCTGGATCCGCAGGACGAGGCCGCCGCGCTGACCGACACCCTGACCACGGAGCAGCTGGTGCGCCTGGCCACCGGCGAGGTCAAGAAGGACGAGGCAGACATGCTGGGCAGCGCGGGCATGATGGTGCCGGGCTCCGCCGCGCAGACCAGCGCCTGCGCCCAGGCCCAGGGCGTGGCCAGCGTGGTGCTGGCGGACGGCCCTGCGGGGCTGCGGCTGCTGCAGCACTACATCGTGCAGGACGGCAAGCCCGTGCCCATGCCCCACGAGCTGAACATGGAGCACGGCGAGCTGTACGCCGGGCCGGAGCTTGAGGGCGAGAAGTACTACCAGTACTGCACGGCCATGCCCGTGGGGACGCTGCTGGCCCAGAGCTGGGACATGCAGCTGCTGGAGCAGATGGGCGGCATGATCGGCGAGGAGATGGAGATCTTCGGCGTGCAGCTGTGGCTGGCGCCGGGCATGAACATCCACCGCAATCCCCTGTGCGGCCGCAACTTCGAGTATTTCGCGGAGGATCCGCTGCTGAGCGGGCGGTGCGCGGCGGCCATCACCCGGGGCGTGCAGGGGCATCCGGGCGTGGGCGTGACCATCAAGCATTACGCCTGCAACAACCAGGAGGACAACCGCAAGCATTCCGACAGCATCCTCACCGAGCGCGTCCTGCGGGAAATCTACCTCAGGGGCTTTGAGATCGCCATCCGGGAGGGGCATCCGGCGGCCATCATGACCAGCTACAACCTGATCAACGGCGTGCACACGGCCAACAGCTACGACCTGTGCACCTGCGCCGCCCGGTGCGAGTACGGCTTCGACGGGCTGATCATGACCGACTGGGGCACCACCTACAAGGACGAAGCCTGCACCGCCGCGGGCTGCATCCGCGCCGGCAACGACAGCGTGATGCCCGGTACGCCCATGGATCAGGAGAACCTGCGCCAGGAGCTGGCGGCGGGCACGCTGACCCTGGCGGAGCTGAAGCGCTGCATCGCGCGGCTGGTACGCTTCATCCTCCGGTCCAACCGCTACGAATAAGCCCGCGAGGGCATGGGCCCCGGTCTGCCGCGGCGGGCCGGGGCTCCTTTTCCGGGGAAACGGCGGCCCTGCGGCGATCCGCTGCCCCAGCGGGCGAAAACGGGCTTTGTTTTTCCGGCGGAATCTGCTATAATGGGAGCGCTGCCGCAACCGGCGGCGAATCGGCACACATACAGGAGGAGACGCTCATGGCACATGAGAGCAAGTGGGTCAGCGCCTGGGGCAACGCGGTCAGCGTGGCGGAAAACCGCCCGGAGCGCTATGCCCGGAACATTACCATCCGCTATCCCATCCGCATGCCCTTCGGCGGCAGCGCCCTCCGCCTGACCTTCGACAATTACTGCGGCACCGAGCCCGTGACCCTCAGCCGCGTCACCGTCCTGCAGGGGGAGGCGTTCCATCCGGTGCGCTTCGGGGGCGATGCGGCGCTCACCCTGCCTGCGGGGGAGAGGGCGGTGTCCGATCCGCTCGAACTGAATGTGCGCGCCGGGGAAACCCTGCACGTCAGCTTCTACCTGGCGGATTTCACGCTGATGCGCTCGGTGGTGTTCACCTGCG
>JBJEYH010000201.1:0-19187 GCA_051886675.1 Aristaeellaceae bacterium
TACTATGCCACCACGCCCTCGCTGGATCCGCCGCTGGTGGCGGTGAGCGGCCCCCGCTCCCTGGTGGAGAAGGTGGTGCGCGCCGAGGCCGTGCTGGATCTGAGCGCCCTGCCGGAGCGGGAAGGCCTGGTTCGCACGGCGATCCCCTTCCGCCTGCTGGACGAGCAGGGCAACGCCGTGGAAAGCTCCCTGCTGGAGGTCACCAGCGAATCGGTGCTGGTGGACAGCGTGGTGGTGGAGCAGACCCTGTACAGCCTGCGCACGCTGGATCTGAGCGACGTGGGGCTGATCAGCGGCACGCCCGCCAACGGCTATGAAATCAAGAGCGTATCGATCACCCCCGAGCAGGTGACCGCCGCGGGCCGGGAGATCAACCTGTCCGTCCTGGACACCCTGTATCCGGACAGCAGCGTCAGCGTGGAGGGCGCAAGCCAGTCCTTCAACCAGCAGGTGAAGGTGCGCAAGCCGTCGGAGCTGGTCTACCTGAGCAGCGACAGCATTACCGTGGCGGTGGAAATCGGCCCGGTGATCCGCGAGCGGACCTTCGAGAACGCGAAGGTCACGGTGGACGGCGTGGAGTACGGCCTGCGGGCGGAGCTGTCGGCGCGCAGCGCGGACGTGATCATCACGGGCTCCCAGCTGTGGGTGGAGGCGCTGAAGGCCAATGCCCTGACCCTGGTGTGCGACGCATCGGGGCTGGCGGAGGGCACGTATCAGCTGCCGGTGATCTGCCGGGTGGAAGGCAGCGACGGGCAGACCTTCAGCGTGGAGGTCGTGCCGGAAACCATCGCGGTGACCCTCAGCAGCAAATAAGCAGAACATGGAAGGAAAGTCGGGTGCGGCGGGAAGGCGCAGGCCAGCATGCAGCACCCGGCTTTCCGTTGGCAAAGGAGGACAAGCATGGGCAGCTTTGCATCAGGGATATTCAGCGCGATGCTGGGCTGGATCCGCGGGGCGATCGCGTACCTGTGGAACGCGGCGGCCACGCCGGAGGGCGGCGGTCTGCTGAGCTGGATGGCTGACAACTGGCTGCCGCTGACGCTGATCCTGTGCGTGGCGGGCATGGTGATCGACCTGGTGGTGTACCTGCTGCGCTGGCAGCCCTACAAGGTGTGGGCGAGCTTTTTCCGCAGGCTGGGCCGTCATCGCAAGGAGGAGGCTCCGGCGCAGCCCCGGCCTCGTCCTGCCCGGCCGCAGCGCACGGTGCATCGCCAGTGGCTCTACGCCGATGGCACCGCCCGCACCGAAGCCATTGTGCAGGACGTGCATCCGGAGGAGGATCCTGCGCCCTGGCAGCACGTATCGCCCGCCGTGGCCGGGCAGGAGCTGAACCGGGAGGAATACATGCGCCAGTACGCCCGGCCGGAGGAGCAGACGTCCGCGGTCGTATCCGCGCCGGGGCTGGAGGATTATCCCCAGCCCTCCGCGCCGGTAACGCCGGTGACGCCGGTGACGCCCGCGGCGCCGCAGCCGCAGGAAGCGCCGGAGCCCGTATCCCGGAGCCGGCGGATGGTCCGGCAAAGCACGAAGGCCGCCTTCCAGCAGCTCTTCGCCAGCCATGACGAGGATGAGCTGGATCTGCGCTACAAGCCTGCCCAGCCGCCCGTGGACAAGGAGCAGGCCTACAACAAGCCCTACTATCCCCCTCAGTGGAAGCCGCCGGCGGGTGCGGGGGCGTCCCGCGGCGAGCAATGATCCAGGGAGGAAGCATGAACGCACTGCCCGAACAATTTGTGCAAAACATGGCGGCGCGGCTCGGCGACGAGCTGCCTGCCTTTTTGCGTACCTATGAGGAGCCGTACCTGCGGGGGATCCGGCTGAATCCCCTGAAGGCAGTGGATGCCGCCGCGCTGCCGGAGGGCGTCGGGGAGCCGGTGCCCTGGGAGCCCGGCGGGCGGTATCTGTCCCTTGCGTCGGACGCGGGGGCCACGCCCCTGCACGAGGCGGGGGCCTTCTACCTGCAGGAGCCCAGCGCCATGCTGCCGGCGGCGGTGCTGAATCCCCGGCCGGGGGAGCGGGTGCTGGATCTGTGCGCGGCCCCCGGGGGCAAGAGCACCCAGCTGGGGCTGCGCATGGGGGGCCAGGGGCTGCTGGTGTGCAACGAGCCGGTGCCCAAGCGGGCGCAGGTGCTCGCGCGGAACGTGGAGCGCATGGGTCTGCCGGGCGCGCTGGTGGTGTGCGCCATGCCCCGTCAGCTGGCGGATCGCTGGCCGGAGGGCTTTGACGCGATTCAGGTGGACGCGCCCTGCTCGGGGGAGGGCATGTTCCGCCGGCATCCGGAGACGCGGGCGGAATGGACGCCTGAAGCGCCTGCGGGCTGTGCCCGGCGGCAGGCGGAAATCCTGGACTGCGCGGCGGAGCTGGTGCGTCCCGGCGGGAGGATCGTCTACTCCACCTGCACGCTGAATCCCCTGGAGAACGAGGACACTGTGGCGGCCTTCTGCCGGCGGCATCCGGCGTTTGCGCCGGAGGGCTTTGCTCTGCCCGGGGCGGAGGCGCCGTCGGGGATGCTGACCTGCTATCCCCATCGGATGAAGGGCGAGGGGCACTTTGTGGCGCTGCTTCGCCGGGCGGGGGATGGCGTGGCGTCGGCGACGGCGGATACCTCGCTGCCCCGGCCGGACAGGCAGCAGCTGAAGGCCCTGCGGGACTTCGCCCCCGATGCGCCGGCGCCCACCGCGCTGCTGGGGGATACGCTGGTCTGCCTGCCGGACTGCCCGGACGTGAAGGGCCTGAAGGTGCTGCGGGTGGGGCTGCATCTGGGGCAGCTGAAGGGCCGGGTGTTCCAGCCGGATCACGCCTGGGCGGTGAGCATCTGCCCGCCCGCGCTGCCCCGCCTTCCCCTGACGGAGGAGCAGGCCCGGCGGTATCAGGCGGGAGAGGTGCTGCCCGCGCCGGAAGGGCTGCGGGGCTTCGTGCTGCCCACGCGCTCGGGGCTGCCCCTGGGCTGGGGCAAGGTCAGCGACGGCATGATGAAAAACCATTATCCCAAGGGCCTGCGCAGGTAGCTATTGACAAGGCCGGGAACCTATGGTATGCTTTTACTGCTTTGTTCGACAAAGCAGTTTTTCTTGCTGAATTAGTTTGAACATCAAAGGAAATTGACGGTGGAAGGAAGAGCGGAAGTCATCAACCAGGTGCTGGTGCATCTGTTCAACGAGCTTTTGCGGCTGGAGGAGAACACCCTGCGGCAGGAGGGCGTGACGGGGCTAAGCATCCGGGAGGTTCACATCATCGAGGCGGTGTGTGGCGCGGGGGAGGACAGCAATCACATGTCGGCCCTGGCGGCGCAGCTGCGGGTGACGGTGGGTTCGCTGACGGTGGCGGTGGGCACGCTGGTGCGCAAGGGTTACCTGGAGCGGCGGCGGCTGGACAGCGACCGGCGGCGCATGCACATACTGCCCACGGAGGCAGCCTGGGCGGTGGAGAACGTCCACCGTGCCTATCACAGGCGGATGACCGCCGCGGTGATGGAGGCTGTGCCGGAGACGCAGATGGACGTGTTCATCCAGGGGCTGACCGCCGTGAACGATTACTTCTACAACCGGGACATGACAACGACAGGGGAGGAAGCAAACACATGATTCGCATTGTGACGGACAGCATGTCCGACCTGAAGGTGGATGAGGGCCTGGCCATGGGCGTAACGGTGCTGCCCCAGCCCGTGCGCTTCGGCACGGAGGAGCACTGGGACGGCGTGGACATTACCCGGGAGGAATTTTTCGCCCGGCTGCGGGTGGCCGAGGAGCTGCCCAAGACCAGCTGCGTTCCGCCGGAGAAGTTCCTGGAGGCCTACAACCGCCTTCTGGCCCAGCCGGAGGACGAGATTCTGTGCATCACGGGTTCCTCCAAGCTGTCGGGCTGCTATCAGGCGGCGCTGATGGCCCGGGAGAACTGCAGCGATCCCGGCCGGGTGACGGTGGTGGACTCGCTGAACGCCACGGCGGCGGAGGCGCTGCTGGTGATTCTGGCGGCGGAGAAGCGCGACAGCGTCAGCAGCGCGGCGGAGCTGGCGGCCTATGTGGAGGAGCTGAAGCAGCATCACAAGGTGACGGGCCACACCCCCACGCTGAAGTATCTGGTGATGGGCGGCCGGCTGAACCCCGTGGTGGGCAAGGTGGGCGCGGCGCTGAACATCCGTCCCATGCTGAAGATTGAGGGCGGCGAGATCAGCCAGGCGGGTCTGTGCCGCGGCGCGGCCAAGACCCGCAGCTGGTATGTGGAGCAGCTGAAGCAGTTCCCGCCGGACAAGCGTTACCCCGTCATCCTCGCCGGCGCGGACTGCCCCGCCCAGGTGGCCGAGTTCAAGCAGATGCTGGAGGCCAGCGGCCTGGATCTGCCGGAAATCCGCATGATGGAGATTGGCTGCATCATCGGCACCCACGTGGGCCCCGACCTGACCCTGGCCGCCTGGATCCAGGCGTAACCCCGGACAGCAACGCCCCCTGCCATCCCGAGAGGGAGACAGGGGGCGCGTTTATGCGTGCGGCGAAGGCGGCGGGCTCCAGCGGCTAACGGGTTCGGGCGACCGAGGGCTGCCGCCGCTGGCTCCGGCGATGGCGCGGGCTCCCCGGCGCTCCGGAGGACAGAAGCCTGGATCTGCCGGACATCCGCATGATGGAGATCGGCTGCATCATCGGCACCCACGTGGGCCCCGACCTGACCCTGGCCGCCTGGATCCAGGCGTAACCCCGGACAGCAACGCCCCCTGCCATCCCGAGAGGGAGACAGGGGGCGCGTTTATGCGTGCGGCGAAGGCGGCGGGCTCCAGCGGCTAACGGGTTCGGGCGACCGAGGGCTGCCGCCGCTGGCTCCGGCGATGGCGCGGGCTCCCCGGCGCTCCGGAGGACAGAAGCCTGGATCTGCCGGACATCCGCATGATGGAGATCGGCTGCATCATCGGCACCCACGTGGGCCCCGACCTGACCCTGGCCGCCTGGATCCAGGCGTAACCCCGGACAGCAACGCCCCCTGCCATCCCGAGAGGGAGACAGGGGGCGCGTTTATGCGTGCGGCGAAGGCGGCGGGCTCCAGCGGCTAACGGGTTCGGGCGACCGAGGGCTGCCGCCGCTGGCTCCGGCGATGGCGCGGGCTCCCCGGCGCTCCGGAGGACAGAAGCCTGGATCTGCCGGACATCCGCATGATGGAGATCGGCTGCATCATCGGCACCCACGTGGGCCCCGACCTGACCCTGGCCGCCTGGATCCAGGCGTAACCCCGGACAGCAACGCCCCCTGCCATCCCGAGAGGGAGACAGGGGGCGCGTTTATGCGTGCGGCGAAGGCGGCGGGCTCCAGCGGCTAACGGGTTCGGGCGACCGAGGGCTGCCGCCGCTGGCTCCGGCGATGGCGCGGGCTCCCCGGCGCTCCGGAGGACAGAAGCCTGGATCTGCCGGACATCCGCATGATGGAGACCGGCTGCATCATCGGCACCCACGGGGGCTGTGGCCTGACCGCGCCATGCCCGCCGGACGGAAAATCCCCCTGACCTGTTGGCGCGGCCAGGGGGATTGCTGTATGATGCATGCTCAGCGGCTGACGGGTTCGGGCGCGACCTTGGTTTCGCTGCCGGCCAGCAGGTTGCCATCGGTGGTCTCGGCGATGATGCGGTAGTAGTAGTAGATGATCCGCGGGTTGGCGGTGAAGTCGTAGAACTCGCAGATCTCACGGTCCAGATAGTAGTGGTATTCGCCATCATCCTCCAGACGCCACACCTCGTAGACGCCGCGGGTGCCGTTCCAGTCGTAGACGGCCAGCGTCTCGTACTCCGTGTGCTCACGGCGGCGCTGCAGGTAGTACTTGTCGGTCTTGCTGGTGGGGCTCCAGCGGATGACCATGCCGCCGCGCTTCAGATCCCAGCCGTGGTCGGTGATTTCCGGGCCGGTGGGCGGGGCGTTGCTGGACAGCCGGTTGTCACTGCCGTCGATCTGGGGAAGGGTGCTGCGCAGGTCGTTGTCCCAGGCAAGGGCGCTGGTCAGGCCGGTGCATACCAGGATTGTGAGCATCAGGGCACACAGAACGCGCTTGAACATGATGGATCCCTCCTTGCAGATGGTATCATCATGGTAGCATCATGGAGCGGCTGTGTCAATCCTTTCAGTACAATTTATGACAGAAATGCCCATATTCCGCATCACCCGGACGCATTTGCCCAGCGCAGATGCGGTATCGCCCGTGCCGGGGGACAGGATCACCACGCGCAGGGGTTCCCCGCGGCCGGCAAGGCAGTCGTGCAGCGCATCGGCATTGCAGCCGTACCAGGCGGGCAGGGCCAGCAGACGCTGAAGCCCCCGGTGCAGCGCCTGCCCGTCGGCATACTGCGCGCCGTCGATGAAGATGGTCTGCATGTCAGTTGGCGGTGACGGTGCCGTCGATGGCGTTCATGGTGACCACCGCGCCGGACTTGAGAATATCCAGCGCGCCCTTCGCGCCGATGATCACGGGAATGTCCAGGCTCATGCCCACGATCACGCCCTGACCGTCAGGATCGCCATCCTCCAGGATGATGGCGCTGGCCTTGCGCAGCAGGGGGAGCATCTCCCGCGTGGACTGGCGGCAGACGATGATGTCCCCGGCGTCGAATTCCTTCGCGTCCTCCTCCATGCTGTGGATCACGCACAGGGGCGCGGTGACCGAGCCGCCGTGGACGCCCTTGCCGCGGGTCAGCAGATGGCCCACCACATGAACCTTCATCAGGTTGGTGGTGCCGGAGATGCCCAGGGGTACGCCGGCGGTGAGCACCACCAGCTCGCCGTCCTTCACGATGCCCTCCCGGACAGCCGCGTCCACCGCGTGCTCGAAGAGCTCGTCCGTGCTCTGCTCCTCGCCGATGCGCAGCGGCACGGTGCCCCAGCTCAGCGACAGCTGCCGCCAGACCCTGTCCGAAATGGTGCAGCCCACGATGGTGCAGGCGGGACGGTAACGGCTGAGGATCCGGGCGGTGGAGCCGGACTTGGTGACGGTGATGATGGCGGAGGCGTTCAGGTCATGGGCGGAGGTGACGGTGGCGTGACTGATGGCGCTGGTCACGTCCGTGGAGGAGCCGCTGGGCCGGGAGAAGCGGCGGATGTAGTCGATGTCGCTCTCGGC
The DNA here is from genome assembly GCA_051886675.1 of Aristaeellaceae bacterium. Classification (GTDB taxonomy): domain Bacteria; phylum Bacillota; class Clostridia; order Christensenellales; family Aristaeellaceae; genus UBA11524. The sequence continues at coordinate 7,089 of JBJEYH010000201.1, forward strand.
GCGCAGGGCGATGCGGGCCATGGTCTCCACCGCCTCCACGGGATACGCGCCCACGGCGGTCTCGCCGGAAAGCATGATGGCGGAGGTGCCGTCGTAGATGGCGTTGGCCACGTCGGTGGCTTCGGCGCGGGTGGGGCGGGGGTTCTTGATCATGGAGTCCAGCATCTGCGTGGCGGTGATGACCGGCTTGCCCGCCGCGATGGCCTGCTGGATCAGCGTCTTCTGCAGGGAAGGCACGGCCTCCAGCGGAACCTCCACGCCCAGGTCGCCGCGGGCGACCATCACGCCGTCGGCCACGCGGAGGATTTCCTCGATGTTCTCCACGCCCTCCATGTTCTCGATCTTGGCGATGATGTTGATGTCCTCGCCGCCGTGATCCCGCAGGATGTGGCGGATCTGCAGGATATCGTCGGCGCAGCGGGTGAAGGACGCCGCGATGAAGTCGAAGCCGTTTTCCGCCGCGAAGACGATGTCCTTGTAATCCTTCTCGCTGATGAAGGGCATGGACAGGTGGACGTTGGGCAGGTTGACGCCCTTGTTGTTGGAGATGACGCCGCCGTTGAGCACCTTGCAGAAGACCTCGGTATCGGTCTTGCGCTCCACGCTCATGGCGATGAGGCCGTCGTCGATGAGGATGGCGCCGCCCACCTGCACGTCCTGGGGGAGATCCCTGTAGGTGACGGAGACGCGGGTTTCATCGCCCATCACGTCCTCGGTGGTCAGGGCGAACAGCTGGCCGGCTTCCAGAAAGACCTTGCCCTCGGCGAAGGAGCGCACGCGGATTTCCGGGCCCTTGGTATCCAGCATGGTGGCGACGGGGAGGCCGAGCTCATCGCGGATGCGGCAGATTTCATCGAAGTACTGCTTATGGGTTTCATAGGTGCCGTGGGAGAAGTTGAAGCGGGCGACGTTCATACCCGCCTTCATCAGCGGCGCGATGAGGCCCTTTTCGATCAGATTGGGGCCGATGGTGCAGACGATTTTCGTTTTGCGCAGCGGTGTTTGCATGGATGCCTTCCTCCGTTCGCTATTTAATAGGAAGCTATGCCCATATCATACACCAAATTCATGCAAAAGAAAAGGGGGCGCGAGCACATTTCATATTCTTCCAAGGGAACGCGGCAGCGGAAAAGGGTCAAGGGGCGATGCCCCTTGCCTTGGTAGCAGGGGCGGCGTTAGCCCCTGCGCGGGTCTGGGCGGCAGCCCAGGCGCAACACAAAAAATCAATAAAATAAGAACGCAAAGAAGCTAGAGTTTCCAAGCAGGCGACGAAGTCCGCCCGCGTTGGAAACGGCAGGTTCCGCGTAATCCGAAGAGAACGCGCCGCGCATCCGAAGAGAACGCGCCGTGCATCCGAAGGAACGCGCCACGCATCCGAAGAGAACGCGCCGCGCAATCTGAAGGAACGCGCCGCGCATCCGAAGAGAACGCGCCGCGCAAGCAAAAGGGACGCGCAGACCCCTCCGCGCGTCCCACAAAGCCCGGCCATGCCTCACTGCCGGTTCTTCCGGCTGTAAATCCTGACGGACAGCGGGATGGACAGGGCATTGACCGCCACGCAAACCACCAGGAAAACCGCCGTGACCGTGACGGACGATTCGTCCATGGAGGCCATCAGACCGGCATCCTCGCCCAGCGCGAACGTTACGCCCACAATGGCGGCCGTGGCCACCAGCATGACCAGACGGCCCTTCTCCACGCCAAAGTGCATGATGAGCGGCATGGTCACAGCCAGAATCAGCGCGGCAATGCAGGCCAGAATCACCAGTGAGAACAGCTCGCCCGGGTCAAGGACATCGCCGCGCACCAGCGTGGTCACCACCATGGAGAGCACGGACAGGAGAATGGCGCCGCCCAGCATGATGTACCCCAGCACATACTTGCCCGCCACCAGCTGCCGGGTTGTGTAGGGCATCATGGCGGCCAGACGGGGCCACCTGGACTGTTCGTCATACGCCAGCGCGGTCAGGGGAATCATCCCGGCAAACACCAGCGCATAGGCCGCCATGCTTCCGCCGGGGATGCACGCGAAGATCACAACGAACAGAAGCGCCATGCGCAGATAGCGCGAAAGCGTCAGAAAATCCTTGAGCAGCAGCGCCTTCACGTCAGTTCACTCCCTTCACCAGCAGCAGCAGAATCTCTTCCAGGGTGGCGTGCTCCGGCCGGATGGACGGGGGCAGCTGCGCCCGCTTCACCAAAGCCTCGGCAAAGTAGGGCGTCTCCCGCAATCCGATCAGGGCTCCCTCCGGCAGCAGGGCCAGCTGATCCTTCGTCAGCCGCGCCACGGCGTAGTCCTCCATCATCCGATCCTTCTCCTGGCACAGCAGCAGCTGCCCTTTGTGCAGATAGGCGATGTAGTCGCAGATCTTCTCCAGGTCGCTGACAATGTGGGAGGACAGCAGCACCGCGTGATCCTCCGCCCGCGCGAAGTCCAGGAATACCTCCAGAATCTCGTCCCGCACCAGGGGATCCAGACCCGAGGTCGCCTCGTCCAGCAGCAGCAGCCGCGGCGCGTGGGACAGCGCTACCGCAATGGCCAGCTTCATCTTCATGCCCCGGGAGAATTCCTTGAAGGGCTGCCTGGCCGGCAGGGAGAACCGCTCCAGATACCCGGCGTACTGCGCCGCGTCCCAGCGGCGGTAGGTCAGGGCCATCACCCGGCCGATGTCCGTGGGGTTGAGCACCTCCGGGAAGAAGGCCTCGTCCAGCACAACGCCCACGTCCTCCTTCACGGCTTGGAAGCCGGGGCTCCGGTTGTCCGTGCCCAGCACGGCGACGGATCCCGCATCCGCCCGGGTGGCGTTCATGATCAGTCGGATCAGCGTCGATTTGCCCGCGCCGTTTTCGCCCACCAGCCCCATGATGCACCCGGCAGGCAGCGAAAAGGTCACGTCCTTCAGGGAAAATTGCGCGTAATGCTTGCACAGACCTTGTACGGTGATTGCGTCGGTCATGGCTTGTTGTCCTCCTCCAGCAGTTGCAGCATGGCGATCAGCTCGTCCATGGAAAGGCGGCAGGGCCGCGCCAGCCGCAGTATCTCCTGCATGTGCGCCTCGATCTCCCGCAGGTGCGCTTCCCGCAGAAGCCCGTCGTTCCCCTCCGCCACAAAGCACCCCTTCCCCGCCACGGTGTTGATGCAGCCCTCCGCCTCCAGCTCGTCATAGGCGCGCTTGGTGGTGATCACGCTGATGCGCAGATCCCGGGCCAGCGCGCGGATGGACGGCAGCATCTCCCCGGGCTGCAGCTCGCCGGTGAGAATCGCATGCTTGATCTGCGCGGCAATCTGCTCGTAGATGGGCTTGCCGTCAGCGTTGCTGATGATGATGTTCATGCAGGGAAGCCTCCTTGTCTGTATATATCAGACATGCACAGTATATACAAAATGATCAGCCTTGTCAACAGGGAGAAGAAGAAAAAATGCGCATGCCGCGGGCTGGGCGGTATGCGCGGGGAAGGGCAAAGGCCCTTGCAGAAGCGGAGCAACAGGCTGCCCCAGGAAACCTGCTGGTCACAGTCATTCGCCGTCGGCAGACTGCAATCGAAGGCTGACGACATGCGCGTCAGCCTTCGCGCGATTTTGCTCCGCAAAATCGCTGCCTTACACGAACGAGCGGCCGGGAGGCTGGCGCAGCCAGCCGACCAGCGAGTGCGTGCCAAAAATCAAAAAAGCGGCCCGCAGGCCACTTTTTGACTCACTCATTTGAGCACCTTCTGCATGATCTTGATCATCAGGAAGAAGAGCATCAGCACCAGGAATACGCCGCACAGGCCCACCGCCGTGACGATCAGACCCTTGGTCAGCAGGGACATGGAGCCTTCGACCACGATTTCCGTGGCGGCGTCCGCACCGCCGATCACCTCGGCGCCTTCGGCGCAGGCGCAGGCCATGAGCAGGGAAAGCAGCTTCATCATCGTCAATACCTCCTCATCAGCCCAGCAGCATGCTCACCAGCGTGATCACCATGCCGCCCGCCACGATGGAGCCCAGCTGGCCGGATACGTTGGCGCTGGTGGCCTGCATCAGGATGAAGTTGCTGGGATCCTCCTTCAGGGCCATCTTGGCGATGACGCGGGAGGACATGGGGAAGGCCGAAATGCCGGCGGCGCCGATCATGGGATTGACCTTCTTCTTGCGGAAGAGGTTCAGGAACTTGGCGAAGAGCACGCCGCCTGCCGTGTCGAACACGAAGGCGATCAGGCCCAGGCCCATGATCAGCAGCGTATCCACCCGCAGGAAGTTCTCGGCCACCATGGTGGAGCCGATGGTCAGGCCCAGCAGGATGGTGACCAGGTTGGCCAGCTCGTTCTGGGCGGTCTTGCTCAGGCGCTCCAGCACGCCGCACTCGCGGATCAGGTTGCCGAACATCAGGCTGCCCACCAGCGGGGCGCTCATGGGCACCAGCACGCCCGCCACCACCGTCACGATGATGGGGAAGAGAATCAGCGTGGTCTTGGAGCAGCGGTCCTCATGGTAGTCCATGCGGATCATGCGCTCCTCGCGGGTGGTCAGGGCGCGGATGACCGGCGGCTGAATCACGGGCACCAGGCTCATGTAGCTGTAGGCCGCCACGGAGATGGGGGCCATGTAATCCTTCAGGGCGAAGTGATTGGCCACATACAGGGTGGTGGGGCCGTCCGCCGCGCCGATGATGCCGATGGCGCTGGCCAGCTTGAGGATCAGGTCCTGATCGCCGGCGGTGCCGGGCAGCAGCACGGGGATCAGCACCAGGGACAGCAGGAACGTGGCGAAAATGCCGAACTGCGCCGCCGCGCCGAAGAAGATCATGCTGGGATCCTTGAGCAGGGGGGAGAAGTCGATCATCGCGCCCACGGCGATGAAGATCAGGATGGGAAACAGCTCGTTGGCGATGCCGGCGTTGAACAGCACCGTCAGGAAGCCGCTGTCGCCCAGGGCGGAGGGCACGCCGGTCTCCAGCACGGGGGGCAGGTTGGCCAGGATGCACCCGAAGCCGATGGGCAGCAGCAGGGACGGCTCGTATTCCTTCCTGATGGCCAGGTAGATCAGCGCGAAGGCGATGATGAACATCGCCAGGGTCTTGAGCCCCTCGGCCGTGAAAAGGTAGAGCACGCCGGAAAACAGCTCTTGCAGAATCTGTGACATAGGGCAGATATTCCTCCCGATATTCTCCGGATCGATGGGCTTACAGGGAGTTGACCAGGTCGTACAGATCGCGGCGGAAGTGCTTCTCCACCTTCAGGGCGTCCTCGATGGGCATGTAGAACACCTGGCCCTGCTTCACGCCGATGACCTGATTGCTCACGCCGTCGCGCAGCAGGCGCACGGCCAGGTTGCCCGCCTCGAAGGCGAAGCCGCTGTCCTTGGCGCAGGGCATGGCGCCGCGCTGGGTGTAGCCCACCACGGTGGAGCGGACCTCCACCATGCCGCACATGCGCTTCATCACGGAGGCGAAGCGGTTGGCGCTGATGGGCTCGCCGGGATAGCACTCCTTGCCGTGGGTGTTGAGGAAGCTGTAGTGGTCGAAGGGCGCCATGGATTCCCAGCAGCCCTCGGCGATGACCATGGTGGCGCGGGTGTTGCCCTTGGTCAGCTGCTTGTTCAGGCGGGCGGCGACCTCCTCCACGGTCCAGGGGACCTCGGGCACGATGACGATCTCCGAGCCCGTGGCGCAGGCGGTCTTCAGGGCGATGTCGCCGCAGTGACGGCCCATGCATTCCACCACATGGGGCCTGTCGTGGGAGCGGCTGGTGGCGCGGATGGCGCGCACCGCGTCGGTGCACACGTTCACGGCGGTCTCATAGCCCAGGGTCATCTCGGTATAGGCCAGGTCGTTGTCGATGGTGCCGGGGATGCCGATGCAGGGCACGCCCAGCTCGCACAGCCTCATGGCGCCCTGGAAGCTGCCGTCGCCGCCGATGACCACCAGGCCGTCGATCTCCATGTTGCGCAGGGTCTGCACGGCCACCTCGCGCCACTTGGGATCCAGGAATTCGGTGCAGCGGGCGGTGCGCAGATAGGTGCCGGGCTGGTCGGCAATATCCAGCACGGTATCCAGGTACAGCTCCTGCAGATCGTCATAGATGCTGGTGGACTTGCGCAGCAGGCCGTTGTAGCCGCGCTTGATGCCCACCAGGGGCATGCCGTACATCGCCGCGCTCTTGGCGATGGACATGACCGCCGCGTTCATACCCGGGGCATCGCCGCCGGAGGTCAAAACGCCGATTTTGCGCATAAGGTATCGCTCCTTTTCCGTCGTCAATCATCGTATGTGCATTACCGCCGATAGTATACCACAGGTAGCGGGCGGTTTACAAGGGGAAGAACCGCATGAAATAAGGAAAAGAAGCATGCGAATTCGCAACGGTATGGGCAGTCAGCACAAAAAACAGGAGGAAAACCGGGCGGTTGTGGCGAAACGTCCCATTGGCTGACGGCAGCCGTAAGGAGGATGGAGCATGATGATGAAACGCACGGCGGCGCTGCTGCTGGCATTGCTGCTGCTGCTGGCGGCGGCGCCTGCGGGAGCGGCGGCAGTATTTGCCTTTGAGAAGGCGGCCTATGAGGTGAACGCGGGCAAGACCCTGACGCTCACGCCCATTCTGCAGGGCGCGGAGAAGCCCGCCAACGCCAGGTATGTCTGGAGCAGCTCGGACAATACGGTGGCCACTGTGCAGAGCGGCAAGGTGCAGGCGAAGAAGGCCGGCAGCATAACCGTCACCTGCGAGATGCAGTCCGGCGGCGAAACGCTGTATACCACCTCCTGCCAGGTGACGGTGCTGCAGCCGGTGAAGAGGATCATTCCCGAATCCCAGCAGGCCATCGTGATGATCCTGTCGCCCAGCAAGGGCCGGCCCTACACCTACCAGCTGAACCCCACCATCGAGCCGGCGGACGCCTCCAACCAGCAGCTGAGCTACCGCGTCAGCGATCCGAACGTGATCCAGGTCTCCGAGGACGGCCTGGTGACCACCATGCCCATCAGCAATGATAACCATGGCGGCATTGTCACGGTGTACATCGAGGCCATGGACGACAGCGGTGTGAAGGCCACGCAGAAGATCCGTGTTCAGCCCTTCGACCTGACGGTGAAAACCGTCGAGATGACGGAGCGGGGCGCGTACCGCCTGCGCATTCCGACCTATGTGGACAGCAAGACCTTCACAGGCGCGCTGCCCCACATCAAGGTCAGCGGCGGCGGCGTGTGGCTGGAGAACGTGCAGGCTGATCGCTTTGATGAAAAGGAAATCATTGCCGGCAGGGTGGACAGCGGCTGTGTCAGCGCGTTCGACGTGCGGCCCATCAAGGCGGGCACCTATACCCTGACGCTGTACTCCGATCGCTACGGCTGGGATTTCAGCTGCAAGTATACCGTGACCCTGAAGGTTTCGGAATCCGCTGCCTACGGCGTCAAGTCCTTCCCCAGGCTGAACTACAAGACGGCCATGGAGAATCCCCCGGCGATGACCGGGGAGCAGGTGACGGTGGAGGGCATCTTCCGCGAGGCATACCAGGAGGATGGCTGCTGGTGCTATGTGGTGGCCACCCGGAACCGCACCGAGGATACGGTGATCCTCCGCGCGCCCAAAGGCAAGGAGCTGATCGAGTACATCCCCGGCGACAAGGTGGAGGTCTGCGGCGCCTTCGCCGAGCCTCTGCAGGAAACCACCGAGACCGGCCTGACCCTGTACCGCCTGGTGGTGGACATTGAAAAGATCGGGCTGATCTGCTACAATACCAACGTGATCACGGTGAACATGTACCAGCCGGAATGAGCGCGCGGGGCAGAAAGTTTTGCGCGCACCCTTGACAGGGCGGCGGAGGCGTGCTATAATACCACCGTTTGAAGAAGAGGCTTGCCCGTCTCTCACCTTGCGCGGCTGACGCTGCCGGGTTCCATGGCATTCCTTCCCCTGCGGGGCGAAGTGTGATCATGCAGCGACGGGAAAGCATCCCGCCGCTTTTTGTATGGAAAGGGCGCGGTCAAGCGACAACATTGGGAGGTGTATGGTTATCGCACTCGATCTGATGATCAACGAGGAGATCCGCGACAGAGAGGTTCGCCTGATCGACGAGAACGGCGAGCAGCTCGGCGTCATGCCCACGCAAAAGGCGCTGGAGCTTGCGGAGGAGAGGGGCCTGGACCTGGCCAAGATTCAGCCTACTGCCAAGCCGCCGGTGTGCAAGCTGATGGACTATGACAAGTACCGCTACGAGCAGTCGAAGCGGGAGCGCGAGAACCGGAAGAATCAGCGGGTCGTGGCCATCAAGGAAGTCCAGCTGTCCGCCACCATTGAGGAGAACGACGTTCTCACCAAGGCGAAGATGGCTACCCGCTTCCTGGAGGATGGCGACAAGGTGAAGGTTTCCATCCGCTTCCGTGGCCGCCAGATCACCCACAGCGAGATCGGCATGAAGGTCATGCAGGACTTTGCCCAGCGGTGCGCGTCGGTCAGCTCGGTGGAGCGCCGCCCCATGATGGACGGCCGCCACATGATCATGATTCTGGCGCCCAAAGCCGCCAAGGCGTCCTTCGCCGAAAAGAAGGCCGCCAGGGAAAAATCCGCCGATGCGGCGCAGACACAGAATTAACATCCGTACTGGAAGGAGGACCAATCCATGCCTAAGCAGAAGAGTCACCGCGGTGCTGCCAAGCGCTTTTCCTTTACCAAGTCTGGTATCGTCAAGCATAAGCAGATGAACGCCAACCATCAGGTGCGCCTGAAGACCACCAAGCGGACCCGTCACCTGCGCGCTGACGGCGTTGTGGACAACGCCGCCGAGGCCCGGACCATCCATAAGCTGCTGCCCTACAAATAAGCCCTTTGACTGGCAAGGAGGAACTGAAACATGGCACGTATTAAGCGAGCTGTCAATGCTCTGAAGAAGCGCCGCAAGGTGATGAAGCTGGCCAAGGGCTACTGGGGCGCCAAGTCCAAGCAGTACCGCGCCGCGTCCGAGCAGGTCGCCCGGTCCCTGCGCTATGCCTACGAAGGCCGCAAGCTGCGCAAGCGTGATTTCCGCTCCCTGTGGATCACCCGTATCAACGCCGCTGCCCGCCTGAACGGCATGAGCTACTCCACCTTTATCAACGGCCTGAAGAAGCACAACGTCACCGTCAACCGCAAGATGCTGGCTGACCTGGCGGTGAACGATCCCGCTGCCTTCGCCAAGCTGGTGGAGATCGCCAAGGCGTAAGGGCCCGTCCCCGCCGCCTTCGCAGCAACGTCATCCATGCAAGCCCTGTCCGGTATGCGCCGGGTAGGGCTTTTTCAGTGCCTCCGCACCCCCGCGGGGACAGGCATCCCCGAAAAATCCGCCCGCCGGCCCGATTTCCGCCTTGTCCCGCCGGCCAATCTATGGTATGATAGGAAACGGCGTTTTTTGGCAAAACGATCAACATGGGATGGGAGTACAGGGAAAATGGTCAAACAGTATGTGGCGGATCTGAAACGGGAGTTCAGGGGCTACAACGCCCAGAAGCTCATCAAGGATCTACTCTCCGGCGTGACGGTGGCGGCGGTGGCGCTGCCCCTGGCGCTGGCCTTCGGCGTATCCTCCGGCGCGACCCCGGCCGCCGGCCTGGTGACGGCCATCATCGGCGGGGCGATCATCGGGCTGCTCAGCGGCGCGTCCTTCCAGATCAGCGGCCCCACCGGCGCCATGAGCGCCATCCTCATCGGCATTGTGGCCCAGTACGGGCTGCAGGGCGTGTTCGTGGCCAGCCTGGCCGCGGGCGTGATCATCCTGCTGGCGGGCGTGCTGCGCCTGGGCAAGCTGGTCAGCTTCATCCCCACCAGCGTGGTGATGGGCTTCACCAGCGGCATTGCCATCATCATCGCCCTGGGGCAGGTGGACAACTTCTTCGGCACGGTGTCCGAGGGCTCCGGCGCGCTGGAAAAGCTGTGGAGCTACACCCGCCTGGGCTTCCACCCCGACTGGCAGGCGGTGATCATCGGCGTGCTGGTGGTGGCGTTCATGCTGCTCTGGCCCCGCAAGCTCAACGAGAAGGTCCCCGGCTCCCTGCTGGCGATCATCCTGGCCACGGTGGTGGCTGAGGTGTGCGGCTTCACCAGCCTCAAGCGCGTGGGCGAGATCCCCCGCTCCCTGATGCTGGCGGATTCCCTCGACCTGTCCCGGGTGACGCCGGAGCTGATCATGAGCCTGTCCGGGCCGGTGGTGTCCATCGCGCTGCTGGCGATGATCGAATCCCTGCTGTGCGGCGCGTCGGCCTCCCGCATGAAGGACGAGCCCTTCGACGCCAACCGCGAGCTGATCGCCCAGGGTGTGGGCAACATCCTGCTGCCCTTCTTCGGCGGCGTGCCGGCCACGGCGGCCATCGCCCGCACCAGCGTGGCCATCAAGAGCGGCGAGCAGACCCGCCTGACGGGGCTGTTCCACTCCCTGTTCCTGCTCCTGTCCATGCTGCTGCTGGGCGGGGTCATGGCGCGGCTGCCCCTGTCCGCCCTGGCGGGGGTGCTGATGGTCACGGCCTGGCGCATGAACGAATGGCATGGCATCCGCACCATCTTCGGGAGGAAGATCTGGACGGGGGTCGTGCAGTTCACCATCACGATGGTGTCCACCGTGGTGTTCGACCTGACGGTGGCCATTGTCATCGGCATTGTGACGGCGCTGGTGATGTTCGTGTGGAACGCGGCGCGGCTGCGGGTGGAGATCGCCCCGGTGGAGCATGAGCGGCTGGTCCGCCTGCACCGCATGGGCACGGACGTCTCCGACGAGGAGGCCAGCTGCATCCACATCGCCTACATCAACGGCAGCCTGTTCTTCGCCAACTGCGGCGAGCTGAAGCATCGCCTGGAGGACGCGGACTACACCGGCTGCAGCCGGCTGATCCTGTCCATGCGCGGCGTGGCGGCGGCGGACATTTCCGGCGTGCAGACGCTGATGGAGATCTGCCAGCGGCTGAGCCAGCAGGGGCTGGCGGTGAGCGTGTGCGGCGTGCAGCAGAACGTGCGCTCCTTCTTCGACAAGGTGGGCCTGAGCGAGCAGCTGGGCCAGGCGGCCTTCTACGCCAACGCCTCGGAGGCCATCATCGACGCGGTGGCCCAGGAGACGGCGGAACGGTAACGCCGCCTCCGGCATAACGGAAATCCTTCGCATGACGCGTGTCATACGGAGGATTTTTTTGCGCTCACTTGACGGCCACGGCGGTGAATTCCCCGGGGAGCCGCTCGTCCGTCCAGGCGGGATGCTCGTCGAAGCGTGTCAGGCGCAGGCCGCTTCCGATGATGGCGTTGATGATCTCGCTGACGGTGTATTTGCGGTAGCTGCACAGGGGCATCTGCCGGCGGACGTCCTCGCTGAAGAAGCGGGCGTGGGCCATTTCGCCCTGGAAGACCTCCGTGGAGAAGTAGCTCATGGTGGGCTGCTGCAGCTGGAGGATGTCGGCGATCTTGGTGAAGGGGTGGAAGTCGCTGCAGATCAGCCTGCCGCCCCCGCGCAGGAGGGCCTGCATGACGCCCATGAACTCGTCCAGGTCGTGGAAATAGTGCAGCACCCCGCCCTCCATGAACACCACGTCGAAGCTGCCGCCGAAGCGGGTCAGATCCACGTCCAGCACGTCGCCCACCTCGTAGCGCAGGGGGACGCGGGCAGCCTGCGCGGCCTCCAGGGCGTAGCGGCGGTTGTCCTCGGAGATGTCGAAGACCGTCACCTCCGCGCCCAGCATGGCCAGGGGCAGGGCCTTCTTCCCGCAGGAGCCGCAGACGTTGGCTACCCGCACCCCCTCGAAGGCATCGAAGTAGCGGGCATGGCGCTTCAGCGCGCGCAGCGGGTTTTCCGCGATCCTCGCGGCCATGTCGGCGGGCGCGCCCGCTGTGCGCACCCAGAAGTCATAGGCGCTGTATTCCCAGGCCCGCTTGTTCTGCCCGCTGTAATCCCTCATGGCGATGGCCTCCCTACGCGATGCTTTCCGCATTCAGTATAGCACGTATTCCGGCGGATGCAATCCTCCGCGGGGGCAGAGGGCTCGGGCTTTTCTGTGTTTTTCCCTCGACAAAGTCCGTTTCATGCCGTACAATGGATGCGTCCGGTCTGAAAAAGCAAAGGAGGAGTGATCTCCATGAAGTATATCCTGGTCATTGGCGACGGCATGA
>JBJEYH010000202.1:0-19150 GCA_051886675.1 Aristaeellaceae bacterium
GCCGCGCGCGTGGAAAAGGTGGGAAACCCGCGCCCCCAAAGGCCGCACTTGAAAAGCTGCGGATTGTGCGTCGCGCCGCGCCCGTATGCGCGGCGGGACTCCTGCAAGGGAAAAAGACTACACTGGCAACGCCCCGGCGAACGCAGTTCGCCGGAGCCCGGGAGTCCAGAGGGGCGATGCCCCTCTGGCGAGGTCCAGGGGCAGCGCCCCTGGCGTGCCCTCTACTCACACAGGAAAGAAGGAACAAGTATGCAGAACCGTACCCATACCTGCGGCGAACTCCGCCTGGCGGACTGCGGCAAGACCGTCCAGCTGTCCGGCTGGATGGAGAATGTCCGCGAGGTGTCCGCGTCCCTGGCCTTCGTGGTGCTGCGCGACTTCTACGGCACGACGCAGATCGTCGTGGAGACCGAGGACATGATGGCCATCATCCACGGCCTGAACAAGGAATCCGTCATTTCCGTCACCGGCGTGGTGCGCGAGCGCGACAGCAAAAACCCCAAGCAGCCCACCGGCGACATCGAGGTCGTTCCCCAGAAGATCGACGTGCTGGGCCGCTGCCGCTACAACGCCCTGCCCTTCCAGGTGACCCGCTCCCGGGAGGCCGACGAGGCCATCCGCCTGAAGTACCGCTACCTGGACCTGCGCAACCCCGAGGTCAAGAAGAACATCGTCATGCGCTGCAATGTGGTCTCCGCCCTGCGCCAGGCCATGACCGCCCACGGCTTCCTGGAGATCACCACCCCCATCCTGACCGCCTCTTCCCCCGAGGGCGCACGCGACTACCTGGTGCCTGCCCGCAAGCATCCCGGCATGTTCTACGCCCTGCCCCAGGCGCCACAGCAGTTCAAGCAGCTGCTGATGACTTCCGGCTTCGACCGCTATTTCCAGATCGCCCCCTGCTTCCGCGATGAGGACGCACGCGGCGACCGCAGCCCCGGCGAGTTCTATCAGCTGGACATGGAGATGGCCTTCGCCACCCAGGACGACGTGTTCTCCGTGCTGGAGGACGTACTGCCCCCCATTTTCGCCCAGTACGGCACCTACAACACCGCCTCCTCTGCACCCTTCCGCCGGATTCCCTTCACCGAGGCCATGGAGCGCTATGGCTCCGACAAGCCCGACCTGCGCATCGACCTGGAGGTGCAGGACGTAACCGCGCTGATCGGCTCCTGCGGCTTCGGCCCCTTCGAGGGCAATACCGTCAAGGCCGTGGTGGTCAGCGACATGACCGCCACCCGCAAGCAGATCGACAAGCTCTGCGCGGACGTGGAGGTCGTCTCCGGCAACAAGGTCTACTGGTTCAAGCTGGACGAGAAGGGCGAGATCGCCGGCGGCATCGCCAAGTTCGTCAAGGATCAGAAGGATGAGCTGGTGGAGAAGCTGGGCCTGAAGCCCAACACCTTCGTGGGCCTGACCAGCGGCAAGCTGCTGGCGGCGCAGAAGACCGCGGGCGTCTTGCGCCGGCAGGTGGCGGAACTGTGCCCCGGCCACATTGATCGGGAGAAGTACGAGTTCTGCTGGATTGTGGACTTCCCCATGTACGAGATCGGCGAGGAGAGCGGCGAGCTGGAGTTCTGCCACAATCCCTTCTCCATGCCCAACGGCGGCCTGGAGATCCTCGAGAAGGCCGAGCGTGGCGAGGTGGATCCGCTGACCATCACCGCCTATCAGTACGACCTGGTGTGCAACGGCGTGGAGCTGTCCTCCGGCGCGGTGCGGAACCATGACCCGGAAATCATGATCAAGGCCTTCCAGCTGGTGCGCCTGGGCGAGGAGGACGTGAAGGCCAAGTTCCCCGCCATGTACAACGCCTTCTGCTACGGCGCGCCGCCCCACGCGGGCATCGCCCCCGGCGTGGATCGCATGGTGATGCTCCTGGCCGGCGAGGACTCTATCCGCGAGGTGATTCCCTTCCCCATGAACAAGAATGCCCAGGACGTGATGATGGGCGCTCCGGGCTACGTGGAGCAGAAGCAGCTGGACGAGCTGCACATCGCCCTGGTGCCCGTGGAGAAGGAGCAGTAAGCCTGTGCGAAAAGGGCGCCCGGACGGAGAAAACCGGGCTGTTCGCTGGAATACGGAAGCCTTCCTGCGGATGGTCTGTGCTTTCTCCGTACGGCGCGCAGCTTCTTCCGACTGAAAACTTGTCAACCGGGCCAAAGTATGCTATACTGAGTGAAACCGGGCGGCGGGGTTTGTTTCCCTGTACCCATCAGCCGGGATAGTCGGGCAGTGTTGCCTCGACCATGGATAGACTTATCAGGAGGTGCAGCCCCTATGGCAAGCAAAAAGGATAATCTCCCCCTGACTGTGGAGAACGATACCGAGCAGACCAGCACCATCACCTATGCCAACGAGGTGGTGGCCATCATCGCGGGCGTTGCTGCGGGCGAGGTGGAGGGCATTGCCGGCATGTGCAACATCTCCGGCAGCATCCTGACCAAGAACCGCAACATCACCAAGGGCGTGAAGGTGGAAATCGGCACGGAGGAAGCCAGCGTTGATCTGTATGTGATCATCGAGTACGGCACCCCCATCCAGAAGGCCGCCCAGGACGCCCAGGAGAACGTGCGCAAGGCCATCGAGAGCATGACCGGCCTGCATGTGGTGCGCGTGGACGTGCATGTGCAGGGCGTCAGCTTCGAGAAGGAGAACAGCAGCGGCACCCTGACCGCCGGCGAGGACAACGCCGTGCTGGAGGCGGGCAGCCAGCCTGAGGCCGAAGCCCCTGCGCAGCAGCCTGTCCGGGCCAGCGAGCCGGCCGACGATGCCCCCGCTGCCGATGCGGAGGAGCCTGAAGCGTAACGCATCCACCGGCAGGGTAGCTTTGCGGCCTTGCCGGTGTACTTTTTCATCCCGACTCAAGGAGGCGAAAAGTATGAAAATCCGCATTGCGGACAGGATTCTGGTGGCGCTGGCAGGCCTGATTCTGCTGCTGCTGGCGGTATGCCTGCTGGATCAGACGCTGCTGCCCATGGGCGTGACGGCCTGGCTGCAGCAGCTGCTGGTACCGGCATCCGCCCAGCCCGGCCATGCGCTGTACATCACGGCGGTCATCGTCTGCGTGGCGCTGCTGGCGCTGCTGGGGCTGTACTGCCTGGGCATGCTCGTCCGGCATCAGAAGAAGAGCAAGCGGGGCTTTGTCATGCAGCAGACCGAGTGCGGCGAGCTGAGCATCTCCGTGCGCGCCATCGAGAGCCTGGTGCAGAAGTGCGTGGATCGGCATGAGGAGATTCACGTCATGTCCACCTCCCTGGACACCACCCGGGACGGGCTGATCATCCGCCTGCGCATCGGCCTGGCGGGGGGCGTGAACATTCCCCTGGCCGTGGCGGCCCTGCAGAAGCAGATCAAGCAGTATGTGACCTCCTGCTCCGGCGTGGACGTGAAGGAGGTCAAGGTGCAGGTGGAAACCTCCTCCAAGGGCAAGGATTCCCCCTACACCGTGGCTGACCTGCCCGAGAAGGTCGAGCCCCTGCCGGTGGTGGAGGATACGTCGCCCGTGCTGACGGCCGCGGCCATCCGCGAGGAGGCTGCCGCGGAGCCCCGGCGTCCGCTGCACCAGCGGCTGTTCCGCCGCGCCGAGGAGCCGGCCAACATGCCTCAGCCGCCCGAGCCCGCGCCTGTGGCGGAGCCTGCGCCTGTGGCCGAGCCTGCCCCCGCGGCCGAGCCCGAGCAGCCTGCCGAGCCCGGGCAGACGCCCGACGCGCCTGTGATGGAGCTGCCCGAGACCCCTGCTGAAGCCGTGAAGGAGGAAACCCATGAAGTCGCTGAATGATTTCCTGCGGGGCCTGGTGGAAACCGGCACGCCCGCCTGCGGCCTGCTGTGCGGGATTCTGGGCGTGGTGCTGGCGGCGCTGCTGTTGTCCATCGGGATCCTGCGGACGCTGTTCGTGGTGGCACTGGGCGCGGCGGGACTTTTCCTGGGCGGCGTGAAGGACAAGCCCGCTGCCGTCAAGGCTCTGGTGAACCGGCTGTTCCCCCCGAAGGAGTAAGCACTGAAATATCTGAATACAGAACGGAGTTAAGTAGCATATGTCTCGAATTACTGCGCGCTCTGCCGTGATGCAGATGATCTACGAACACATGGCCGGCGGCGAGGGCGGCGAGGAGACCCTGCAGATGGTCTATGACGAGCTGCGGGAGGAAGGCGTGCCCGGGGTGGAGGAGATCCGTCCGAACGAGCCGGGCAAGGCGGACCGCGCCTACATCACCCGGGTGCTGGACGGCGTGCTGTCCCACCTGGACGAGCTGGACGCGGAGATTTCCGCCGCCAGCCGGGACTGGTCCATCCAGCGCATGCCCAAGGTTGACCTGACCATCCTGCGCCTGGCTACCTGGGAGATTCTCCACGAGGAGGACGTGCCCGGGAGCGTGGCCATCAACGAGGCCGTGGAGCTGGCGGGGCGGTATTCCGAGCCGGTCAGCGGGCGGTTCATCAACGGTGTGCTGGGAACCATCCTGCGCAAGAAAGAGGCGGCGAAGGCATGACGCGGGTGGTGATCGGCCTGGACACCAGCTGCTACACCACCTCGGCCGCCGCCGTGACGGTGGAGGGTCAGGTGATTGCCAGCTGCCGCCGGCTGCTGCCCGTGAAGGAGGGTGAACGCGGTCTTCGCCAGAGCGAGGCCGTGTTTATCCATGTCCGGCAGCTGCCCGGCCGTCTGGAGGAGCTGGCGCAGGCCATCCGGGGCATGGAGATCGCCGCGGTGTGCGTCTCCAGCCGCCCCCGGGACGAGGAAGAATCGTACATGCCCGTGTTTCACGTGGGGGACGCTCAGGGCCGCGGCATCGCGGCGATGCTTGGCGTCCCTTGCTTTGCATCCACCCACCAGCGGGGGCACATCGCCGCCGCCCGGGTGGACAGCGGCGTGGAGGATGGGGATCTGCTGGCGGTGCATCTGTCCGGCGGCACCACGGAGCTGCTGTGCCTTCAGGGCGAGAAGCTGACGCTGCTGGGCGGCACGCTTGACCTGCACGCGGGCCAGGTGGTTGACCGGGCGGGGGTGGCGCTGGGGCTGCCCTTTCCGGCAGGGCCGCACCTGGAAAAGCTGGCCCTTGCGGGGCACAGCCAGGCGCGGCTGCCGGTGAGCATGGAGGGCGGCGACCTGTACTGCCACCTCTCCGGCGCGGAAACGCAGCTGCAGCGGTGGATTGCCTCGGGCGCGCTGCCCCGGGAGGATATCGCCCGGGAGGTCTACGACCTGCTGGCCAGAACCGTCGCAAGGTCGGTTTGCGCCGGGGCAAAACAGACCGGAGTCGGTCAGGTGCTGATGGCGGGGGGCGTGGCGTCCTCGCCGCTGTTCCGGGAAATGGTGAAGGAGCGCATCCGCAAGCGCGACAGGACGCTGCGGGTGTATTTCGGCAGGCCGGAGTATTCCGGCGACAACGCCGTGGGCGCGGCGCTCATCGGCGCGCAGAGGCTGCGGGAGCAGGAGGCTGCTTCCGCCCAGGGATAACGGAAGGAGAAGATCATATGGCTGCACAGCTGTTGGATGGCAAGGCAATGTCGGGGGTCATGCGGGAGGAGCTGGCCCAGCGGGTGACCGCGCTGAAGGAGAAGGGGATTCACCCGGGTCTTGCGGTGATTCTGGTGGGCGAGGATCCCGCCAGCCAGATTTACGTGCGCAACAAGGGCATCGGCTGCGAGCAGGTGGGCATCCACTCCGTGACCATCCGCATGCCGGAGGACACCACCCAGCAGCAGCTGGAGGATCAGATCCGCCAGCTGAACGAGGATGCCAGCATCCACGGCATCCTGGTGCAGCTGCCCCTGCCCCGCCATCTGGACGAGGCGGCGGCGCTGGCGGTGATCGTCCCGGAGAAGGACGTGGACGGCTTCCACATCCAGAACGCGGGCAAGATGCTCAACGGTCTGCCGGGCGTGGTGGCCTGCACCCCCAAGGGCGCGCTGGAGATGATCCGCCGCACGGGCGTCGATCTTTCCGGCAAGGAGGCCGTGGTGGTGGGCCGCAGCAACATCGTGGGCAAGCCCATGGCCATGCTGCTGCTCCAGCAGAACTGCACGGTGACCGTCTGCCACAGCCGCACGGCGGATCTGGCGGCGCACACCCGCCGGGCGGACGTTCTGGTGGCGGCGGTGGGCCGGCCGAGGATGATCACCGCCGATATGGTCAAGCCGGGGGCCATCGTCATCGACGTGGGCATCAACCGGGTGGACGGCAAGGTGGTGGGCGACGTGGACTTCGACGGGGTGAAGGAGGTTGCCGGGTGGATCACCCCGGTGCCGGGCGGCGTGGGCCGCATGACCATCACCATGCTGCTGGAGAACACGGTGGAAGCCGCCGAAAGGGCCGGAAAGTAACGTGCCGGACTGGATTCTGCAGGTCAGCGACCTGAACGAGTACGTCCGCCGGTCGCTCGCGGCGGATCCCATGCTGCGCAGCCTGCGCATCCGTGGGGAAATCAGCAATTTCAAGGCCCATTCCTCGGGTCACTGGTACTTCACCCTCAAGGATGACCAGGCCCGCATCGCCTGCGTGATGTTCCGGCAGAACGCCATGCGCATGAGCCTGCGGCCCCGGGACGGCATGGCGGTGGTGCTGTCGGGCAGCGTCAGCCTGTACGCCCAGTCGGGCACCTACCAGTTCTATGCCGAGAACATGCGCCCCGACGGCGTGGGCGGGCTGTATCAGCAGTTTGAGGCGCTGAAGGCCCGTCTGGCAGCGGAGGGGCTGTTCGACGCGGCCCGGAAAAAGCCGCTGCCCCTGCGGCCGAAGAAGATCGCGGTGGTCACCTCCCGTACGGGGGCCGTCCTGCAGGATATCCGCCGCGTGTCCGCCGCCCGGGATCCCGGGGTGCCGCTGGTGCTGCTGCCGGTGCAGGTGCAGGGCGAGGGCGCGGCAGAGGAGATTGCCGCGGCCATCCGGAAGGCCGGGACGCTGCCGGGGGTGGAGGTCATCATCGCCGGGCGGGGCGGCGGATCCATGGAGGATCTGTGGGCCTTCAATGAGGAAATCGTGGCCCGGGCCATCGCGGACAGCCCGATCCCGGTGATATCCGCCGTGGGGCACGAGACGGACTTCACCATCGCGGACTTCGTGGCGGACGTGCGGGCGGCCACGCCCTCCAACGCGGCGGAGCTGGCGGTGCCGGACCGCGCGGAGCTGCTGGAGGGATTGCGCATGGTGCGCCGGCATCTGACGCAGGCCATGGACGCCCTGCTGACGGAACGGTCACGGCAGGTGGCGCATCTGGCGCGGCGGCTGACGGCGGCGAGCCCGGAAATGCGGCTGCGGGACGCGGCCCATCGCCTTTCGCAGTGCCGGGCACGGCTGGACCGGGCGGCGGAGCGTCCGCTGACGGAAACCGCGCCGAAGCTGCCGCTGCTGCGCGTGCGGCTGGATCACGCGGCGGATGGCCTGCTGGACAACCGGCGGCAGCGCCTTTCCCGGGACAGGGCGCGGCTGGAGGCGCTCAACCCCCGGCGGGTGCTGGAGCGGGGCTACGCGCTGGTGACGGCGGGGGACAGGGTCATCGCTACAAGGGACGCGGCGATGGAAGCCCCGCGCATGACGCTGCACTTCCGCGACGGCGCGGTGCAGGTGCGGCATGAGGAGGAATGAGCATGGCAGCGAAAAGGAAGCTGACCCTGGAGGAGCAGCTGGCGGCGGTGGAGGAGCTGATCGGCCAGCTGGAGCAGGGCGGCATGAGCATCGAGGCCTCCCTGAAGCGCTACGAGGAAGGGATGCAGATGATCGCCGCGATGGAGAAGGAGCTGGCCGAGGCCACGCAGCGGCTGACGGTGCTGCGCAAGGGCGCCGAGGGCGGGGAGGAGGAAATCCCCCTGGAGGAGGACGTATGAGAACCTACGGGGCCTATCAGGCCATGGTGGAGGAAGCGCTGCCGCGGCAATTGGCGGGGCTGGGGGAGATACCGGAGCGGCTGCTGTCGGCGATGGACTATTCCCTGACGGCGGGGGGCAAGCGGCTGCGGCCGGTGCTGCTGCTGTCGGCCTGCGAGATGGCGGGGGGCACGGCGGAGGACGCGCTGCCCTTTGCCTGCGCGCTGGAGATGATCCACACCTACAGCCTGATTCACGACGATCTGCCCGCCATGGACAACGACGATCTCCGCCGGGGCAAGCCCACCAGCCACAGGGTGTTCGGCGAGGGGCTGGCGATTCTGGCGGGGGACGGGCTGCTGAGCGCGGCGATGGAGCTGATGCTGCGCGCGGCGTGCCGGATGGGCGACCTGCGCGGAACCCGGGCGGCGGAAGCGATTGCGCGCCGGGCGGGGGTGACGGGCATGGTGGCCGGGCAGACCGTGGACGTGACCGAGGAGGGCACGGAGCCGACGGTCGCGCGGGTGAGCTACATTCACGCCCACAAGACCGCCGATCTGCTGACCGCGCCGCTGGAGGCCGGGCTGATCCTGGCCGGGGCGGCGGAGGAGCAGGTGCAGGCGGGCATTGCCTACGGGTATCATCTGGGGATGGCCTTCCAGATGGTGGATGATCTGCTGGACGTGGAGGGCGACGCGGCGCTCATGGGCAAGAACACGGGCATGGACGCGGCCCTGGGCAAGCTGACGTGGGTTGCGGCCGTGGGCGCGGAGCAGACCCGCCGCGACGCCCGGGAGCACGTCCAAAGGGCGGTGGAAGCCCTCGGCATTTTTGGCGAATCCATGAATTTTTTGAAAGACCTTGCGCAAAGTACCCTGATGAGGGTACAATAAAGAGAGCTTATCACATGGGATGGGGAAGGTGATGATTTGCATAACGTTGCAGAGATCTTTTCCAATCGCGCGCTGATGTGCGCCATCACGGCGTGGTTTGTCGCCCAGGCCATCAAGATTCCCACCTACTGGCTGGTGGAGAAGAAGGTCGACTGGATGCGTTTTTTCGGCAGCGGCGGCATGCCCTCCTCCCATACGGCCTTTGTCGTGTCCCTGACGGTCATGATCGGCGCGCTGGAGGGCTACAATACCTCGCTGTTTGCGCTGAGCTTCATCATGGCGGCGGTGGTCATGTACGACGCCACCGGCGTGCGCAAGGAAACCGGCAATCAGGGTCAGGTGATCAACGAGATTCTCCGCAAGGTGCTCGTCAACGGGGAGCAGATCGCTGACGACGACCTGAAGGAGCTGGTGGGTCACACCAAGGTGGAGGTGCTGGGCGGCGCGATGGTGGGCCTGCTGTGCGCGCTGGCCTTTATCCTGTGGTAAACCTGGATGTTATCCTATCAATACAATACGGAGGAATGTCGTCATGGATCGTTTCCTGGAAGAAATCGTGGTCAAGAAGAACCGGGTCGTCAATGAGATTCTCTTTGTGCTGTCCATGGTGGTGATGATTCTGTCCGGCCTGATGGGCCTGTTCAACCTGCAGTTCCTGTTCTATGCCTTCTCGGTGCCCCAGCTGGTGGTGACGCTGATCAACATCGGCATCGCGGTGGTGCTGTTCCTGTTCCGCGACAGGCTGCGCACGGACTATGAGTACACCTTCACCAACGGCGACATGGACTTCGCCATGGTGTTCAACAACAAGAAGCGCAAGAGCTTGGGCAGCCTGAAGATCAACCGCGTGGACGCCTTCGGCAAGGTCAGCAGCCCGGCCTTCCAGCGCTACATCACCATGCCCGGCGTGCGCAAGGACAACTGGTTCCTCAACCGCGGCGCGGAGCTGTACTACTTCTACTTCCAGAAGGATGCCAACAAGCGCATCATCATCATCGAGCCCAGCGAGGAAATGGTGGATTTCATCAAGCATTATCTGCCCCGCGGAGCCTGGCAGGAGTAAGGCATGGAAGTCTATCTGGACAACAGCGCCACCACCCGGCCTTCCGGGGCGGCGGTGCGCGCCATGCAGGACGCCCTGACCGTCCACTGGCACAATCCGTCCTCCCTCTACCGCCCCGCCCTTGAGGCGGAAAAGCTGCTCTCCGCCGCCCGGGCCGACTGCCTGAAGGCCGCCGGCGCCACGGGTCAGCGGCTGATCTTCACCTCCGGGGGCACCGAGGCCGACAACATCGCCATCCTGGGGCATCTGCGCACGGTGCGCAGGCCCGGCCGGGCGCTGATTCTGTCGGTGGAACATCCGGCGACGCTGCAGTGCGCCCAGGAGGCGGAACGGCTGGGCCACAGGGTGGAGCTGATTCCCGTGGACAGGCGGGGCGTGGCGGATCTGACGGCTCTGGCAGCCATGCTGGACGACACGGTGCGCCTGATCTGCGCGATGCAGGTGAACAACGAGAGCGGCGCGATTCAGCCCCTGGAGGAGATCGCCGCCCTGCGCAAGCAACACTGCCCTGACGCCGCCATTCATGTGGACGGCGTGCAGGGCTTCCTGCGCGTTCCGGTGAATTTCAACCGTCTGGGCATCCAGTCCTACGCCTTCAGCGGGCACAAGATTCACGCCTGCAAGGGCGTGGGCGGGCTGATTGTGCAAAAGAGCCACAGGATCAGCCCCATCGTCTTCGGCGGCGGGCAGGAGGAGGGCTACCGCTCCGGCACGGAGAACACCGTGGGCATCATCGGCCTGGGGGAGGCGGTGCGCACCTATCCCGCCGACGGCCCGGAGAGGATGCGCGCCTGCAAGGCGCATCTGTGGCAGCGGCTGCATGAGGCGATCCCCGAGGCCGTCCTCAACGGCCCCGCCCTGGACGATCCCGCCAGCGCGCCCCACATCCTCAACGTGAGCCTGCCCCCCGTCCGCTCCCAGACCATGCTCTTTGCCCTGGAGGGCGACGGGGTTTACGTCAGCGCCGGATCCGCCTGCGCCAGCCGCAAGCAGAAGTTCTCCGGCGTGCTGACGGCCATGGGGCTTCCCGCGGAAATCAAGGACAGCGCGCTGCGCTTCAGCCTCTGCCCGGACACCACCATGGAGGAAATCGACTATGCCGCCGACGCGGCAATCAAGCATTACGGGCTGCTGCGGCGCTACGTCCGCCGGTAAGCAGCGCAAAGGAGAGACGCTCTGTGCGAGAGCTGCTGCTGGTTCGCTACGGCGAAATTTTTCTCAAGGGGCTGAACCGCCCCGTTTTCATGCGGGCGCTGGTCAAGCGCATCAAGTATGCGACGGCCCCGCTCCACGGCGAGGTCTGGCTGCATGACGGCCGCATCTTCGTCAGCGGCTTTGACGATATGGAGGCGTGCATCGCCCGGGTGACGAAGGTCTTCGGCGTGCACAGCGTGTGCCCCGCGGTGGAGATGGACAAGGATGACTTCGACGCCATCTGCGATCAGGCCGTGCGCATGACCGAGGGTCTGACGGGCTCGTTCAAGGTGTCGGCCCGCCGCTCGGACAAGCAGTATCCCCTCGATTCTCCCGCCATCGGCATGGAGATGGGCTACCGGATTCTGCAGGCCCACCCGGAGCTGTCCGTGGACGTCCACAACCCCCAGCACGTGGTGAACGTGGAAATCCGCGACAAGTGCTACCTGTACGTCAAGGTCATCATGGCGGTGGGCGGCATGCCCGTGGGCACCGGCGGCCGGGCGACGCTGCTGCTCTCCGGCGGCATCGACAGCCCCGTGGCCGGCTGGATGATCGCCAAGCGGGGCGTGCGCATCAACGCCGTGCACTTCCACAGCTACCCCTATACCTCCGACCGGGCAAAGGAAAAGGTGCTGGACCTGGCGCGGATCCTGTCGGAGAGCTGCTGCGGCATCCGGGTGCACGTGGTGCCCTTCACCCATATCCAGATGGAGATCCACGAGAAGTGCCCCGAGGAGTACACCACGCTGATCATGCGGCGGTTCATGATGCGCATTGCCGAGCGGGTGGCCCGGCAGGAGCAGTGCGAGGCGCTGATCACCGGGGAAAGCATCGGCCAGGTGGCCAGCCAGACCATGCAGGCCCTGAACACCACCAACATGGTGGTGGAGATGCCCGTGTTCCGCCCGCTGATCGGCTTTGACAAGAGCGAGATCATCGAGGTGGCCAGGCGCATCGGCACGCTGGAGACCTCCTCCCTGCCCTACGAGGACTGCTGCACGGTGTTCACGCCCCGGCATCCCGCCACCAACCCCAAGCTGGACAAAATCCTGGAGGGCGAGGCCCGGCTGGACGTGGAGGGCCTCATCGAAGAGGCCATGGCCGGGATCGAGGTTGTGTCCGTCTAAGCCATGAGGGCCAGGACGGCCAGCAGCAGCATCCCGGGCAGGCCCAGGCAGCCCGCCGTCAGCATGGAGAGGGGATTGATCCCCAGGCGCAGGGGGACGAGCAGGTTCCACACAAGGAGCAGCGTCAGCCCCGCCACGCACCGCGTCACCGCCCGGCCGGACAGCCGCTGCGGGTCGTAGCCGCGGCTGAGCAGATACACCGCCAGCGCGCACAGCGCCAGGGCGCATAGGGCCCGGCAAGGACACTGAACCATGCCTGTCACCTCCGCTTCAGCGTATGCCGGGGGTGAGAAAAACTTGTCAGGGTTCTGTCAAAGATACCGGAAAATGCTTGCCATCGGGGGCTTTGCGTGGTATCATAGAAAGGACGGAACCAGGGGATTGCACGCCTGAACAAGGCTTTTGCAATATCATCTATGTACAGGAATTTCGAAGGAGTGTGCAACATGGCCAAGAAAACGATTGACGACATTCAGGTTGCTGGCAAGAAGGTTCTCGTGCGCTGCGACTTCAACGTCCCCATGAAGGATGGCAAGATCACCAATGACAAGCGCATCGTGGCTGCCCTGCCCACCATCAAGAAGCTGATTGCCGACGGCGGCCGGGTGATCCTGTGCAGCCATCTGGGCAAGCCGAAGAACGGCCCCGAGGCCAAGTTCTCCCTGGCGCCCGTGGCGGAGCGGCTGAGCGAGTACCTGGGCCAGACCGTGGTCTTTGCCGATGACGATACCGTGGTGGGCGAGAATGCCCGTGCCGCCGTGGCCGCCATGAAGGACGGCGACGTGGTGCTGCTGCAGAACACCCGCTTCCGCAAGGAAGAAACCAAGAATATCGAAGCCTTCTCCCAGGAGCTGGCTTCCCTGGCCGACTGCTATGTGGACGACGCCTTTGGCTCCTGCCACCGCGCGCACTGCTCCACCGAGGGCGTGACCAGGTTCCTGTCCCCCAACGTGGCGGGCTATCTGATCGGCAAGGAGCTGGCCGTGATGGGCAAGGCCCTCGAAAACGCCGACCGTCCCTTCGTGGCTGTGCTGGGCGGCGCGAAGATCGAGGACAAGCTGAACGTCATCAACAACCTGCTGGAGAAGGTCGACACCCTGATCATCGGCGGCGGCATGGCCTTCACCTTCCTCAAGGCCAAGGGCTATGAGATCGGCAACTCCCTGCTGGACGAGAGCAAGATCGACTACTGCAAGGACATGATGAAGAAGGCCGAGGAGAAGGGCGTGCAGCTGCTGCTGCCCATCGACACCGTGTGCGTGAAGGCCTTCCCGAGCCCCATCGACGCGCCTGTGGAGGCTGTGGCGGTGGATTCCGACGCCATTCCCGCGGACATGGAGGGCTGCGACATCGGCCCGAAGAGCATCGCGCTGTTTGCTGAGGCCATCAAGGCCGCCAAGACCGTGGTCTGGAACGGCCCCATGGGCGTGTTCGAGAATCCCACCCTGGCTGCCGGCACCCTGGGCGTGGCCAAGGCCATGGCCGAGAGCGACGCTGTGACCATCATCGGCGGCGGCGACTCCGCGGCGGCTGTGGAGCAGATGGGCCTGGGCGACAAGATGACCCACATCTCCACCGGCGGCGGCGCTTCCCTGGAGTACCTGGAGGGCAAGGTTCTGCCCGGCGTTGCGGCTCTGGACGAGAAGTAATGCTCCGGCGCCAACGCGCCAACAACCCCGTCCCTGTGGTCATCCGCAGGGACGGCTTTGGTATGTTCCATCAATTTTGTACATGAGGTGATTCCCATGCGTAAGGCGATTATTGCCGGTAACTGGAAGATGAACAAGACCCCCGCCGAGGCGGTCGCGCTGGTCAACGAGCTCAAGCCCCTGGTCAAGGACGCCATCTGCGACGTGGTGGTATGCGTGCCTGCGGTGAACTTCTGCGCGGTGAAGGAAGCCATTGAGGGCTCCAACATCCACCTGGGCGCGGAGAACGTGCACTGGGCGTCCTCGGGCGCGTTCACGGGCGAGCTGAGCGCGGAGATGCTGGTGGCTGCGGGCGTGGAATACGTCATCATCGGTCACAGTGAGCGCCGTCAGTACTTCGGCGAGACCGACCAGACCGTGAATGCGCGGGTGCTGGCGGCTGTGAAGGCTGGCCTGAAGGTGATCCTGTGCGTGGGCGAGATGAAGGACGTGCGTGAAGCCGGCGCCACCGACGGCCTGGTGGACTATCAGACCATCATGGCCCTGAACGGCCTGACCCCCGAGCAGGTGGCCGACGTGGTCATCGCCTACGAGCCCGTGTGGGCCATCGGCACCGGCCTGACCGCCACCGACGAGCAGGCCAACGAGACCATCGGCGTGATCCGCAGGGCCGTGGCCCGCAAGTATGGCCAGGACGTTGCCGACAGGATGCGCATCCAGTACGGCGGCTCCATGAACCCCAAGAACGTCAAGGGCCTGATGGCGCAGCCCGAGATCGACGGCGGCCTGATCGGCGGCGCGTCCCTGAAGGCGCCCGACTTCTCCCTGGTGGTCAACTACGACAAGTAAGCAAGGGATACAAAAAAGTGGCGCGAGCCACTTTTTTGCATTGTGCCGGAATCCGCGCGGCGTCCTGACGGCCCGGAGGAAGCAAGCCTTCGGAGATCGCCAGGGCGTCCGCGCGCGCGGGGGACAGGAGGCGCAGGAAGCATGTTGATCCGCAATGCCACGGCGCTGCTGGGCGGGCGGTTCTGCCCGGGGACGGAGCTGCGGCTGATGCACGGGGCGGTGCAGGAAATCGGCAGCGGGCTGACCAAGGGCCTGTACGAGTCGGAGCTGGACCTGGCGGGGGATTATCTGCTGCCGGGGATGGTGGCGGTGCGGCGGGGCATCGCGGCGGAGGAGCTGCCTTCCCTGACGCGGCGGCTGTACCGGGAGGGCGTGGCGGCCATAGTGACGGACGCGCCCCTGCCCGGGGGTCGGCAGGCCCGGCGGACGGCGCTGCTCCTTCACGCGGACGCGGCGGCGCTGGACGCACTGCCTCCGCAGCAGCCGCTGCAGGCGCTGATTCGCGAGGGAATGCCGCCGGAGGAGGCGGTGATGCTGCTGACACAGCGTCCGGCGGATGCGGCAGGGCAGCGGCTGCTCGGGCGGCTGACGGCAGGCGCGCCCGCGCCCCTGACCCGCTGGAGCCGGGACTGGCGGCTGCTGGCGGTGCTGGATCAGCACGCGGCGGACTGATCAGCCCCATGAAAAAAGCGGAACCGCGCGTGACGGCTCCGCGGGGAAACCGCGAGACAGCTGAACATGCCGTTGCTGCGCACTGCCGACCCGCACCCGGCGACCCTGCGGGCGGTGTTCTGCCCGATGACGATGGCACGGGCGATGATGACGGCGGCAACGGAGCAATCGCTGCGGAATGCGGGGCAGCCGCTGCAGCCGGGCTTGGGGTCCGCGGGTCGCCGGAGAAACAGGGCGTCGACAGCACTGACGCTGCCGCGGCGGGGCGTCAGCTTGCCGCTGCGGCAGCCGGCAACCGCAAGGGGGGAGACGCTCAGCGCGCTGGGGCCGAAGCGGCTGGCGGTATCGACCGGCTGCCCGGGCAACGACGCCTGCGCAGCGGCTTCCGCCGACATGGCGCAGGAGGGGTGGCGGACGGCGTTCCCTGTCCTGCAGGCTGGCCGGCAGCTGTCCGCCACGCTGACGGGCCGGCAGCTGCCCCTGACGCTCCCGGTAGGCTGCGGGGTATGCGCCGGGCTGCGCCGCTGTGCCGGTAGGAATGGCCCTTCGGCCGGACGCCGCGCGGCAACGGGCGTGACGCAGATCGTGAAGGCGGGCTTCCGGCTGCAGCGCAGGGACAGGCGCGTGGCTCAGGACATCCGGCTGCCGCTGGACGAATCCCTGCCGCGGCTTCCGGCAGACGGCCCTTCCGCCTGACGCCCCGGGCTGCGGGCACGGCACCGCACAGGGTTCCGGCTGAAACCCACCGGCACTCCGGAACGCATGAAACGGCAGGAAGCATGGCTGCTTCCTGCCGTTTCGCGTGGCTGCGCGGGCGCTGTTTTCACCAGGCGCAGTGCTCCTGTCCGGCCGCCAGCTCAAAGTGGCAGCGGACAATGCCCAGATCCACCCGGGCGTAGAAGCCCATGCCGGCCCTGGCGGTGGCCTTGCCGTCCGTCAGGGACAGGGTGAACTTCTGCTGGTTCAGGGCGGTGGGGGCCAGCAGCGCGGCTTCCACCCCGCGCTGGAACCAGTCCGGCACGGAGCCCTCGACCTTCGTGACCGCGCTGACGGGCTTCGATTTGTGGGCGACGCCCTGCGTTTTGCCGTAGCCCAGGGCGATCACCACGCAGAGCTTCTCGCCCTCCAGGACGGTGAAGGCCGTTTTGATTTTGCTGTAGGTCATGGCGACCCAGCAGGTGTTCAGGCCCAGCTGCTGGGCCAGCAGGACGAGCCGCTCGCCCCAGTAGCCGCATTTTTCGTCCAGGCCGGGGCCTTTGGGGCCGATCAGCGCGATGTAGTTCCTCACGCCGCTGAACTTGCCGTAATGCGCCATGAAGCCGTCGAAGGCTTTGGGCTCGTTCAGCACCAGCTGAATGTGCAGCCCGCCCTCCTGATTGCACTGGCGGATTTCCTTCTCCAGCGCCCGGGCGGCTTCCCCGGCAATGGGCGCGTCCGTGTACTGCCGCACGCTGTGGCGCGCGCGCATGGCTTCCATCAGATCCATCTGCAACACCTCATTCCACCATATGTTCCTCAGGCTCATCCCTGACCGGAAGCTGGCTCATGAAGTCCGTGATGTGGGCGAACAGCTCCCCCAGCTGCCGCAGGGATGCCGCGCTGACGTCGAAGGAATAGAAGTTCATCGCGCCTTCCCTGCGCATCTTCAGGATGCCCGCCTCCTTCAGGATCCGGATGTGGTGGGACACCGCCGGACGGGACAGATGGGTGCGCTCCGTGATGGCGCCTACCCGCACGCCCTCGCACTGGTGCATCTGCGCCATTTCCAGGATGATGTGCTGGCGGGTTTCATCCCCTAGAGCCTGCAGAAGCTTCCGGCAGGCGGCGAATTCCTCCGTCAGGCGTTCGACCTGGTCCGTATGCCTGCTCACGGTCACGGTTCACCTCCGGTTGGTTCAAGGATTTGAACCAATCATACCACATTTCCGGCCCGCGTGCATCATGGGAAAGAAAATCGAGACGAAGCCTCAGCGGGGAAGGGCTTCCTCGGTCAGCACGCCGAAGTGGTCGGAGATGACCGGGTAGAAGCTCCCGCCAAAGATCACCCGGCTGCGCAGGGTGCGTCCGGGTGCGTCGGTGAGGGTGAAGTCGATCCGCATGGGATCCACGCGGGTCTTGCGCCAGCCGTCGATCTGTCCGCCCACGGTGACGCCCTCGTCCCGCTCCCGGGCGCGGAGGTAGCAGTCCTCCCAGCCGCTGGACAGCGCCAGATCGTAGCCCTCGCCGCGGACGTGGGCCGGGCTGTTGAAGTCGCCCATCAGGTAATGGACGCCGCCCTGGCTGCGGCACAGCGCATCCGCCGCGCGCCACTGCAGGGCGAAGGGGTCGCTGTCATCCTTCCACCAGCCCATGTGCAGGCTGTACAGCCACTGCCCTCCCGCCAGAAGGCCTGCCATCACCCGGCGGCATTCCCCCCGGGGCGTGGAGAGAACCCGCGAGACGGTCTCCTCCACGGGCAGGCGGGTGAACACCGCCACGCCCTCGTCATAGCGGCCGTAGCCGCAGTGGGCGTGGGCCCAGATCCAGCGCCAGGCAGGATCCTCCCGGCGCAGCAGCCCGGCCAGCAGCAGGGCGAAGTTCCCCTCCCGGACGGGCATGTCGCTGCCGCAGGGGAGCCAGCCTGCTTCCGCCAGGGCCGCGGCGGGAACCTCCGGGGCGGTCATGTCCTGGTTGATTTCCTGCAGGGCGGCGGCGTCCACCCGCTCGGCAAGAATGGCCTCCGCCAGGGTGTTCAGGCAGAAGGCGGTGTCAGGTTCCATCAGGCTGTGGGTGTTGAGGGTCAGGAGTGTCAGCTTATCCCTTGATGGCGTCACTGGTCAGACCTCCCTTGATCTGCTTTTGCATGATGATGTTCAGGGTGACGATCGGCAGGCATGTCTGCGCCGTATTCGGAAGAGAAGCTGTTCAGCGTCCACAGCTTCGGGGAGTGGTTCAGGGTGATCATGGGCAGCTGGACAGGCCCTCGCGGACGACCACGGTGGAGAGGATGGGGGGCATCACCGGGAGAATCACCCGGCTGCAGATCTGGAAGGCGGACGCGCCGCCGATGACGGCCGTCTCATAGAGTTCGCCGGGAATGGCCTGCAGTCCTGCCGGGAACAGGAGGGTGGGCAGGGATCGCCGGATGCTGATGGTCATGGCCGGCTCCATGGACGCCGCGCGTATTGAGCGGGCCAAGGGGTTCGTCGCGCAGAACCTGCCCCTGGCGGATCTGGCGGAGCAGAAGCTCCGCATCCCAACTGCATCAGCGCCCTGTTCAGCAGGGTCAGCGGCATGTCCTTCAGCCAGTGCCTGCGGCGCGTGGGCGTCGAGGAGGCCTGCCGGCTGATCCGCACCACAAACGACAGGTTCTGCCGCGTCGGCGAGCTGGCGGGGCCGATCCGGCGCATTTCGCCCGCACATCCCGGGCGGAGGCGGGCTGCTCTTCCGGCGAATACCGCAGGCCCACGCCGGCGACTGACGCTCCAAATGAATGTCATATGGATAATTTCTATAGAATTATTCCATGTGTGTAAATGCTTTCTTGACAATTCCTACTGAAGGGCATATAATTATCACATCGTTTGATTCGCTGCGGTGGCAGAATCAAAAAAATAACTCCAGAGGAGGAAATTTCATCATGAAGAAATCCCTGGTCGCTCTTTTTCTTGCGCTGACCATGCTGGCGACGATGCTGGCTGTGCCGGCCATGGCGGAGGACAAGCCCGCCGGCTGGAACAATGTCAACGCTGAGGGCTATGTGTACCCCGACTACTCCGGCGAAACCCTGAGCATCATGTGGTGGGGCTCCGACACCCGTGCGGGCATCACCATCAAGGTCATCGAGATGTATGAGGAGCTCACCGGCCTGAAGATCGAGTACGAGTATTATGACGGCGGCAGCTACTGGACGC
>JBJEYH010000203.1:0-64282 GCA_051886675.1 Aristaeellaceae bacterium
CTCCAGCGGCAAGAACGTGACCACCCTGCAGAACCGGCTCATCGAGCTGGGCTGGCTGGCCGGTCAGGCTGACGGCGAGTTCGGCGGCGCGACCCAGGCGGCCGTGATCGCCTTCCAGAAGAAGTCCCACCTGTGGGACGACGGCGTGGCCGGGCCCTCCACCCTGACGCAGCTGTATTCCTCCAGCGCGGCCAAGTCCTCCACACCGGCGGCGTCCGTCGGCGTGTCGCTGAAGGAGGGCATGAACGGCCCCTCCGTGCGCGCGATGCAGAAGCGCCTGAAGACCCTGGGCTACTACACCGGCACGGTGGACGGCGATTTCGGCTCCGCCACCACCGCGGCGGTCAAGGCCTTCCAGACCCAGAACGGCCTGAAGGCTGACGGCATCGCCGGCACCACCACCCTGAACAAGCTCTACCTGGATACCACCGCCAACGCCAGCTCCTCCTCGGGGAGCAGCACCATCTCCTCCACCGGCTACGTCACCCTGCGCGAGGGCGATACCGGCGACGCCGTGAAGAAGCTCCAGGAGCAGCTCAAGAAGCTGGGCTACTACTCCGGCTCGGTGGACGGCAAGTACGGCTCGGGCACCACCCAGGCGGTCATGACCTTCCAGCAGATGTACTCCCTGCGGGTGGACGGCATTGCGGGTCCCGCGACCCAGCGCGCCCTGTTCGGCACCAGCACCAGCATCACCTACGCCACCCTGCGCGAGGGCGATACCGGCAGCGCCGTGATGAACCTGCAGTACACCCTCTACGAGCTGGGCTACTACGACGCCGATGTGGACGGCGTGTACGGCGCCACCACCAAGGATGCCGTCCGTGCCTTCCAGATGCAGAACAACCTGAGCCCCGTGGACGGCATCGCCGGCAACCAGACCCTGCAGAAGCTGTATTCCTCCACGGCCATCGCCGCCGCCACCGGCACCTTCGTCTACACCACCCTGCAGGAGGGCGACAAGGGCGACCTGGTGGTGCAGCTGCAGGACTGCCTGGTGCAGCTGGGCTACATGAGCGTCAGGAACGGCATCTATGATGCGACCACCGTGACGGCCGTCAGGAACTTCCAGCTCTACAACGGCCTGACCGTGGACGGCGTCGCCGGCCAGGAAACCCAGGCGAAGCTCTATTCCGACGTCGCCATCGCCTATCCCGGCCCCTGATGACAGGCGCGGCGCATCCCTCAAAAAAGTGGCGAACAGCCACTTTTTTGAGTTGCCCCCCATGACGGGCTGAGCAGCCGGCCATCCCGGCAAAGCGGCAACCCACTGTCAGGAGATGAGGACGCATGAATCAGTTTTCCCGGTCGGAGCCCCTGTTCGGCGCGGAGGGCATGGCGCGGCTGCGACAGGCGCGGGTGGCGCTGTTCGGCGTGGGCGGCGTGGGCGGCTACGCGGCGGAAGCCCTGGTGCGCAGCGGCGTGGGGCATCTGACGCTGTTCGACAACGACACGGTGGCCCTGACCAACCTGAACCGGCAGATCGCCGCGCTGCACACAACCCTTGGCCAGCCCAAGGCCGACGTCATGGCCCGGCGGCTCCGGGACGTGAACCCGGAGGCGGAGATCACCGTCCGCCAGCTGTTCTACCTGCCGGAGAACGCCGACGCCATCGACCTGACGGCCTTCGACTACGTCATCGACGCGGTGGACACCGTCGCCGCCAAGCTGGAGCTGATCACCCGGGCGGATCGGCTGGGGGTGCCCATCATCAGCGCCATGGGCGCGGGCAACAAGCTGGATCCCACCCGGCTTGCGGTGGCGGACATCTATCAGACCCGGGAATGCCGCCTGGCCCGCGTCATCCGCAGCGAGTGCCGCAGGCGGGGCATCCGGCAGCTGCGGGTGGTGTATTCCACGGAGCCGCCGGTGGTGGTGGCCGCGGACAACGGCGAAGCCCCTGCCGCCTCCCGCCGGGCCGTGCCCGCCAGCGCGATCTTCGTCCCCGCCGCCATGGGGCTGATCCTGGCCTCGGAGGTCGTCCGGGCCATCGCGGCCCCCGCCGGGACGGCCGAAGGCAGGTGAGCGGCATGCCCCACAGACACGTTAGGCGGCCGATCCTGCTGTCGGCAGCTGTTCTCCTGTGCCTCGTGCCCCTCGTCCTTTTGTGGCGCACCGGCTTTTTTCAACGGCAGTTCGGCTTCGCGGGCTTTCAGGCGCGAATCGCCGTGTTTCTCCATGACGGCGAGCGCGTGCTGATGCCCGACGAGTACACGCTGTCCGCCCGCTTCTGCGACGAAGACATCCCCGTATCCCCCATCGCGGACGGCTATGCCGTGGACGGCGGCGAATACGGCGTCTACAGCTTCACGCTGGGCTGCGGGGGACGCACCGCATCCTTCGGGCTGTGGAACACCAACAACTGGTGGCGAACCTCGGTGATCCTGCGCTTGTCCCAGGACGGCAGCGGCATCGAGCAGGTGAACTGCGTCATGAACAACAATCCGCCTTTCATCGAGACCTTCTTCATCCCGTGGACGCAGCCGGAATGCGAGCCTGACGCGCCATCCGCCGCGCAGCCGTCCGCGCAAAAAAATCCTCCGTATGACCGCCGCCATACGGAGGATTGCTGTCTGTGCGTCATGCGTCCGGGGCCTGATCCGCCTGGGGCGGCTGAACCTTGCCGTCCAGCACGTCCTGCAGGGTGATGCCCTGCAGATACCCGGTGATCACCGCGTCCAGGCCCTCCCACAGGGGCAGGGTGAGACACGCGTGCCGTCTGTTGCACATGGCTCCGCCCTGATCCAGGCATGCCACCGGCGCCAGGGAACCCTCCATGGCCCGGAGGATCTCCAGCACGGTGTAGTCCGCCGGCGACCCCACCAGCCGATAGCCCCCCTGATGGCCCCGCACCCCATGCAGAATCCCCGCCTGACCCAGCACCAGCGCGATCTGCTCCAGGTACTTCTTGGAGATGCCCTGCCGCTGGGCAATATCCTTCAGCGTCACATAGCCCTCCTGCTGATGCTGCGCCATATCCAGCAGCATCCGGAGCGCGTAGCGCCCCTTGGTGGAAATCTTCATGCTTTTCTTCCTCCGTTGGTAGCTTAAGCCTATCATAGCATGATCGGGCATGAAATTCAACCTTTCCGGCCCAGGATCCGGGAAATGCGGGGCGGGTTTTCGGCGGCGGAAACGATTGCATTCCCCGGGCATGCAGGGAGTGCTTGCGAAGAAACGTTAATTGATGTACAATAGTTCTTCCCGGAGGTAGATCATCATGAAGCAGAGATTCCTGTCCCTCCTCCTGATGCTGAGCCTGATGCTTGCGCCCGCCGCCCTGGCGGAGCAGCCCGGCCCCGCCCTTGTCGAGGGCGGCCTGACCCTTGCGGACAGCAGCGTATCCTATCCCCAGCTGACCGGCATGGCCGACGAAGCCCTGCAGCAGCAGCTGAACGACCGCATCCTGGAAGCGGGCGATATCGAGAACCGCCTGACCCGGCTGGCCCTGCTGATGCAGAGTCCTGTCAGCCTGCAGGTCAGCTACCAGGCGGCGCTGGCGGGCGACGTGCTGTCGTGCGTGTATTCGGCGCTGGGCGCGGTGACCGATGAGCGCGCCACCCACGTCTGGTCCGCCATCAACGTGGATCTGACCGATGGCAGCGACGTGACCTTCGACCGCCTGTTCACCGACGAGGAGAGCCTCCTGCGGGATCTGGAGGAATACCTGGACTACGGCGTCGGGCCGGAGCTGTCCGCGCATCTGAGCAACAGCGAGCTGACCCCTGTGCCGGAGGTCTTCGGCCTGACGGCAACGGGGCTGACGCTGTACTATCCCATCGAGAAGCTGTCCACCCTGTCGGACCGGGCGGGCGCGGTGACCATCCTGTGGTACGAGCTGCGGGAGCATCTGCGCCTGGAGGACGACGACGTGCTGACCCGCATCGGCGCGCGGGACATGCTCATCGCCGCGCCGGACAGCGGGGCGAAGATCCGCGCCGCCCTGGAGGCCGGGACGATTCCCGGCATACCGGTGACCCTGGGCGGCTCCGTGCAGGAGGCCACCGACACCTACCGCATGCTCACCGATCCCGACCTTTATCAGGACGGGCGGATGTTCGCGCTGGAGGACGCAGCCTTCCGGCAGGTGTGGCTGCTGACCGACGCCCTCACCGAGAAGACCTGGGACAAGAGCGTCATCAAGGGTCTGCGGGCGGATCGCTTCAACCTGTGGGGGCTGTACCCTGGCGTGACCCGGCAGGAGGCGGAAGCCATCCTGGGTCAGCCGGACACCGTGCTCGCCCTGGACGCCGACATGGCCGACGCCTACCGTCTCGTCCCCGGCGACAGCTGCTACTACAACTACGACGGCGTTCAGCTGCGCCTCTGCTATGACGCGGAGGGGCTGCTGACCAGCCTGATCATCACGCAGGCCGAATGACGCCTGCCATCCAAAAGGAGGATCAGCATGGCTGCACAGAAATCGAAATCCAGGAAGCCCAAGCGCGCGCCCGCCTATTCCGCGGATGCCATGGCGCTGCACCTGGTGGGCGGCCTGCTGCTGATCGCTCTGGGGGTGCTGATCTTCCTGTCGGTGGTGACGGGCATTTCCGGCGACGTGTTCGCCGGCATGCGCCAGGTCTGCCACGGCCTGGCGGGAAGTCTGGCGTTCCTGCTGCCGGTGCTGCCCATCTGGGGCGGCGTGCTGGTGCTGCTGGCGGCCTACCGCAAGGCCCCGCTGCGCGCCTTCCTGCTGGCGACGGCGCTGTACTTCCTGCTGCTGGCCGCGGTGAATCTGATTTCCACCTCCGGCTCCCCCGCCGTGCCGCTGATGCGCTACTTCTACAACCAGAACCTGTCCCGCGGGCAGAGCCCGACGGGCTTCGAAGCCTACCTGGCCCGCAGCTATGAGCTGGGCTGCAGCCGGAAGGCCGGCGGCGGCGCGCTGGGCATGCTGCTGGCGTGGCCGCTGTACCAGCTGCTGGGCAATGCCGTGCTGGGCGGCGTGCTGTGCATTCTGGGCGCGGTGGTGGACTTCCTGTTCCTGATCCGCCTGGACGTGAAGGGCATCCTGGCCAGGATCCGCAGCCAAGTGGACGCGCGGCAGCAGCGGCAGCAGCGGGAGCAGGAGCAGCTGCGCCAGCAGGAGCTTCGCTGGCAGCAGCAGGTGGCCGAACGCAGCTATCTGCCCCCGCAGGGCGAATGGCAGCCGCCCGTCCAGGAGTATCCGCCCCAGCAGCCCGTGCAGGAATACCCGCCCCAGCAGCCCTACCCGCAGGAGGCCTTCTATCCGCCGCAGCCCCAGCCCCGTCAGCCGGTGCAGTCGGACAGGCGGCAGACCGCGGGCTTCCAGCCCGTGGCGGAGGAGCAGTATCAGCCCGTGCGGCCGCAGCCGGCCCAGCCCCAGCCCCCGGAGAAGCCCCGCAAGTCCTGGATCTTCTCCCGCCGGGACGAGCCCCAGGAGGAAGCGCCGTCTTCGCCGAAGCCCCGCAAATCCTGGATTTTCGCCCGTCATGAGGACGAGGAGCCGCAGCCGGAGCCCTATCAGCCGCCGCAGCCGGGGCACATCTTCCCCCGGAAGCAGCCTGCGGATCCCCAGCCCGTCAGCGATCCCGGCCCCGACATGGAGCCTGTGCCCGTGACGGACGTTCCCGCGCCGGCGGAGGATCCGGCCCCCGCGCCCCGGGAGGAGCTGTACCGGCGGCCTGTCCAGCCGGATCCCGTCAGCCACCGGGACGAGAACCTGTGGGCGGACGATACCGCCTCCCACCGCAAGGCCTCCTGGCGCAGCGATGAGGACGACGTCCCCTCCGCGCCCCGGCCCCGCAAGCCCTCCGACGCGCCCCGTCAGCCCACGGGCCCCATGCGCCCTGTCCCTGCCGGGCATCCCGCCGCGCAGGCGTCCGACGCGCCCCGTCAGCCCACGGGCCCCATCCGTACCATCCCCGCCGAGCGTCCCGCCGCCGCGCAGGCCCCGGCGAATCCGCCCCGCAAGCAGCAGCCCCTGCCCTCCTGGTCGGAGACTCCGCCCTGGGAGGATGCGCCCCAGCCCTCCGCCCAGCCGGTGAAATCCCCGCGCCTGCAGCAGGAGCCGCCCCGGGACGCCTGGCAGCCGGAGCTGAAGCTCCCGCCCCGCAAGGCTCAGCCGGAGGGCCAGCAGGTGGAAATGGAGCTGCCCCCGCCCTACGTCTATCCCGGGATGGATCTGCTCAAGGCCCCCGAGCCCCAGGCGGGCATCAGCCCCGAGGAGGACGCCATGCGCTCCCAGCGGCTGGAGGAAACGCTCCAGTCCTTCAAGGTGCCGGCCAAGGTGCGCCACGTGACCCACGGCCCGGCCATCTCCCGGTTTGAGCTGGAGCTGGCGGCGGGCATCAAGGTCACCAAGGTCACCGACCTGGGCAAGAACATCGCCATGAACATGGAGGTCAAGTCCGTGCGCATCGAGGCGCCCATCCCCGGCAAGGCGCTGGTGGGCGTGGAGGTGCCCAACCGCAAGGTGTCCACCGTGACGCTGAGGGAGGTGCTGGGCTCCCAGCCCATGGCCGAGGCCAAGTCCACCCTGGCCGTGGCCCTGGGCAAGGACATCGCCGGCACGCCCATCATCTGCGACCTGGCCCGCATGCCCCATCTGCTCATCGCGGGCGCGACGGGATCGGGCAAATCGGTGTGCATCAACACCATGATCAACAGCCTGCTCTTCCGCTGCTCGCCCCAGGAGGTGCGGCTGATCCTCATCGACCCCAAGGTGGTGGAGCTGCAGTGCTACAACGGCATCCCCCATCTGCTGATCCCCGTGGTGTCCGATCCCCACAAGGCCTCCGGCGCGCTGGCCTGGGCCGTGGCGGAAATGATGGACCGCTACAAGAAGTTCGAGCGCAAGGGCGTGCGCGCCATTGACGGCTACAACGCCAAGCTGGAGGACGGCGAGGAATTCATGCCCCGCATCGTCATCATCATCGACGAGCTGGCCGACCTGATGATGACCTGCAAGCGCGAGGTGGAGGATCACATCTGCCGCCTGGCCCAGCTGGCCCGCGCCGCGGGCATCCACCTGGTGGTGGCCACCCAGCGCCCCTCCGTGGACGTGATCACCGGCCTGATCAAGGCCAACATCCCCAGCCGCATCGCCTTCAAGGTGTCCAGCTTCATCGACAGCCGCACCATCCTGGACCGCCAGGGCGCGGAGCAGCTGCTGGGCTGGGGCGATATGCTCTACATGCCCACGGGCGAATTCACGCCCATCCGCGTGCAGGGCTGCTTCATGAGCGATAACGAGGTCAACCGCGTCACCGACTTCATCCGCCAGCACAGCGAGGCCGAGTACGATCCCAACATCCTCGAGCAGCTGGATCAGCTGGAGCGCGAAGCCAATCCCCCCTCCGCCGACACCGCCGACGCCACCGACAACGTCAGCGGCGACGCGTCCCTGCTGGCCCAGTGCATCGAGATGGCCGTCAACGACGGGCAGGTATCCACCAGCCTTCTGCAGCGGCGGCTGAAGGTGGGCTACGCCCGGGCGGGCCGCCTGGTGGACGAGATGGAAAAGCGGGGCATCGTCTCCGCCAAGGACGGCTCCAAGCCCCGGATGTGCCTGATCTCCCGGGAGGAGTTCGAGGCCATGCGGGACTCCGGCGAGCTGGACGAATAACCCGGGAGGGACAACCATGCCCAACATGATGGATTACCTGACCTGGCGGGGGGATCTGCCCATGACCGCGGCGCCCTTCACGCCGGTGGACGGGCTGATTCTGGCCAGCATGTCCTACAACGATCTGGGGCCCCGCGCGGAAGGCGGCGAAGGCATGCTCCTTCAGGAGCTGGCGCCCCTGCTGCCCCTGAGGGAGCAGACCGGGAACCAGTACTTCGTCCAGTGGCGGGATCTGCTCTACGCCATGGCGGACACGGCGCGCTTCGGCCCCATCCGCCTGCACGATTATGTGAACCTGGTGGACGATGCCCGGAACATCCAGTTCTCCGCCGTCACCGCCGAGCTGCCCGACGGCCGGTCATGCGTGTGCTTCCGCGGTACGGACAGCACCCTGGTGGGCTGGCGGGAGGACTTCACCATGGCCTTCGAAAGCCCCGTCCCCGCCCAGATGGAGGCGCTGACCTACCTGGAGCGGACGGCCCTGCTCCATACGGGCGAGCTGCTGGTGGTAGGCCACAGCAAGGGCGGCAACCTGGCCTCCTACGCCGCCGCCCACGCCGCGCCCGCCACCCAGGCGCGGATCCGCGGCATATACAGCTTCGACGGCCCCGGCCTGGACGACGCCACCCTGGAAAGCGAGGGCTACGGCCGCATCCGGGAGGCGCTGCACTCCATCATCCCGCAGTCGTCGGTGGTGGGGCTGCTGCTGGCGCATCATCCCAATTATACGGTGGTGCGCTCCACCGCGCTGAGCCTTCTGCAGCACGACGCCTTCACCTGGCAGCTGACGGGTCCCCGCTTCGAGGAGCTGGGCGACGTGGACGCCGGCAGTCAGCTGATGGACGAAACCCTGCACGAATGGCTCTGCCAGGCGCCGCCGGAGCAGCGGAAGGTCTTTGTGGACACGCTGTTCACCCTGCTGGAATCCACCGGCGCCGCCACCCTGAACGACCTGTCCGCCGACAGGCTCCACAGCGCGCAGGCCATCCTCTCCGCCACCCGGGAGGTGGAGGCGGAAACCGGCCGGATGATCGCCCGGCTGATCAGCAGCTTTGTATCCATCGGCATGGGCAACCTGCTGGACGCCGCCACCCGCAAGCCCCGTCAGTATCTGGAGCAGGCGCTGCATCATCATGAGGACACCCCACAGGAGGAATGAAGCATGGACGAAGCATTGCGGAATGAGATTCGCCTGACGCTGCGTCAGGCCGTGGACGCGCTGGCCGAGGCCGGGAACATCCAGCCGGGCGGGCTGATTGTGCTGGGCTGCTCCACCAGCGAGGTGGCGGGGGCACGCATCGGCAAGGGCAGCGTGCCGGAGCTGGGCGAGGTCATCGCCCGGGCGATGCTGGAGGCCTGTCGGGCGAACGGGCTGGACGCGGCCTTCCAGTGCTGCGAGCATCTGAACCGGGCCGTGGTCATGGAGCAGCGGGTGCTGCGGGAGCTGCGCCTGACCCAGGTGCGGGCCATCCCCCAGCCCAAAGCCGGTGGCAGCGTGCCCGCCGCGGCGTGGAAGCTGCTGGATCAGCCGGCCCTGGCCATGGCCGTGCAGGCCGACGCGGCCATTGACATCGGCGACACGCTGGTGGGCATGCACATCCGCCCGGTGGCGGTGCCCCTGCGCCTGGACGTGAACCATGTGGGCCACGCCAACCTGGTCATGGCCTACAGCCGCCTGCCCTACATCGGCGGCAGCAGGGCTGTGTACGAATAAGCTGCACATTGCGCGGCTC
The DNA here is from genome assembly GCA_051886675.1 of Aristaeellaceae bacterium. Lineage (GTDB taxonomy): Bacteria > Bacillota > Clostridia > Christensenellales > Aristaeellaceae > UBA11524. Next base: position 9,322 of record JBJEYH010000203.1, read on the forward strand.
CCCGGCGGCATCATGACCGGGGAGCCGCTTTTTCGTGCCGGCGGACGATCGCCCCGCCGATCCCCTTCGCCCCTGCGGTGTTCCCTGTCTGCCGCCTTGCATGTCGCCGGAATCCGCCTGCCCAACCATACCGCCCAAGGCCCTTCACCGCCTGTCCGGATGATCCCGCCCCCCGTCCCTCCCCTGCGAAAAATGCCGCAACCGGGCGAAATTGGTCTATGCGCCGGGCGGAATCTGTTGTACAATAGAGGAAAAGGAGGCCCTGCCATGCTCGACCGTTTGCTGACCGCCCGCGCCCTGCTGGATACCCTGACCCCGCTGCGCACCGACTGCGGCAGCATCTGCGGCGGCCGCTGCTGCGCCTCCGCCGAGGGCGAGGAAACCGGCATGCTGCTCTTCCCCGGGGAGGAGGCATACTACGCCGCCCTGCCCGGCTACCGGCTGCTGCCCACGGAGCAGGGCACGCTGCTGATCTGCTCCGGCCGCTGCGACCGGGCCGACCGGCCCCTGTCCTGCCGGCTGTTTCCGCTGCTGCCCGTGGTGCGGGAGGACGGCGTGAAGGTCGCCATGGATCTGCGGGCGAAGGCCGTATGCCCGCTGGCCCGGCAGGGCAAGTCGGCCCTGCGGGAGGAATTCGTGCAGGCGGTGCGTCAGGTGGGGAACATCCTGTGCGAGGACGAAGCGCAGCGGGCCTTCCTCCTGCGCCTGACCCGTCAGCAGGACGAGCTGCGGGCCCTTCGCAGACAGTTCGGAGGTGACAGCCATGTTTGAGCAGGTACAGGCCATCCGGGAGGTCACCGGCGCGGGTGAGAACCTCCTGCTGTGCGCTGACAGCACCGCGCCGCTGCCGGAGCTGACCCCCTTCCTGGGCAAGGCGCAGTGCGTGTATCTGGATCCGCCCTTCATGACGGGGGATGCCTTCACCCGCCGCCGCCGCTACGGCGCGAAGGGCTGGCGCACGGGCAGCCCCGCCCCCACCTACCCCGCCTATGAGGACGCCTGCAAGGACAGGAGCCTGTACCTGTCCCGGCTGCGGGGCATGGTGGAGCAGGCCCACCGGCTGCTGGCCCTCACGGGCGTGCTGCTGCTGCACCTGGACTGGCGGATGGCGGCCTATGCCCGGCTGCTGTGCGACGAGGTCTTCGGCGAGAAGCGCTTCCTCAACGAGATCATCTGGGCCTACGAGAGCGGCGGCCGGGCGAAGCGGCACTTCAGCCGCAAGCATGACGTGATCCTCATCTACGCCCGCTCCCCGCGCTACCGCTTCGACCTGACCCGCGTGCCGCTGGAGCGATCCGCCCTGCGCCGCAATCACATGCGCCGGGCCGTGGACGAGTCAGGCCGCAGCTATCGTTCCATCCGCTCCGGCGGCAAGACCTACCGCTATTATGAGGATGCGCCCGTCTACCCCGGCGACGTGTGGACGGACATCAGCCATCTGCAGCAGCGGGATCCCGAGCGCACCGGCTATGCCACCCAGAAGCCCCTGAAGCTGATGGACCGGCTGCTGCGGCCCTTTGTGCGGGAGGGCGAGCTGGTGTGCGACCTGTGCTGCGGCAGCGGCTCCACCCTGGTCGCGGCCCAGCAGCTGGGCTGCCGGTTCGTCGGCGTGGATCTGAGCCCTGAGGCCCTGCTGATCACCCGCAGCCGCCTGACCCTGGACAACGTCACCCTGCTCTGCCCCGCCGCGCCGGACGCCGCGCCCCTGGAGGCCACCTTTGCCGACAGCGTGCTGCTGCTGACGGATTTCGGCGCGCAGCATCCGCAGTTCCCCGCGACGGAGCAGACCTTCGACCGGCTGGAAAGCTGGGCGGCGGGCTACTGGACGGAGGAGGGCATGGTCGCCCTGCAGCACTTCCAGCGCACGGTGCGTCAGCCGGATCTGCCGCTGATGTGCTTCCTGCCGGAGCTGCCGGGAGCGCTGGCGGTATCCACGGTGGATGCGGCTGGCCGGCGGCGGATGTACCGCTGGCAAGGGAACCCCTGATCCGCTGATGGTTATCCTTGACTAACTCCGCAGGGCTGTGGTATGGTGACATCCGTAAGGGAGTAGTCGGCGCGGCAACGCGGGATGAAGTCAACATATTGGGGTTCGCCCCTGGCTTTGTACATTGCGACGAGACTTATCTGGCATTTTTCCCATACAATCAATGGGGATGCGACGGATAAGCCTCGTTTTTTCGTCCCTCCCCCAGACGACAGGAGGATTCTCATGAGCCTGATTGAACTGTTTCTCATCGCGGTGGGACTGAGCATGGATGCCTTCGCGGTGTCCATCTGCAAGGGGCTGTCGGTGCCCAGGGCGGAGGTCAAGCATTCGCTGACCGTCGGCGCGTACTTCGGCGGCTTCCAGGCGCTGATGCCTGCCATCGGCTATGTGCTGGGGCGTCAGTTCGAGTCGCTGATCACCAGCGTGGATCACTGGATCGCCTTTGTGCTGCTGGGGATCATCGGCGGCAACATGATCCGCGAGGCCATCAAGGGCGAGCAGGAGGAGCTGGATGATTCCTTCACCTTCAGGACCATGCTGCCCCTGGCCATCGCCACCAGCATCGACGCCCTGGCCATGGGCGTGACCTTCGCCTTCCTGCAGGTGCAGATTGTGCCGGCGGTGCTGTTCATCGGCGTGACCACCTTCGTGCTGTCCGCCATCGGCCTGAAGGTGGGCAACGTGTTCGGCGCGAAGTACAAGTCCCGGGCGGAGCTGTTCGGCGGCGTGGTGCTGGTGCTGATGGGCATCAAGATCCTGCTGGAGCATCTGGGCATTCTGGGCTGACGGCCCTCGCGGCAGACATTCCCCCCCGGCGCAGACATGACGGCTGTGCCAGGGGTTTTTCATGGGCGGCGCGCAGGGCGATCTGCCGATTCCGTACCCCGCACGGTTTCCTTCGTCATCCCGCTCCCCTGCCGATGCGCGGCAGACATCCCCCTGGTGTAAGCGTGACGAATATGCCGGGGGTTTTTCGTGGACGCGCGCGGGACGATCCTCCGGCACGCACCCCGCACGGCTTCCTTCGCCATTCCTGTCCCTCTGTCGATACGCGGCAGACATCCCCCCGGCACAAGCGCGACGAATATGCCGGGGGTTTCTTGGGCGTGCGGGGCGATCTGCCGATCCCGCACCCCGCACGGCTTCCTCGCTATCCCGATCCCCTGCCGATGCGCGTCAGGCATCCCCCCGGCGCAAGCGCGACAGCAGTGCCGGAGGTTTTTCACGGGCGGCGCGCGGGGCGATCTGCCGATCCCTCACCCCGCACGGTTTCCTTCGCCATTCCTGTCCATCTGCCGATGCGCGGCAGGCATCCCCCGGCACAAGCGCGACAGCAGTGCCGGGGGTTTTTCATGGGCGGCGTGCGGGGCGATCTGCCGATCCCGCACCCCGCACGGCTTCCTCGCCATCCCGCTCCCCTGCCAATGCGCGGCAGGCATCCCCCCGGCACAAGCGTGACGAATATGCCGGGGGTTTCTTGGGCGCGCAGGGCGATCCTCCGGCCCGCACCCCGCACGGCTTCCCTCGTCATCCCCGCTCCCCTGCCGATGCGCGGCAGGCATCCCTCCGGCGCAAGCGTGACGAATATGCCGGGGGTTTCTTGGGCGCGCGGGACGATCCTCCGGCCCTCACCCCGCACGGCTTCCCTCGTCATCACCGCCCTCCTGCCAATGCGCTGCAGGCATCCCCCGGCGCAAGCGCGACGGCTGTGCCGGGGGTTTTTCACGGGCGACGCATCTTCCGCCGGTCATCACCCCCGGGCATGCAAAAACCGGCAGGGCCGCTGTGAACGGCTCTGCCGGTGATGATGCGCGTTTTACTTGATCATGCTCTGGGTCAGCTTCCAGCCCGCGTCGAGGCACTTCTGATGGCTGGTGGCGTACGGGCCGATGGCCGCCACCTGGGCGTCCGTGCGCGGGAAGTGGATGCAGGCATGGCCGGCGAAGTTGTTGTCGGTGATGTGCTGCACCTCATGGGGCATGGAGTGGGTGGAGGCCATGTACACCGTGCCGTCGCCGAAGAGCACCCACACAGCCTTGGGGTTCCAGGTGTTGCCGCCGAAGGCCTTCTCCATCTTGGCGGTGTCCGCGGCGGTCAGGGGCTCAACCTCCGCGTGGTTGCCGAAGGAGAACATATGCACCTGCCAGGAGATGCCCGTGGAGAAGTCATACACCGTGGCGTACTGGTAGATCCTCGCCTGCGCGCGGACGGTGGAATACCAGTTGGCGTAGACCACGTTGGCGGCGGTAAGCCTGCTGGTGGTGGTGCTCAGGCCGGGCGTCGCAGTAGCCGTGGCGCTGCTGGAGGAATTGGCCGCCGTCGCGTTGACGCTGCTCAGCGCCGCCAGGGTCTGCTTGCCGGCGATGCCGTCCACCGTCAGACCGTTGGCCTTCTGGAAGGCCTGCAGCGCGCGGTAGGTCAGCACGCCGAAGTTGCCGTCCGCCTCGCCCGCCAGATAGCCCAGGCTGATCAGCCGCTGCTGCAGCAGCACCACAGCCTCGCTGATGTCACCCCTGCGCAGGGTCTGGGAGGTGGCCAGGCTGAGGGCCGGGGTGGGCGTCGGGGTGGGCGCGCTGGAGACGGTGGCCGAGTAGAGCAGGGACAGGGTCTGGGTGCCGGCCTTGGCATCCCGGACAAGGCCGTTGGCCTTCTGGAAGGCGTAGACCGCCTCGGCCGTCTTGGTGCCGAAGATGCCGTCCGCTGTGCCGCTCAGGTAGCCCAGCTCGATCAGCCGCTGCTGCATGGCGGCAACCGCGTCGCCGGTATCGCCCTTCTTCAGGGTGGTGAAGGATTCCACCGTGCCGCCGGCAATGGCGCCCGAATAGGTGATGGCCGACTGGCTGTACAGCTTGAGCTGCGTGTTGTACCCGGCGATGCCGTCGGCGGTCAGGCCGTTCTTCTTCTGGAAGGCCTTGATGGCCGCCACGTCGTCCGCCTTGCAGGTGCCGTCAGGATTGGCGGTGTAGTAGCCCAGCTGGGTCAGGCGCAGCTGCAGCCGGGTCACCTGGGGATCCGTCACGCCCAGGGTGATCTTGACCACGTTGTCCTGGGTGATGGGCGCATAGGAGATCGTGACCGTGGGCGCGGGGGTGGGAATCGGCGCGGGCGAGGGCGTGGGCGTCTGGTTGAAGCCCAGCGCGCTGTAGCTGAACAGCCGATCGTAGGTATCGCTGCCCGCCACGCCGTCAGCCGTCAGGCCGTGCTTGGTCTGGAAGGTCTTCAGCGCGGCCACGCTGCCGGAGCCGAACTTGCCGTCCACCGTGCCGGTGTAGTAGCCCAGATCCTTCAGCCGCTGCTGCACCAGCTTCACATTATCGCCGGTATCGCCCTGGCGCACGGTGGCGGAGGGCACCTGGAAGGTAGGCGCGGGCGTGGGCGTGGGGGAAGGCGTGGGGGTGGGCGTGGCGTTGGCGCTCAGGGCGAAGCCGCCCAGCAGCTTGCTCTGGGTGTTCACGCCGCAGATGCCGTCCACGGTCAGGCCGTTCTTCTTCTGGAAGTTCTTGACAGCGGTCTGGGTGGTCTTGTCATACACGCAGGTGATTTCGCCGGTGTAGTAGCCCAGCTCCTGCAGACGGGTCTGCACGGTGCCCACCAGATCGCCCTGATCGTTCAGGCGGATGGTCACGCCGCTGACGGGCGCCAGGGTCTTCACCTCGGTCTTGACGCCCTTGGCGTTCTTGGGCTTGCCGCTGTAGAGGAAGGCCTGCAGATTGGCGTCCACAATGCCGGTGGCGGGATAGCTGTTGGCGCTCTGGAAGGCGATGACCGCGTTCTCCGTACCCTTGCCGAAGATGCCGTCCGCCGTGCCGGAAAGGAAGCCCAGCTCCGTCAGGGCCTGCTGCAGGGCCTTGACCGCCGCGCCCGTGCTGCCCAGCATCAGCACCTCGTAGCCCGAGGCGTTCTCCTCAGGCGATACGGTGGCGACCACGGGCGTGGGCGAGGGCGTCGCGGTGGCCTTGACGATGGTCTTGACCAGGATGTAGTCGATCTTGGCATAGCCGTCCTGACCGTTGTAGGTCACCTGGGCGAAGGTGCCGGAAATCTTGTGGACGGTGATGGTCGCGCCCTTGGGGATGGTGGCCAGCTTGTCGGAGGTGACGGACTGCTTGGCCCGCAGGTTCACGCTGGCGGTGGTCACCGTCTCATAGGGGTAGCCGGTGGCGGTGGTCACCACAGGGGTGGGGGTGACCATATCGCTGGCGGCGGTGGAGATGAATTCCTTCATCACATAGCCGCTCTTGCCGTCATACTTCACCTTGTAATAATTGCCGCTGGAGCCGACCACCGTAACGGTCGCCCCCTGGGGGATCCGATCCACCAGCGCGGCGGTGGACGACGCGCTGCGGCGCATGTTCACCTTCACCGTCGCCACGGACGTAAAGGGATAGGTCTCCGCCGCCGCGGAAACACACACGGCCATCATCAGCAGCAGCGCCGCTGCCAGCCATACGTACTTCCTACCGATCCATGCCTTCGCCTGACGCATATCCTCGCCCTCCGCATTACTGTTTCTGGCAACCGGCTTAATGCCGGAATCATCATCACAAACCCGCGGTCATCCACGGATAGCTTACCAGTCTTTATTTTAAGCCACAGGGGGGAATGTGTCAACGGCTTATTTCACATTTCTGTAACAAAAAATCAAAATTTTTGCCGCAAGGCGGCTCTGCCCTGCCATGATTCATCCCCCATGGTACAATGCCGGTATCCCGGCGCGGGTCTTTGCGCATCCCGCACCACCCCCTGACAGGAGGTTTCGCCATGCCTTCCGAACCGTCCCCGTGGCGTCATCAGGCCCGCAACGCCTTTGACCAGCTGTGCCTGCATGACTGCGTGATCTCCTCCTTCGCCCTGGAGGACGGCGATCTTGTCCTGTCCCTGGACAACGGCTTCCAGGCGCTGACGGGCGCCGCCTGCAACCCCGGCAGCAAAGTCCTCCGTACAGGCCCGGCCCAGCTGCGCTTCCGCGGCGTGGAGACGCTGTATGACCTGAGCTGCCAGCGGGAGCTGTGCCTGTTCGGGCACACCTGCCTGCTCCTGTGGGAAAACGCTGCCCCTGACGCCATCCTCCGGCTGATGCGCGCAGGGCGGCTGTTGCTCCTGGCGCTGGACATGCATACCGCCGGAGGAAGCCTGATCTTCACCGGCACGTTCCGTCAGCGCTGGCGGCCCTTCGGGCTGAACCGGCGGTTCTTCTACTGGCCCGTGTATGGCAGGCCACCGCTGACGGTGGATTTTTTCTGGAACGACCTGCAGCCCGAACGCGGGGAATAACAGGCATCAAAAAGGCAGCGGCGACGCATCCTGCGCATTGCCGCTGCCCTGCTTTTCTTTCACCGGGGTTCAGTCCCCCATGTGCAGATCCTTGAAGTTCCCCAGATCCCCGCTGGCCCAGTGCTTGCGGCACAGCGACACATACTGGCTCGAGCCCCCCAGCAGGATCTGGTCGCCCTCCTTGACCACCCGGCCGTCCACCACGCGGGCGTTGCAGATGGCCTTCTTGCCGCACCAGCAGATGGTCTTGATCTCCTCGATGGTGTCCGCCCAGGCCATCAGCCACTGGCTCCCCTCGAAGAAGTTCCCCTGAAAGTCCGCCCGCAGCCCGTAGGCGATCACCGGCACGTTCAGGTCGTCCACAATGTGCACCAGCAGCTCCACCTGCGCCCTGGTCAGGAACTGCGCCTCGTCCACAATCACGCAGTCGTACTGGCGCACGTCGATGGAGGGTACCTCCTCCATGAACACGCACTCCGTGGACAGCCCGCAGCGGGACAGCACCGTGCGCTCGCCATCCCGGTTGTCCAGCTTCGGCTTGACCATCAGCACCTTCTGGTTGCGCTCCTTGTAGTTGTACTGCACCATGATGGCATTGGCGGTCTTGCTGGAGCCCATGGCTCCGTATCGGTAGTAGAGCTTGGCCACGGCGCGCGTCTCCTTTGCGTTTTTTACAGGCTCAGGCTGGGATAGATCATGCTCACGCCCAGGCTCTGGGCGCCAAAGGCACGGGTCAGGCCGCGCATGGGCAGGCTGCGGTTCATGATCCGGCAGCTTACCTGCGTCACGCCCTCCGCCGCCATGATGGCCATGCTCCGGTGCAGCAGCGCCTTGCCCATGCCCTGCCCCCGGCTGCCGGGAACAATGTACATCACCACCAGCTCGCAGGCATTGCCCTCCCCCGCCAGCACAATCTCGCCGATCAGGTCGGTGTTGCGGTACAGCCCCAGCGCCAGAAAGTGCGGCAGACACTGCAGATTCTGCAGATAGTTCAGGTCGATGAAGGTCACGTCGTGCTGCTGCAGCCGCGCCAGGAAGGCGTTCTGCTCCTCGAGGGTGTTCAGCGGCACGGGCGCCACCGCGCAGCTCATGGGAATCCGGCCGTCACCGGCGGGAATCTGCAGCTGAAGCAGCTCCTCGGCGTCCTCGCAGGAGAAGCCGCTGTGCAGATAGAATTCCCTGGCCCGCTCGTCCTCGGGCTTGATGGCGGTATACACCCGCGCGCCCACGTTGGGATTGCTGTCCCGCAGCTGCCTCGCCCGCGCCACCACCGCCCCGAACAGCACATACCGCGCCGAGGGCTGGCAGTCCAGGCTGAAGTAGAGGTTGATGGGGCAGTCCGGATAGATGTGCGGCTGATACTGGTAGATGATATACCCCACGCCCATTTCCGTGCCCATATCGTCCAGGGCGATGAACACGTCTTCCGGCGGGAGGCCGTTGTACATCCCCTGGGGATGAATCACCTGCATGGCATTAAGTCCTTTCAAAAGTTCGAATGCGTCTTGCGTAACATGGCCGCGTACCGGCCGGCCACCGATCATTGTAGCATACCGTCCCGTGCCTGCGCAAGGGGCACTTGCCGCCGGGCGGCACGCTCAGCCCGTCAAGGGCGGATTTACGCCCGGCGTGCCTTGCCCTCCCACAGCACGCTCACGCCCATCAGGACGAGCATCAGCGCCATCAGCGCGTAGAGCAGACGGTTGTCGATGGGCGACTTGTCCAGCGCGAACTCGATGAGGATCACCACCACGATGGTCGCCGCCAGCAGGAGGATCCGGAGGATCTGCCAGGGCTTCCAGCCGCCGCGGCGCACCTGCCGCCACAGGCTCAGGCCGATGACCCCGCCCAGCACCACTGCCGCCGCCAGCATGTTGAACTTCACAAACCCGAAGCGGATGAACTCATCGGCCCGCAGGCTTTCCAGCATGATCTGGCACAGGCTGATCAGCGCCAGGAACACCTCCGTCACCCGGCCCGCGGGACGCTTGCCGCCCCGCAGCAGGCACAGGCACACGATCATGACCGCCAGCGCCACCGCCGCCTCATAGGCGAATACCGGCAGCTGCCAGTCGCCCCAGGAATTCTCCACCGCGAAGGGGAAGCGCCACAGCGATTCCGTATCCACATACGCGCCCAGACCCTGGCTGGTGAAGGCTTCGCCCACCCGGCCCGCAAGGATCGCCAGCGCCGCGCCGGGGGCCGCCAGATCCAGCAGCGCGCCGGCCGGCCGCCTTGCGACCCGGGCGTAGACCGCCACGCCCGCCATGCCGCCCAGGATCGCGCCGTACATGTTGTACCCACCCTGCCAGGGCTGCACCATGAACGCCACGCCGCCCAGATCCACCAGGATGAACTCCAGCTGCGTCAGGCAGTAGACCAGCCGTCCGCCGATGACCGCGCCCGCCATCGCCGCCATGCTCATGGACAGGCAGGCGTTGACGCCGGGATTGCTGCGGCCCAGCCAGGCCGTCAGGGCGATCGCCGCCGCCGCGCCCGCCAGCAGGCACAGCGCGTAGGCCGTCAGGATGAAGGGGCCCAGCTGCCCCAGGATCACAAGCTCATTCATGGGTTATTCCGCGCTCCCTTCTGCCGGCACTGCGGTGATAAAGTACACGATATCGCCGATGGAACGCACCTTGCCGGTGGACAGCGAGTTGATCTTCTCATTGTTGAGCACCACGGTGGAAGAGGAACCGCCGTCCAGGTTGAAGGCCTGCTGCACGCCCAGGTCGAAGCACAGCTGGGCGAACTCGGGGATGGTCAGGCCGGTGGAGCCCTTGTTTTCGGGGCCCTCGGTGGCAATGATCAGGTAGCTGAGGGGGCCCATCTGGCACAGGGCCAGCCGCTGCGCCCGCTTCTGGGGGGTGCATTCCTTGAGGATGCCGGGGCCGGTGGCGTCGAAGTCCTCCTGCATCACCCCGTCGATGACCAGCGCCGGGCCGAACACCAGCAGCTGCACAATGTTCCCCTCGAAGGCTTCCACCGCGTCCTGGGTGTTGGTGGGCAGGATGGTGAAATCGCCCTTGTCGTCAATGATGAGGGAATGATACAGCTCGGTGTAGTTCTGCCGCAGCACCTGGCCGTTGCGGACGATATAGCCCTCCTTGCGGTGGACGAAGTAGTCGCCGTTGATGGCCACCACCGCCTTTTCGCGCCTGGCGATCACCGCCGCCCGGGCGATGGACTTGGAGGGATAGGGCTTGTAGGAGGCCGTGCGCAGCTGCGAGGCGTCCGCCGCCTGCACCCAGGTCAGCTGGATGGTGGTGTTGTAGGCGCGGGTGGTCTCCACCCGCACGGACAGGGACGGATCCGCATACCCGCCCACGTCCGGCAGATACGCGGCGGGATCGGGCTCATAGGGCGCCTCGGCCAGATAGTCGATGGGGGTCACATCCTGCGCCTCCAGCGTCACGGGCGCGTAGGCAGGCAGCTCCTCGCCAATGGCCAGGGGCGTCGATGAGGGAACCAGCAGCGTCAGCAGCGCCAGCAGCACCGCCACCGCCAGGATACGGATCAGGGTCTTGCCCATCAGGCAGGCCTCCTCATGCACAGCATTCTTCTGAAAATACAGATACCATTTTATTATACCTTCTTTCCCTGTACTTGTCAAAGCCGCAGTGGCACTTCCCGACGATATTTACACCTTCCCCGGGAACGGGCGCGTTGTTTGCGGAAAATTCACGCCTTCCGCCGCCGGGGCGCGTTGCAAACCTGCCGGAAATATGGTATCGTGAAGCCAGCAATCCGGCATTCCTCAGGAAGGTGGTGCATCCCATGGAAAAGTCCCGCCCTCCCCGCTCATGGAGCGGCATGGTCGCCGCGGCACTGGGGAGCCTGTGGCTGGCCCTGTTCCCCCTGTGGCAGGACGGCAGCTTTTCCCGCATCACCCGGGCCAAGTGGCAGGGCATGCTGATCCTGTGCGCGGTCACGGCGGCGGCGGTCGCCGCGATGGTGATCATCCTGGCCCTGCGCGGGGAATTGGCGCGGAGCATCCGCTTCCACCCCGCCCAGGCGCTGCTGCTGGCCTACTTCGCCTGGGTGACGCTGTCCGCCTTCCTGGGGGCCTACGCCCAGACCCTCAACAGCAGCGGCCAGCGGGCGGCGATCATGGGAGCCATCCGCCACGAGGGCCTGCTGACACAGCTGTGCTACGGGGCCATTTTCCTGCTGATGAGCCTCTTCCCCCCGCGGATGAAGTGGCTGCTGCGGGCAGTGGCGGCGTCGCTGATGATCTTCTTCGCGGTGACGCTCCTGCAGTACGCGGGGTTCAACCCCCTGGGGCTCTTCCCGTCCGGGCGCAGCATCCGCACCAATTATGAATTCCAGGGCACCATCGGCAACATCGACATGGTCAGCGGCTACCTGTGCCTGGCGGTGCCGCTGCTGCTCAGCGGCTTCGTGCTGCGGCGGCACGGGGATCCGTGGCTGGTGCTGGCCGGGCTGTGCGGGGTGATGGATCAGCTGCTCATCGACGTGCAGAGCGGCCTGATCGCCCTGGCGCTGGAAATGGGCCTGCTGGCGGTGTTTCTGCTGCTCCGCCCCCGCCGCCGCTGGCGGATCCTGCTGATTTTCGGCGGCGTGCTGACGCTGACGGGCATCCGGCTGCTGCTGGGCCTGCCCTGGCTGGATGGCACGGAGGCCATCGTGTTCCCCTGGCAGCCCTCGGGGCTGAAGGCGGGGCTCATCGCCGCGGGCGTGCTGCTCATGGCCCTGTCGCCCCTGGTGCGGCGGCGTCCCGGCAGGCCGGTGTCCGCCCGGACGACGGCGATTCTGGCCATGGCCTTCATCCTGGCCGTGGTGGGGATCATCGCCGCCGCGCCCCTGCCCGAGGGCGGCGGTCTGTGGGAGCTGCAGCAGATCCTCCGGGGCAATCCGCAGGACAGCTACGGCTCCTACCGGCTGGGGGTGTGGCGGCATACCCTGTCCATGGCAGGGGAGCATCTGCTCTTCGGCACCGGGCCGGATACCTTCCTCTACGCCCTGCGGGATCAGCTGCGCCAGGCCGGCGACGCCCTGCCCGAAACCTTCGACAACCCGCACAACGAATATCTGGCCATCCTGAGCAACAACGGCCTGCCCGCGCTCCTGTTCTACCTGGCGGCCATGGGGTCGCTGCTGGTGACCGGCCTGCGCCGCCGGGCCCCGGAAACCCTGATGCTCCTGTGCGCGGTGGGCTGCTTCCTGGTGCAGGGGATGTTCAGCTTTTCCATCTGCCTGGTATCGCCCATGTTCTGGGCGGTGTGCGGCATGGCCTGCGCCTGGTGCGGACGGCCGCTGCGCCCCGCGAAGCCCGCGTAAAAAGGAAGGACTTGTGTTTTTTTCGCCATGGGTCTATACTGCACTATATGACCCCGGATTCCCGAAAGGAGGCTGTTCCTGATGCCCAACGCCCTGCTGCGCCTCAAGGCCCGCAACGCCCTGAAGCCCATGCTGCCCGTGATTCTTCTGTGCGCGCTCATCGCCAACCTGCCCTCGCTGATCACCCAGACCGTGAGCGTCCTGACCGACAGCAATCCGCTGACTTATCTGCTGTCCCAGGCCTCCACCGACGCCGAGCTGATGGCCATCCTGGAGGACGACGCCCGGCTGACCGCCATGCTGCAGGAGTACATCTCCGCGCCCAGCCATCTGCTGTCCCTGGGGCTCAGCGCGCTGTCGTGGCTGCTGTCGCCGGTGCTGACGCTGGGGCTGACCTGGTGCCTGCTGGAGCTGCTGCGGGGGCGCGAGATCGCCGTGACGACGGTGTTTGCCCGGCTGAGCTGCTTCTGGCGGAGCATCGGGCTGAACCTGCTCACCGCGCTGAAGCTGCTGGCCTGGAGCCTGCCGGGCATCGCGGTGATGTTCGCAGGGATGGTGATGCTGCTGCTGACGGGCAGCAGCCTGGCCATGCTGCTGTACTTTGCCGGTCTGATCCTGATGACGGTGCTGATGGTTCGCGCCATGCTGCACTACACCATGGCGTCGGTGTTCCTGGCCGACGAGCCCGACCGGGGCGTGCGGGGTTCGCTGCGCGCCAGCGTCGACATGATGCGCACGCGGAAGATGTCGCTGTTCTCGCTGCTGGTGACCTTCTTCCTGTGGATGATGGTGCTGTCCATGCTGACCAGCGTGCTGTCCGCGCTGCTGGGCACGGTGATCGCCTCGACGGTATCGATGCTGCTGCAGCTGATGCTGAGCGTCTACATGCAGGCGAGCATCTGCGCGTTCTATGAAGCTTATCGCGCCCGCTGACGCGCAGCGGAAAAGCGGCCTTCGGGCCGCTTTTTTGCGTTGGGCGGGCGGAACGCCTTCCGGGGCGGACGGTGGCCTCTCCGCCGCTGGCATCCATGGTTCCCGCCAGGCCCCGTCCTGCATGGCAGGCGGAGCGTCCCCCCGCTTCGCCGCAAGCGCCGGAGCAGGCGCTCCTCCCTGCCCGGCGGGATTTGTGGTATCTGGATAAATGACGGACATATTATCGGAAATGCATTTTATCCCCTGGACCGACCGGACATATGCCGCCGCGCTGCCGGAAAAGTTGCAGGATTGAAGGGGAAATATTGCATTTTGTTCGTTTTTCCCTTGATTTATCCCCGCCGTCCCGCTATAATGGGATACGTTCACATTCGATTCCTGCATGCAGGCGCAACGGCGCGCTCCCGGTGGAGGGTTGTCTGCGCTGCCCGGATGCAGGCAGCTCAGATTATTCTTGCAGGAGGAGACCTTCTATGCAGCTGAACATCTCTCATCGCGCCGCCAATATCGCCCCCTCTCCCACCCTGGCCATCGACGCCCGCGCCAAGGAAATGCGCGCCGCCGGGTTTGACGTGGTTGGCTTCGGCGCGGGCGAGCCCGACTTCCCCACCCCCGCCCATATCTGCGACGCCGCCAAGGAAGCCCTCGACATGGGCCTGACCCGCTACACCCCCGCCGCCGGCACCAAGGAGCTGCGCAAGGCCATCTGCGACAAGCTCCGCCGCGACAACGACATGACCTACATCTACGGCGATATCCTGGTGTCCAACGGCGCCAAGCACAGCCTGTACACCATCTTCCAGGCCATCCTGGATCCCGGCGACGAGGTGCTGATCCCCACGCCCTGCTGGGTCTCCTACCCGGAGATGGTCCGCATGGCGGGCGGCGTGCCGGTGTTCATCCCCTCCGACGAAAGCACCGACTTCATCCCCACCAACAAGGACATCGCCAGCCGCGTCACCCGCCGCACCAAGGCCATCATCATCACCAGCCCCTCCAACCCCAACGGCAGCGTCTGGAGCCGTGAGCAGCTGCAGTTCGTGGCCGATCTGGCCGTGAGCCATCCCTTCTATGTGGTCAGCGACGAAATCTACGAGAAGCTCCTCTACGACGGCCGCAAGCATCTGTCCATTGCCCAGCTGGGCGAGCAGATCAAGAGCCAGACCTTCCTGGTCAACGGCATGTCCAAGGCCTATGCCATGACCGGCTGGCGCATCGGCTACGTGGCGGGCCCCCATCATGAGATTTCCGCCATGGCCAGCTTCCAGTCCCAGGCCACGTCCAATCCCAACTCCATCGCCCAGTACGCCGCCATGAAGGCCCTCCAGGGCGATCAGAGCTGCGTGGACGAAATGGTCGCCGAATTCCAGAAGCGCCGCGACGTGATGGTCGACCGCATCAACAGCATTCCGGGGCTTTCCTGCCGCAAGCCCGCCGGCGCCTTCTACATCATGATGAACATCAAGGAGATTCTGGGCCGCCGCTACAACGGCCGCACGCTGGAATCCTCCCTGGACTTCGCCGAGCTGCTCCTGGCCGAAAAGCAGGTGGCCCTGGTGCCCGGCGTGGCCTTCGAGGCCGAGGGCTACTGCCGCCTGAGCTACGCCGTGAGCCTGGAGAACATCAACAAGGGCCTGGACCGCATTGAGGACTTCGTCCGCTCCCTGGACTGAGCCCGCCCTCGTCCCCTGAATACTTAAGCGGAGGAACCGTCTATGCTCAGCTATGACAGGAAGCAGAACCTGCTCATGCAGTCCAAGTACCGGTATGAGCTGCAGGATGTGCAGGAGCCCAATCTTTATCGGGAAATCTACGATTATCATTCCATTCCCAAGGTCGCCTTCAACATGCGTCACGTGCCTGAGGACATGCCGGACGAAATCTGGATGACCGACACCACCTTCCGCGACGGACAGCAGTCCGTCAGCCCGTTCACGGTGGAGCAGATTGTGCATCTGTTCAAGCTGATGCACCGGCTGGGCGGCCCCAAGGGTCTGGTGCGGCAGAGCGAGTTCTTCGTCTACACGGAGAAGGACAAGGCTGCCCTCCACGCCTGCCAGGATCTGGGCTTTGAGTTCCCGGAGATCACCACCTGGATCCGCGCCAACGAGAAGGACTTCGAGCTGGTCAAGCAGGCCGGCGTCAAGGAAACCGGCGTGCTGGTATCCTGCTCGGACTACCACATCTTCAACAAGATGCACCTGACCCGCAGCCAGGCCATGGACAAGTACCTGGGCATCGTCAAGGCCGCGCTGGATCGGGGGATCAAGCCCCGCTGCCACTTTGAGGACATCACCCGCGCGGACTTCTACGGCTTCGTGCTGCCCTTCGCGGAGAAGCTGATGGATCTGTCGGAGGAGTCCGGCATCCCCATCAAGATCCGCGCCTGCGACACCATGGGCTTCGGCGTGCACTACTACGGCGCGGCGCTGCCCCGCTCCGTCCCGGGCATCATCTACGGCCTGCACCACTACGCCCAGGTGCCCTCCGAGCAGCTGGAGTGGCATGGCCACAATGACTTCTACAAGGTGGTGTCCAACGCGGGCACGGCCTGGATGTACGGCTGCTCGTCGGTGAACTGCTCGCTGCTGGGTCTGGGCGAGCGCACGGGCAACTGCCCGCTGGAGGCCATGGCGGTGGAATACGCGTCCCTGCGCGGCACCCTGGACGGCATGGATCTGACCGCGGTGACGGAGATCGCCGACTACATGGAGCGCAACATCGGCCTGGAGATCAGCCCCCGTCAGCCCTTCGTGGGCCGTCACTTCAACGTGACCCGGGCGGGCATTCACGCCGACGGCCTGCTCAAGGACGAGGAAATCTACAACATTTTCGACACGGCGGCGCTGTTCAACCGTCCGGCGCTGGTGGCGGTGGACGCGACCAGCGGTCTGGCGGGCGTGGCCCACTGGCTGAACAGCTACTTCCGCCTGACGGGGGATCAGGTCGTCTCCAAGAACGACCCGATCGTGCATTATGTCCGCGAAAAGGTGGACGAGCTGTACGCTCAGGGCCGCAACACCGTCATGGGCGACGAGGAGCTGGAGCTGCTGGTGCGCGACGCGGACTGGGATCGCTACGAGCGGCTGCTGTTCCACAAGAGCCACTGAGGCGGCGCATCCCCGCAGGGATCGGCCGAACCAAAGCATTCCGCCAAAAAAACAACAGGGGCGTCTGCGACTGATATCGCGGACGTCCCTTTTTTGTCGCCGCACCCCCGCCATTTCCGGCAGCCCCGGCGGGGGTGTCTGCGTTCCCTGAAGGCCCGGAGCGCGCGGCTGTCCGCGCCCTCCCGAAGGCGCCTGCCCCCTTCATGCGCCCGGCGGCCCGTGATCGGCGCGGCGGCAGGTCAGGGGCAGAAGCGCGCATCCTCCGGGCTGCGCATCATTCGGCCTCCACCCGGGTGATCGAGCCGCACGCCTGGCAGTGCCACAGCCCGGGCTCCAGATTGTCCCACGGGTTGTCCTTCCCGGGAATGCTGCAGCGCTCGCAGGCGCTGAGGATCCCCTGCAGCGTCAGGCGTTCGCTCTGGTACACGATGACGTAAGCCTGATCCGTATACTGCACGGCCACGGCCAGGCATTCATCCGTCCCATGGTCGAAGCTGGCAACGATGTTCCGGGGCTCGTCGAACCGCCCGGGGACGGCCTCCGTCCGCAGGCCGATGTACAGCTGGTTCAGGTCCTCGTACTCGCAGGAGAGAAGATAGTCGTAGACCCAGCCCTCCGGATAGCACATCGGGCACGGCGCAAACAGGTCCTCCAGCCCCCAGAAGCCGATGGCGAAAACATTGCAGTTCACGGTCGCGTCCGGATCGCACGAGGGCGAGCAGTGCACCAGGCTGGTCGGCATCTCCTCCAGCGGCACCGTGTCGAGCTGCAGCCACAGATCCATAAACGAGCCGATGTCCCTGATCCAGAGCTTGCTCTCCTCGTTCACGCAGCCCGAGCGCGGCACGTCCCGGACGTATCCCTTTTCCACGAGCCAGGGCAGCAGCTCGTCGAAAATCCGGTCGGTATGCGCATCCTCCAGGGTGCTCAGCAGATCCCCGGTCAGCTCACCGTCGGGGATTTCGTCCATGGACAGCTCGTCATACACGCTGGCGTCGAACTGCGACAGATCCGTGTCCGCCAGGGCGGGGACGCTGCACCCGAGCGCAAGGACAGCCAGCATCAGGCAGAATTTCTTCATCATGAGGCTCCTTTCTCACAGGGCATCCGTGTGTGGGGCCGTCTGCCGGGGACGTCCCGACAGCGGCAATGACAGGATATCACATCGGCGGAAGTTCTTGCATCCCCCGCGAAGGCCCGCTGCCCCCTCGGAAGCCGTTTGCATGCGCCGTCGCGGGCATGCCGGCGGCCGCCGTCGCCCCCTGGGACGCCCCCTCGCGAAAGGGAGTCTGCGGCGGCTCCGCAGTCCCGCGCCCGACAGGCACGGTCTGGACGCTTCGGCGCTGAACGCGGAAAATGCCTGCGAACCGTTTCCGATCCGCAGGCTCCCGGGACGCAGGGCCAGGCTCAGTTGCCCATGATGCCGTCGCCGCCGCAGGCAGGACACTTTCCGTCGCCCTCGCAGGTCCGGCAGCGATCGCCCCAGATGCTGCCCTTCAACGCTTCGAACCTGCCGTCGCCGCCGCAGCCGGGGCACTTGCCCTTGTAGCACATGTAGCACGGGTAGGTATTGTCGGCGGATCCGCTGACGATGTCGAAGGGGTTCACGCTCAGCGCCAGACCCTGGTGCTGACAGTACGGGCATTGCGCGCCCTCGCAGGCCGCGTACTGATAGGAAAAGGACACGAAATACACATGCAGGCCCGAGGTCAGGCTGGCGTACTCGCTGCGGTCATGCAGCAGCGTCTTCACGGTGAAATTGTAGGGCGTCTTGGACAGCGGCTGCAGAATGCAGCTGTTCGCGACAGCCTCGTTGACGTTGATGTAGCAAAGCTCCAGACCATTGGCGTCGGTCAAAACCATGACGGCGTTCTCCATGCCGAGCAGGTCATAGGCCGTGTTGAGGTTCGCAATGCATCCCTGCACATACAGCTTCTGGCCTTCCCAGTGATAGCCATGGATCTGGTAGACGATATTCTCCCCCACCATATCCTCAGCAGAAGCGGCCAGCGCGGACACGGGAAGCATCATCGTCAGGAGCATCAGGCTCAGGATCAGAGACGTCAGCTTCTTCATCACAAGCACCTCCGAATGGATCTGTCATGGCTGCGCGGGGAACGCCGCCGTCCTGCTGACGGCTGTGCTTTCCGGCGCTTCTTCCTTCCGACACGCTGATCATACAGCATGCGGGGCGGCCGTTTTTCCGTGCGTTTCCAGCCTGACCGCGATACGGCCGGATGCGCGGAATTTTTTCGCGGAGCCCCTTGACTCGTCCCCTCGGGCAGGGTTTATCATCAGAATTGCTTCGAAGCGGCACCCTCATCAACACGCACTGGAGGAATGAACGAATGCTGTCCATCGGCCAGTTTTCCCGCGCCTGCCACGTCAGCGTCAAAACCCTGCGGCATTATGAAAAGATCGGCCTGCTCCTGCCCACCCGGGTGGACGAATGGACAGGCTACCGCTATTATGACGAGGGGCTCATCGACGCCATGCTGCTCATTCAGCGGCTGAAGCGCTACGGCTTTCCGCTGGTGGCCATCGGGCAGATCCTGGCCAATCCCGCCGCGGGGCCGGAAGCCCTGCGCCGTCAGCGGCAGGTGCTTGCCAGCCAGCTGGCGCAGCAGACCCTCGTCCTCCGGGAGCTTGACCGGCACCTCGCCGCCATGGAAAGGACGGATGACATCATGGCCTATCAGCCCGAATACGACATCACCCTCCGGGAGGTTCCCGCCCGACCCATTATCAGCCGCCGTCAGCGCATGTCCGTGGAGGATTACGGCAGCGTCATCGGCCGCCTGTATGAGGAGGCTGCCCGGCAGCGCATCGCCCCGGACGGCCCGCCCATGACCATCTACCACAGCGAAGCCTTCGACCCCGAGGACACGGACATGGAGCTGGCGCTGCCGGTTCCCCGGCCGGAGGACGCGACCCGGATGCTCCCCGGCGGCCTGATGGCCGTCACCACCCACAGGGGCTCCTACGCGCAGCTCCCGGAGGCCTACGGCGCCATGGCCCGGTGGATCGCCTCGCAGAACCTGGAGCCCGACGGCGCGCCCTTCGAGATCTACCGCCAGGGCCCGGGCCAGGGGGATCCCCAGGACTGGCAGACGGATATCTGCTTCCCCGTCCGCCGCAAGAACCCGTAAGCCCTTCAGCCGCCGCGGCGTCGCGCACTGCCGCGGCGGTTTCTGTCGGACATGCCGCCCTGTGCGATGATGGCGGCAGCGGGACGGCAGCTGCCCGGCATCGTGACCGGGCCGGACATGCTCCCCGCGTTGATCCGGCGGCGCGCGGAGCGGGCGGAAAGCGGGGTCTGCCGCCCGGGTGAAGGGCGTCGCGGGCAGCATCGGCTTCGGGAAGGGCTGCGGTACTGGCATGCTATCGTCCGGCCCGGCGGATATGTGGCCGTGACGGGTTCCTCCCGGCTCACCGCGGAGCATCCCGCCGGGGGTGACCGGTTCAGGGCCGAAGCCGGCAGCCCCCCGGATTCCGTGGAGACGGGCGTCGGCGTCCCGCAGCAGGCGGGGTATGCGTTCGCGGGCTGCTTCGTGCTGCCGGAGACCTGCCGGACGGACAACGGCTTCATCCCCGGGCCATTGAGCGGATGGCGCGCAGGTATCCGCAGTGCGACACCATGAAGCAGTATGCAGCCGTGAACCGGCGCGAGGCGGAGCTGTTCCGGCAGTACAGTCACCACTGCGGATATGCGTTCTGCATCGGACGGGCGGGATAGGGCGGGGATTCGCTTCTTTTGGAAGGTTTCCGTACTTCTAATGCCACAAAGGGCGTGACTGTTTATGTCGCGCCCTTTCTGTTCAGCTGGCAGGGGTACAGGCCCGGCTTGCGGGATGATGCGCCCCGGGCAGGTGTTCCGCTTCTCACGGAAGCATTCCGCACTCCGCGCATCACAAAAGGGCGTGACCGTTTGTGTCACGCCCTTTTCGTTCGGCTGGCAGGGGTACAGAACCCGGCTTGCTGGATGATGTGCCCAGGGCAGGTGTTCCGCTTCTCATAGAAGCATTCCGCACTCCGCGCATCACAAAAGGGCGTGACCATTTGCGTCACGCCCTTTCTGTTCGGCCGGCAGGGGTGCAGGCTTGGTTTGCGGGATGATGCTCCCCCGGGCAGGGGCTTCACTTCTCCCAGAAGCATTCCGCACCCCGCGCATCACAAAAGGGCGTGACCATCCGCGTCACGCCCTTTCTGTTCAGCTGGCAGGGGTACAGAACCCGGCTTGTGGGCCAACACGCCCCGGGCAGGGATACCGTTTCTCGCGGAAGCATTCCGTACTCCGCGCATCACAAAAGGGCGTGCCATCCGCGTCACGCCCTTTCTGTTCGGCTGGCAGGGGTGCAGGCTTGGTTTGCAGGCTAACGCGCCCCGGTCAGGTACGTCACTTCTCATAGAAGCATTCCGCACTCCGCGCATCACAAAAGGGCGTGACCATCCGCGTCGCGCCCTTTCTGTTCGGCTGGCAGGGGCACAGGCCCGGCTTGCGGGATGATGCGCCCCGGGCAGGGACTTTACTTCTCCCAGAAGCATTCCGCACTTCGCGCATCACAAAAGGGCGTGACCATCCGCGTCACGCCCTTTCCCTGTTCGGCAGCCCCAGCCAGTCCCCCGGCAGGAAGATCCTTCCCCCCGGCCGCCGATGCCCGTCAGTCCCGGGCAACCCTGCGCAGGGTCAGGAGCAGCAGCACCAGACCCACGCCCGTCAGGATATGCCCGATCCCCGCCACGCCGGAGATGGCCGCGGAGGCTCCCTTGCCCAGGGGCAGGCACAGCACCTGCGCCACGCCCCGCACCAGCAGCATCACCGACGTCAGCGGCACGCCGATGTTGTACGTCCACAGGAAGGCCCGGAAGGTTCGCTCCTTCCGCAGGTCGTACTGCCCGGCGAACAGCGCCACCACCAGGAATACCAGCATCCCCAGCAGGAACAGATGGGTATGCACCTTGCCCAGGGCCGTCACCCCGGTGAAGCCGCTGAATTTGGTGAACTCCCGGTAGAACACGCCTCCCGCCATGGCGGCCACGGCGTAGGCGAAGGACAGGGTGAGCATCTTCTTCATGGGGCGTTACTCCTTCCGCATGGCGTTGAAGCCGATCAGCACCGTCCAGACGTAGGCGCAGGTCTTTGGGATCATCAGCATGCCCACCGCCGGCGCCGCGTCGGCGAAGAGCACCACCGGAATGTAGCACGCGAAGCTCAGCACCACCGTCAGCCACAGGTGGCGGAAGGGCGCATCCTGCTTCTCCCTCGCGCTGCGGAAGAACAGCGCCACGATCACCGCTCCCAGGATGGCGAAGGGAATGTTGCGGTACACGCCCCAGCGCAGCGGCGCGTCCGGGCTGGTCCAGGCATTCTGGGGCATCAGGAACAGCAGCGCCCGGATGATCGCCAGCGCCCATACCGCCGCCGTCAGTGCCTTGCGGCCCTCCACCCGGTAGCGGCTGCGCCACACGTAGTACAGCAGCACGTAGAAGGCCGTCATCGTGACGGAGGTGATCAGCTTGCCCACGCCCAGGGCCGCCGTGTAATCCGCCAGACCCGTGGTGCACAGCGCCACCGCCCGGGGAATCAGGTGGAACGCGTCGCCGCAGCTCAGCGTCACCGCCATCGCCCCGAAGAGCAGGTACTGCTTCCGTCCCCTGCTGCCCCGGATCATCAGGATGCCCAGGGTGATCACCGTCACCAGATACACCGCGTCGAACAGCGTCTCGAATACCGCCTGCATCGGGAAATTCCTCCTTGATATGAACTTCGTTCATGTTGCCGCAAAAAAACCTGCGCGGAGCATGCCGCGCCTCACTTGCCGGCGAGAATCCTGCGCAGGGCCTCCGCCAGCGCACCGCAGTCCTCCGCCTGCTTCATCAGCAGCAGAAGGATGCTGTCCAGCGTCATGTCCGCCAGGGCTTCCTCCGTCAGCGGGGGCGCGAGCGCCGCATCCCGCACCGCCGGATCCGCCCGCAGCGCCGTCAGCAGCCCGGCCCGCATGTGGGCAAAGTGCCGCTCCATGACGCTTTGCGCCTCGCCCCGGCGGGCGCGGGCAATGGCGATGGAATGCTCCGTCAGAAAGTCCGGATAGGCCGCCGCCCCCCGATGGGCGCAGTCGTACAGCCGGCTCACATATTCCGGGAAGGACGTCCCCTCCGGACACCGCCCCATGGGATGAAAGATATCCTGCCAGACGCTCTCCACCGTGGCGATGAGCAGCGCGTCCTTGTCGGCGTAGTAGTTGTACAGCGTGCCAAGCGCCACGCCGCATTTGCCCGCCACGCTCCGCATGCTGACAGCCTGCAGCCCTTCCTCCGCCGCGATCTGCCGGCAGGCCTGCAGGATCTCCTCCTTCGTGGTGACGCCCGGATTCACGCCGCTATCCCCTCCCGAACATGAACACTGTTCATTATATGCGCTCCCCGCCGTCCTGTCAAGGGCGGGGGCGGATCACTCCGCCAGCATGATCCGCCGGAAGCGCGCCTGCGTCTCCCGCCCGACCCCGGCCTCCTCCAGCCAGGGGCCGACGCTGTCGGCGTTCAGCCTGTCCAGCACGGCCTGAATGTTCCGGGGATGGGAGTGCAGCAGGGAATCCTCCCCCGCCTGCGCCAGCAGCGCCTGCATTTCCGGCACCCGCGACAGCAGCCGGTTCACGCCCCGCCGGTTGTAGGTGAAGCTCACCTGGTAGTCCGCGATGACGTCCTCCTCCGCCACACCCAGCAGCAGCAGGAGAATCGCCGCCAGCACGCCGGTTCTGTCCTTGCCCGCGGTGCAGTGGAACACCACCGCCCCCTGCGTCAATCCCTCCATGACCGCCCGCGCCGCCTGACCCGCCAGGGCCGCGTCCT
The DNA here is from genome assembly GCA_051886675.1 of Aristaeellaceae bacterium. Taxonomy (GTDB): domain Bacteria; phylum Bacillota; class Clostridia; order Christensenellales; family Aristaeellaceae; genus UBA11524. Next base: position 32,779 of record JBJEYH010000203.1, read on the forward strand.
CGCCGATCATCTTCATGTAGCCGTGGGTCAGGCTCCGGGCGAAGGCCTCCGCCGCCCGATCCGGCGCCGCCAGCTCCTCCCGCATCATGGGGCAGGCGCACAGGCGGATCCCCTCGGGCAGCTTGTCCGGCATGGCCTGCTGCTCGGACAGGCTGCGCAGATCCACCACCGTCCGCACGTTCATGGCCCTGAGGCGCGCCGCGTCCGATTCCGTCAGCCCGGACAGGCTGTCGGAGCGGTACAGCCGGTTCCACGCGACCATCCGGCCCTCCCCCGCCGCGTAGCCCCCCAGATCCCGCAGGTTCTGCGGCCCGTCCATGGGAATCCTTCTCAGCTGCATGCCATGCACCCCTTCTCTCACCATTCGTCGAAGATGCCGCCCTCCAGGGCGTTGCGGGCCGCCAGAATGTAGCGGCTGGTGTCCAGGGGATCCACCCCCCGGCGCGCCGCCTGACGCCCCAGCTCCAGCGGGCATTCCCGGTAGCCCATGAGCCGCGCGCTCATGCCGCCCCGGCCCCCCGTGATCGCCGCCAGGGTCGCGGCGTACATCATGCTGCTCTGCACCGGCACCTCCGCCCGGAGGATCACCCGATCCTCATCGGTGACGGTGTCGGTGACGGCGCCGCGCATCTGCGCCACGTCGCTCATCACCCGGCCCACGCATTCCGCAGGCAGCATGAAGGTCACCTCCAGCACCGGCTCCAGCAGGATGCTGCCGCCCCGCTGCAAGCCGTCGTGGATGCCCATGGGCGTGGCCACGATGAAGTCCAGCGGATGGGTGTGGAAGATGTGATGGTTGCCCCCCAGGAGCGTGATGCGCACGTCCGTCACCGGCCAGCCCAGCCGGCCCTGCCCCAGGGCCAGGGGCAGCGCCTGCTCCACCTGATGCTGATACCCCGGCGCGATGTCCTTCACCGGCGCGACGGAGGCGAACGTCACGCCGCTGCCCCGCTGCCCCGGCTCGATGAGGAACTCCATCACCGCCCAGCAGGGCTTGGGGACCACATACGCCACGAAGCCCTTGGCCTCCCGGGCGATGGTCTCCCGGTACAGAACCGTCGGCTCGGAGAAATGCACCTTCAGCCCGAAGCGGGTGTCCAGCGTTTCCTGCAGGATTTCCAGCTGGATCATGCCCATCACGTGCAGCTGCAGCTCATTCAGCCTGCGGGCGTAATGGGCCTGCAAAAGCGGATCCTCCCCCGCCAGGGTCTGGCAGGCCTCGCGAAGGGCCGGCATGTCCTCCGGTTTATCGGGAATCACCTGCACGGTGATCAGCGGCGTGCGCAGGGTGCCGGGCATCACCCGCCGGGGCAGCAGGCTTTCCTCCCCCAGCACATGGCCGATGGGCAGATCCCCCAGGCCGTACACCACGCCGATTTCCCCGGCGGTCAGCACCCCCGCGTCCTGCCCGTCCACCGTGCGGATCTGCGTCACCTTCCGCTGCACAAAGCGCTTCTCGCCCGTCACGGGATCCACCCCCGCCGGCAGGGTGACGGCTTCCCGGTTTTCCAGCTGGCCGCTGTACAGCCGCAGCCATACGCCCCGGCCCAGCAGCCTGTCCTGCCCCGCCGCGAAGGCTACGCCGCACAGCCCGGCTTTTCCGGCGTCCGGCTCGGGCAGATCGTCCACGATGGCGTCCAGCACGGCCTCCACCCCGGTGTCCCGCAGGGCCGAGCCCATCAGGACCGGGCAGATCTTCCCCTCCCGGGCCAGGGCAGCGAATTTCTTCCGCACCAGCCCAGAGTCGATGGGCTCGTCCGCCATGTACCTTTCCAGCATCGCTTCGTCCAGCGTGCAGACGGCCTCCGTCATGGCGTCCATGTCGGTGACGTCCACGGCCAAGGCGGTCAGGCGGTGATGGATCTGGCGCAGCACCCGGGCGGGATCCGCGCCCTCCCGGTCGGTCTTGTTGATGAAAATGATCGTGGGGATGTTCTCCCGGGCCAGGGCGTCGTAGAGCGTCTCGGTCTGCGGCTGCACGCCCTCCCGGGCGCAGACCACCAGCACCGCCCCGTCCAGCGCCCACAGGGAACGCTCCACCTCCGCGGAGAAGTCCACGTGCCCCGGGGTGTCGATCAGGTTCACGTCCACGCCCCGCCAGCTCAGGCGCACGCAGCTGGCCTTCACGGAGATGCCCCGCCGCCGCTCCACCGGCAGATTGTCCGTGCGGGTGGTGCCGCTGTCCACGCTCCCCGCCTGGCGGATGACCCCCGCGTGCCGGAGCAGCTGCTCGGTCAGGGTGGTCTTGCCCGCGTCCACATGGGCGAACACCCCCATGTTCCGCAGCGGCCTGTCTGCCATGGCCCTCGCTCCCTTCGTGATGTTACATGTCCTGCCAGGGCTCCCACCGCGGCGGCAGGGCCGGACAGCCCATGCGCTTCTTCGCCGCCCGCAGCTCCACATAGCACCCGCACAGCGCGCACATCCCGCTGCGCAGCTGATCGCACTCGCGGCACTGGCCGAGCCGCCGTTCGGTTTCCTCCCGGGGGGCCCGCTGACTTTCCGGCAAAAGCGCGATCAAATCCCGGATACTTGCAGCCAGCGCTGCCTGGGAGGGCATGTCCTCCAGCAGGCAGCGCCGGCAAAAGGGTTTGGGTTCCGTCATTCTGTTTCTCCGTCAGAAGGTCAGCAGGTACACCGCCGCGTCATGGGCCGGCAGCGTCACGCTCAGGCCACGGGCGGGATCCTCCTCCCGGCCCGTCCACAGCTCCCGGGCCTTCGCCGCGGGACGATCCAGCTGCTCGGGCTTCAGGCAGACCGCGCGCTCCTCATCGGACAGGTTGAACAGCGCGCAGTACACGCCCTTGCCATCCTGCCGGGGCGCCAGCCAGACGCTCTCCTCCTCCGTGGTGGTCAGGGGATGCCCGCAGAAGCTCTCCTTCCCGATGGCCAGCACGTCGCCGTTGGTCAGAAGCGACAGGGTGAAGTCGTCGTTCTTCGTCATTTCCGCGCCGATCATCAGGGGGGAGCGCATCATGGGCCACAGGGTCATCATGGTGCGCTGCTCCGCCTGGGTGAAGCGCGTCCAGTCGTCGGGGCTGTTGCACTGGCGCAGGGCCCCCAGGGGCAGCATGTCCGCATCCGGCCAGTGACCCGGCGCGGCATGGATGCACCACTTCTCCGCCCGCTCGAACATGGCCTTCAGCTGCGCCCAGCCGTCCCAGAAATCGTCGGTGATGCGCCACATGTTGGCGTACTTCTTCAGATGCTCGGCGTGCTCCAGCGGCGCGGGGCCGGGGGACAGGCTCAGCACCATGTCCCGCCCGCAGCCGCGGCACGCCTCGGAAATCAGCTCGATCTCCCGCTCACAGTGGGGATACTCCCGGGCAATGTCATCGCACTTGATGAAGTCCACGCCCCACTCCGCGTACAGGGCGAAGATGCTGGCGTAGTAGTCCTTCGCGGCCTGGGTCCTGCACTTGAGGCCGTACATGTCCGGGTTCCACTGGCAGACGCTGTTGGGGTTGGCCGCCTGATGACAGCCGAACTCGCTGCCCAGGATGGGCAGATGGTTGTGGGCCGCCATGCGGGGCATGCCGCGCATGATGTGGATGCCGAACTTCAGCCCCAGGCTGTGCACGTAATCCGCCAGAGGCTTGAAGCCCCTGCCCTCCGCCGCGCTGGGGAAGCGGTTCGCCGCGGGAATCAGACGGCCCCATTCATCCATGCACAGGGGCGCGAAGGGCTCGTACTCATGGTTGAGGGCCGTGGGCTGATACCACTGGATATCCACCACCACGTACTCCCAGCCACAGGGCTTGAGGAAGCGGGCCATGTAGTCGGCGTTCCGGCGAACCTGATCCTCGTTCACCGCCGCGCCGTAGCAGTCCCAGCTGTTCCAGCCCATGGGAGGCGTCTGAGCGATCATGGCTGTGTCCTCCTTCACTTCAGTTCGATGGCCGCCACACAGCAGGGAGGCAGCTCCACCACCGCGTCGCCGCCGCGCAGGCTGCAGCCGTCGAAAGCCTTCGCCGCCAGGGGCGATGCGTCAAAGTCGTTGTACTGGCCCATTTCGCCCTGGAGGATCCGGCCGGCGATGCTGGTGGCATCCGCGCCCTTCACGGTGACGGTCACGGGCCTGTCGGCGGAAAGGTTGGCCAGGGTGAGGGTGGTCACGCCATTCTTCAGGGAGGCGGAGGCCGTCACCTGAGGCAGCTCCCAGCCCTCCTGACCCACGGTGTCCGCCTGCACGAAGCAGTCGACCTCCTGCGCGTCCTGATGGGCCTTGTACAGGTCGAAGACGTGATAGGTGGGGGTCAGCACCATCTTCTCGCCCTCGGTGAGCACCACGGCCTGCAGCACGTTCACCGTCTGGGCCAGGTTGGCCATGACCACGCGGTCGCAGTGATGGTTGAAGATGTTCAGGGTGATGGCCGCCACCAGGGCGTCGCGCATGGTGTTCTGCTGGTAGAGGAAGCCGGGATTGGTGCCGGGCTCCACGTCGTACCAGGTGCCCCACTCGTCCACGATCAGCCCCACCTTCCGCTTGGGGTCGTAGCGGTCCATGATGGCGATGTGCCCGGTGACGATCTCATCCATGCGGGCGGCCTTCACCAGCGTCTTGTAGAAGTCCGTCAGGGTGAAGCCCGTGGCGCTGCCCTTGTGCTTCCAGTCGCCGCTGCACACGGTGTAGTAGTGCATGGTGAGGGCGTCCATGTACTTGGCCGCCCGCTCCATGAGCACCTCCGTCCACTCGTAGTCGTCCTCGCTGGGGCCGCAGGCGATCTTGTAGAGCTTGTCATCGCCGTACTTGCGGCAGAAGGTCTGGTAGCGGCGGTACTCGTCGGCGTAGTACTCAGGGCGCATGTTGCCGCCGCAGCCCCAGCTCTCGTTGCCCACGCCCCAGTACTTCACGTGCCAGGGATCCTTGCGGCCGTTGGCCCAGCGCTTCTGAACCACGGTGGAGTCCCCGTCGCTGTTGAGGTACTCCACCCACTCGGCCATCTCCCGCACGGTGCCGCTGCCCACGTTGGCGTTGATGTAGGGCTCGCACCCCAGCTGATCGCACAGGTCCAGGAACTCGTGGGTGCCGAAGGAATTGTCCTCCACCACGTCGCCCCAGTTGGTGTTGACCATGCGCTTGCGGTTCTCCTTCGGGCCGATGCCGTCCTCCCAGTGGTACTCGTCGGCAAAGCAGCCGCCCGGCCAGCGCATCACCGGGACGCCCAGCTTCTTCAGCGCCTCCACCACGTCCGTGCGGATGCCCCGCACATTGGGAATGGGGCTGTCCTCGCCCACGTACAGGCCCTGGTAAATGCACCGGCCCAGATGCTCGGAAAAGTGTCCGTAAATGTTCCTGTTGATCTTGCCCTGGCTTCTTTCCTTGTTCAGGGTAACAACCGCCATGGTTCTGTCCTCCTTCAAGTAAGGGAGCCGGCCTCAAGACCGGCTTCCGAAAGCGTTCTATTCGCCTTCGCGACAGGGACTCCTTCCGGGCCCACCGGAAAAATTCGAGAAAATTTTCCTCACGCGCCGCAGCGGACGAAGGCCTTGCCCTCCCCGCTCAGGCTCAGGCGGGTGCTGCCGTTTGCCACGGTCATGGCCGCGCCCTCGGCGGACTGCGCCGTCACGTTCATCAGCGTCACGGTGCAGGGCCGGCCGCCCGTCAGCGTCAGGGCGTAGCCCTCCGCCGTGCGCGCCACGGTCAGGCTGGCCGTTTCCCGGCCGTCCGCGCCGCAGATCACGCAGGCGCGCTCCTGCCCCTCCTCCAGCGCGTAGACCCGCCAGTCCGCATCCTGGGCATAGTCGTACTGGACGGTATCGTCATGGGCGCCCACGGGGATGACGCTCCCCGGCCGGACGTAGAGCGGCAGGCTCATGTAGCCGTGATGCTCCCGGATCCAGCGGCCGCCCTCGCGCTCCTCGCCGGTGAGCAGGCTCGTCCAGCGGCCCTCGGGCAGATAGTACTCCGCCATGCCCTGATCGTTCAGGATGGGCGCCACCAGCAGGCTGTCGCCCAGCATGTACTGGGTGGACAGCCCCGCGCAGGCCCGCTCGTCGGGGAATTCCAGGGGCATCATGCGCATCATGGGCACGCCGGTTTCGTGGGTCAGCACCGCCTGGCGGTAGAGGTAGGGCATCAGGCTGTACTTCAGCCGGGCGAAGAACCGCAGCACGTCCACCGCCTCATCGTCATAGGCCCAGGGCACCCGGTAGCTGCTGGACCCGTGGAGCCGCGAATGGCTGGACAGAAGCCCGAAGGCGCACCAGCGCTTGTACACGTCCGCCGTGGAGGTGCGCTCGAAGCCGCCGATGTCGTGGCTCCAGAACCCGAAGCCCGAGCTGGTCAGCGACAGGCCGCCCCGCAGGGTCTGCTCCATGGCCACATAGCTGCTCCAGCAGTCGCCGCCCCAGTGGACGGGGAACTTCTGCCCGCCCGCCGTGGCCGACCGGGCGAAGAGCACCGCTTCCTCCTTGCCGCGCTTGCGGACAATGGTGTCGTAGACGGTCTTGTTGTACAGGTAGGTGTAGTAGTTGTGCATCAGCTCCGGATCCGCGCCGTTGTAGTAGACGCAGTCGGTGGGGATGCGCTCGCCGAAGTCGGTCTTGAAGCAGTCGACGCCCATGTCCAGCAGCCGTTCCAGCTGCGCGGAATACCACCGGCAGGCCTCCGGATTGGTGAAGTCCACCAGCGCCATGCCGGACTGCCACATGTCCCACTGCCACACGTCGCCATTGGGCCGCTTGAGGAAGTAGCCCTTCTCCGCGCCCTCGGCGAACAGATGGGATTCCTGCCCCACGTAGCTGTTGATCCACACGCAGATCTTCAGGCCCTTGCTCTTCAGGCGCTTCAGCATGCCCTCCGGATCGGGGAACACCTCCGGATCCCACAGGAAGTCGCACCAGTGGAAGGCCCGCATCCAGAAGCAGTCGAAGTGGAACACCGACAGGGGAATCCCCCGCTCCATCATGCCGTCCACGAAGCTGTTGACGGTCTCCTCGTCATAATTGGTGGTGAAGGACGTGGACAGCCACAGCCCGAAGGTCCACGCCGGCGGCAGGGCCGGATGCCCCGTGATGCCGGTGTAGCGGCTCAGGGCGTCCTTCATGGTGGGGCCGCCGATAAGGAAGAAATCCAGCATCTCGCCCTTGACGGCGAAGGACACCTTCGACACCATCTCGCTGCCCACCTCGAAGGACACCCGCTCCGGATGGTTGACGAACACGCCGTAGCCCTTGCTGGACAGATAGAAGGGAATATTCTTGTAGGCCTGCTGGGTGGAGGTGCCGCCGTCCTCGTTCCAGACCTCGATGGTCTGACCGTTTTTGGCCAGGGGGCCGAAGCGCTCGCCCAGGCCGTAGATCATCTCGCCCACGTCCATGTCCAGCTGGCCCCGCATATACGCGTCCCCGGGGCCCTTGTCATAGTAGAAGCCGTGCCAGTCGGGCTTGACGTAGGCCAGATCCTTTTCCGCGCTGCCGGTCAGCTTCCGATCGCCCTGCCAGAAGGTCATCGCGCCGCTGGCCCGGTCGATCTCCACCCGGGTGCTGCCGCTGGATACGGTGATGACCGCATCGGTTTCGGCGGCGCGGAACAGGCCCTCCTGTCCCGGCTCCAGGTCGAAGGCGGGGCCCCTGCGCTTCACCCCCGCGTGGTGCCAGGTGCGCACCCTGAGCACCTCCGGGTAGGGGGCGGTGATCTCCATGGTCAGGTTCACGCCGTCCATGGTGTCGCCCCGCTGGCGCACCGGCCGGGTGGTGATGAGCAGCACAGCCCGATCCTTTTCCAGGCGGGCCGAATACACCTGCACCGGGGAGAAGCACTGCACGCCCTCCTGGGGCAGCCAGCAGCCATTGCTGAATTTCATGGTGGAAGACTCCTTTCCTATCTATAAGTATGGTCTGTGAAAGGGATACGCGCTATGGTCTGCGCCCGGAGGCGTCGCCGCCGGCATCCGCCCTGGGGGATACGCCGTTGTGCTGGCGGCGGAACTGCAGGGGCGTCACGCCGAATTCCTCCCGGAAGCGGCGGACGAAGCTGCTCACGTCGTTGTAGCCGCACTGACGGGCCACCTCCATCACGGGCGTCTCCGTCTGCATGAGCATGACCCGGGCCTGGGTCAGGCGGCTGAGGGTCACATACTGCATGGGCCGCATGCCCACGCACCGGCTGAAGTGGCTGGACAGGCAGCCCGGACTGACGTGGTAGCGCCTGGCCAGCGCCTTGAGGGAGAAGGGCCGGGCGAAGGTACGGTCCAGCTCGTCCAGGATTTCCCCCATGGGCAGGAAGTCGTCCCCCGGATCGCCCAGGAACATGTCCGGGCGTTTCTCCCGGGCGCAGAGCAGGATCAGCGTCAGCAGGGCTTCCACCTGTTCCTCCATCAGGGGGCCGGCGCGCTCCGCCATCTCCCGCAGCAGCGAAAAGCAGGTGTCGAACCGGGGCTTGTCCTCCCCCGTTTCCAGCACATAGGGGTAGCCCCCCCGCCGGAAGCGGAAGACCGACAGCAGCCGCGTATCCTGCCGGAAGGCCTGCAGCTGCGTGGGCGGAATCAGCAGATAGTACCGCCGGTAGCACGCCCCGCACATCCGGGTGGCATGCTCGTCGAAGGGGTTCAGGAATACCAGCGATCCGGCCTCCACCCGTTTTTCCTGCCCCCGGACCGTCAGCCGCACCGCGCCCTCCAGCACGTACAGCAGCTCGTAGTACACATGCGTGTGCGCCTGATGGAACGCCGGCTCCTCGCTGTAGACAATGGTGAAGGGCATAGCATCCCTCCTGCAGATTGATTTTCCATATTTCCGTGCGCCCGGCGCAGGTTCATCGACATGCTTATACTTTATCATAGTTCTTGAAAGACCGCAAGGAGGTAGACGCCTGATGAATCACGAAACCTTCCACTATCCCACCCTTGACAGCCTGCGCGCCGCCGCGGCGAAGGCTCAGGCTGATCTGCCCCTGCAGGAGGACGTATCCCCGCTGTACCGGCCCCTGACCCTGGGGGCCGTCACCGCGCCCAACCGCATCGCCTTCCAGCCCATGGAGGGCACCGACGGCACGGAGGACGGCGCGCCGGGCGAATTGACCGTCCGCCGCTATGAGCGCTTTGCCAAGGCCGGCCCGGGGCTGATCTGGTTCGAGGCCGTGGCCACCGTGCCGGAGGGCCGGGCCAGCGCCCATCAGCTGTACCTCACCGGGGACAACGTGGACGCCTTCCGCCGCCTGACCGACGACATCCGCGAAACCTGCCTGCGGGAGAACGGCTACGTGCCTGTGCTGGTCATGCAGGCCACCAACAGCGGCCGCTACTCCAAGCCCCACGGCTATCCGGAGCCCATGATCGCCTACAGCTGCCCGCCCCTGGAGGACACACCCCTGCCCGCCGGGCGCATCGTCTCCGACGACGACCTGCGCCGCTTCGAGGATGCCTATACCACAACCGCGCGGCTGTGCCAGCAGGCCGGCTTCGACGGCATGGACGTGAAGTGCTGCCACCGCTACCTGGCCTGCGAGCTGCTCAGCGCGTACACCCGGCCCGGCGACTACGGCGGCAGCTTCGAAAACCGCACCCGCTTCCTCAGGAACTGCTACCGGGCGGCGCAGGCGGGGCTGACCTCCGGCGACTTCTTCCTGACCAGCCGGCTCAACGCCTACGACGGATTCCCCTACCCCTACGGCTTCGGCGTGAAGGAGGGAAGCCTGGAGCCCGACATGACCGAGGCCATCCGGCTGATCCGCGAGCTGGAAGCGGAATTCCATATTCCGCTGATCAACATCACCATGGGCAACCCCTACAAGAACCCCCACGTGAACCGCCCCTACGACCACGGCAACTACGTTCCGGACGAGCATCCGCTGGAGGGCGTGGGCCGGGTGATGAAGGGCGTCAGCGAGATCCAGCACGCGGTGGACATCCCGGTGCTGGGCAGCGCGTTTTCCTACCTGCGGCAGTTTTCGCCGAACCTGGCGGCGGGCATGGTGGATGGCGGACACGCAGCCATGGCGGGCTTCGGGCGGATGGCCTTCGCCTATCCGGAGTTCGTGCAGGACGCCCGCAGGGACGGCCGCATCGATCCCCGCCGCGTCTGCCTGACCTGCGGCGGGTGCGCGGTTCTGCTGCGCGCCGGGACCCCCGCAGGATGCATCCTGCGGGATCGGGAGGTTTATCACGCCTGAGACGCATCGGGCGTTCACAGAAAGGAGGGAGCCTTGATGCCGACAAGGCCCCGTGTGGTACTGATTGGGGTGGGCGGCTTCGGCCAGGCCTATCTGCGCACCATGACCGGGGAGGATACCGGCGCGGATCTGACCGCCATTGTGGATACCGATCCCGCCGCCGCCGCGAAATTCCCCGTCATTGCCGAAAGGCGCATTCCCGTCTACGCGTCCCTGGAGGACTTCTTCGCCCGCGACAGCGCGGAGCTGGCCGTGATCGTCACGCCGGTGCACACGCATCTGGCCATCGCCCGGGCCTGCTTCGCCCGCGGGATGCACGTCCTGTGCGAGAAGCCCCTGTGCATGACCCTGGAGGACGCCCAGGCCATGGAGGACGCCGCCCAGGCCGCGAACCGGCTCCTGGGGCTGGCGTACCAGATGGACTTCCGCCGGGATGTGCTGGCCCTGAAAAGGGACATCCTCGCCGGACGCTTCGGCCGGGCAAGGCGCATGGCCGTATGCCATGCCTTCCGCCGGGGCGCGGCCTACTACGCCCGCAACCACTGGGCCGGGCACATCTACGACGGCGGCCGGGAGGTCTTCGACAGCCCCTTCGCCAACGCCTCGGCCCACAATTTCCAGATGCTGACCTTCCTGCTGGGGGACAGCATGGACAGCGCCTGCGCCGTGACGGCGGCGGAGGGCGAGCTGTTCCACGGCAACCCCGCCGTGGAGAACTACGACATCGCGGCCCTGCGCTTCCGCACCGACACGGACACCGAGCTGCTCTACTACACCGCCCATCCCCTGCGGACGGAGTTCTTCGGCCCCTACGGCGTGATGGAGTTCGAGAAGGCCACCATCACCTACGAGGGCGCGGAGCTGAACTTCCACGCCGTCATGGACGACGGCGCCGTCATCGACTACGATCAGCCCACCCCCCACGGCCAGATGCAGAAGCTCTACGACATGATCGGCTGCATCCTGCACGGCGGCACGCCCCTGTGCGGCGCGAAGGCGGATCAGGCGCACATCCAGGCCGTCCGCATGGCCCAGGAGCTGCCCATCCGCACGGTGCGGGAGGAGCTGCGCCGCTATGAGGAGCTGGGCAGCGACCGGTTCGTGTTCATCGAGGGGCTGGAGGACGTGATGCTCCGCTGCATGAAGGCGTGGGCGCTGCCCTCGGAGCTCGGCATTTCCCTGACGTAACGGAAGCTGAATACGCAGCGGGCGCGTCCCTGCCCACGGAAGCCGAAAGGCCCGCGGCGCAGGGGCGCGCCCTTTCTGTGCGGCGGATCATGCCCTCCGGCGGCGCCGCTTCCATGGATTGTCAGCCATCCCTTTCCAGCCGGATCCGTCGCGCGCCGCCCGGGAAAAATCGTCTGATCCGGATCAAGAATCGTATCCTTTCCGCCTTGCTTTTTCAGGAGGTTCATAGTATCCTTATGGCAGAAAAATTCCCGTCAGGGACAAATTCAAAGGAGATATGACCATGCCGCTGATGTCATCGGAGTATCGCGACCGGCTGAAGCACTGGCAGCGGGTGCTGTCGGAGGATTTCTATCATCCCCTGGGCGACATTGCGTTCGAAGGCTTTACCACCATGGAGCATCTGACCCCCGGGCAGGCCCTGCAGGGTGATTTCCGGCCCGTGCCCGTGGGCATGGAATGGGGGCACACCTGGGAGTACATGTGGGTGCGCGCCACCGTGACCCTGCCTGAGGCGGCGGAGGGTCAGCCCATCGCCATGTCCCTGGACATGGGCGGCGAGGCCACGCTGTTTGTCAACGGCGAGCCCTTCGGCATCCGCCGGGCGGAGTGGGTGTCCGTGCCCCATCACTACATTTCCGACAACGTGCTGACCCTCTCGGGCAGGGCAGGGGAAACCTTCGAGCTGCTCTTCGAGGTGTACGCGGGGCATTACTTCCCGGATGTGGGCGGCTGCGCCACGGGCCCCGTGCTGCCCGGCACCCTGGGCGATCCCAGGGAGGAGGGCCGCCGCGCGCGGGTGGGCCGCTCCACCTTCGGCGTGTGGAACGAGCCGGCCTATCAGCTGTGGCTGGACGTGACCACCCTGTGGCAGCTGCTGGACGAGCTGCCCGAGGATTCCCTGCGGGCCAGCCGGATTGCCGACGGCCTGGAGGAATACACCCGCATCGTGGACTTCGAGCAGCCCCTGCCCGGGCGGGTGGCCAGCTACGAGCGCGCCCGCGAGGCCCTGCGCCCGCTGATGGAGGCCCACAACGGCCCCACCGCGCCGGTGCTGGCAGCCGTGGGCAACGCGCATCTGGATCTGGCCTGGCTGTGGCCCCAGCAGGAGACCCACCGCAAGACCGCCCGCACCTTCGCCGCGCAGCTGCGCCTGCTGGAGCGCTATCCGGAGTACCGCTACATCCAGAGCCAGCCCGCCGCCTACGAGATGTGCCGGGATCACTACCCCTCCCTGTACGAGAAGATCCGTCAGGCCGTGAAGGACGGCCGCTGGATTGCCGAGGGCGCCATGTACGTGGAGCCTGACACCAACATGCCCTCGGGCGAGGCGCTGATCCGCCAGCTGGTGTACGGCAAGCGGTTCTACAAGGAGGAGCTGGGCGTGGACAGCCGCATGCTGTGGCTGCCGGACACCTTCGGCTACTCCGCGGCCCTGCCCCAGCTGCTGCGCAGCTGCGGCGTGGACTACCTGGTCACCCAGAAGATCTTCTGGGCCTATAACGACAGCGATCCCTTCCCCTACCACTACTTCACCTGGAAGGGCATGGACGGCAGCGCCGTGACGTCCTTCCTGCCCACCAGCTACACCTACCGCACCGATCCCAAGGACATGTGCCGCATCTGGCGTGAGCGGGTGCAGAAGCGGCATCTGGACGCCTTCCTGGTGCCCTTCGGCTACGGCGACGGCGGCGGCGGCCCCTGCCGGGATTACGTGGAGCACGCCCTGCGCGAGCGCGATCTGGAGGGCATGCCCCGGGTGGAGATGATCTCCCCCATCGACTTCTTCGAGGCCATGGAGAAGGCCGGCGGCCCGGTCAACACCTGGGACGGCGAGCTGTACTTCAGCGCCCACCGGGGCACCTACACCACCCAGGCCGCGGTCAAGGCCAACAACCGCCGCAGCGAGTTCGCCCTGCATGACATGGAGGTCTGGGGCGCGCTGGCCCTGCTGAAGGGCCATGCCTTCGACCAGGCTGCCGCCGAGCGGCTGTGGAAGGTGCTGCTGCTGCACCAGTTCCACGACATCCTCCCCGGCTCGTCCATCGGGCGGGTGTACAAGGAGGCCAATGAGCAGCACCGTCTGCTGCAGGCGGAAGCCTCCTCCCTGGCGGAAGCCTCCCGCAGGGCCCTGCTTAACGATGGCGAGGGCGTGACGGTGTTCAACAGCCTGGGCTTCGACCGGGATGAGGTCATCGGGCTGCCCGAGGGCTTCGGCGGCGCGCAGACGCTCTCCGGCGAGGTGCTGCCTTCCGCAAACGGCAGGGCGCTGGTGCATGTGCCGGCCCTGGGCATGGTATCCCTGAAGCCCGCCGACGCCTGCGCGCCTGCTGAGGTTGCTTCCGCTGAGCTGACGGCCGACGGCGCCATCCTGCGCTGCGGGGGTCTGGAGGTTGTGGTGGACGCGCAGGGTCGCGTGACCCGCTACGCGCTTGATGGCCGGGTCATGTCCGCGGGCGTGATGAACCAGCTGACCATGTACAAGGATGTGCCCCGCGTGTTCGACGCCTGGGACATCGACAGCAACTACCGGGAGCAGGAGCGCTTCACCAGCCAGGCCGACAGCCTGGTCGTCGATGCTGCCGGCGGCCTGGTCGCCTCGGTCACCTGGACGGGACGCATCGGGCAATCGGCCATCCGGCAGACCATCTCCATCCGGGTGGGCAGCCCGGTGGTGACCTTCGACACCACGGTGGACTGGCACGAGATGCATCGTCTGCTGAAGGTTGGCTTCCCCGTGGACGTGCGCGCCGAAACGGCCCAGCACGAGATCCAGTTCGGCTATGTGGATCGGCCCACCCACCGCAGCCGCAAGTATGATCAGGACCGCTACGAGGTATGCAACCACCGCTGGACGGCCCTGCACGATCACAGCCACGGCTGCGCGGTGCTCAACGACTGCAAGTACGGCGTGGGCGTCGCGGAGAACAGCATCGAGCTGACCCTGCTGCGCGCCGCCACCTCCCCCGACATGGTCAGCGACCAGGGCGAGCAGCGCTTCCGCTACGGCTTCACCGCCTGGACGGGGGATTTCGACCAGTCGCCGGTGGTGCGTCAGGGTCTGTGCTTCAACGAGCCCGTGACCCTGCTGCCCGGTGTGGCAGACACCTTCTCGGCCTTCCGGACGGACGCCCCCAACGTGATCCTCGACACCCTCAAGCCTGCCGACGACGGCAGCGGCGATCTGATCCTCCGCCTGTACGAGAGCGGCAAGGCTGACACCGTCTTCACCCTTTCCTCCGACCTGCCGATCCGCAGCGTGCGCCGCTGCAGCCCCCTCGAGGATGCCGGCGAGCCCTGCGAGGGCATGGTCTTCCACGTGAAGCCCTTCCAGGTGATGACCCTGCGCATCAGCGTGTAAGGGGGACGCTGGGGCTTCTCGCCCCAGACCCTCGCCAGAGGGCCGCATGGCCCTCTGGACTCCCGTTCGGGGGGATCTTGCTGGGTTGAAAGGCCCGGCTCGCGGAGGGCGAGCCGGGCTGCGGGGGTCACGGCGCGCAATAGGCGCGCCGCGACGCGGAGCATGCATGGCTCTCCCCTTCCGTCACGGCTGACGCCGTGACACCTTCCCCGCTGGGGAAGGATTTTTTTGGTTGCGCGCGCTCGGGCGGGGCTCCCCTGCGGTCGCCCCGCTTCGCCCATGCTTGCGCGCTCCGCCATCGTTGAGGGAGGCGGCGACCTCCTGCGGAGGCCGACGGAGGCTGCTCAGGCTCCTCCGGCCTTGCGGCGGGGACGGCGCCGTGCAGCCTGTCCTTTCCGGAAGGGGGGATACGGGGCGCGTCCGCTTCTTCGAGCGGGCGCGCGGCGTATGGCAAAGGCCCGCGGATACTTTCATCCACGGGCCTTTGTGTGTTTCCTGTGCGTTACCAGTTGACCTGCCAGCGCTGGCTGTACTTGCCCTCGGGAGCCTTCTGGCGCTTGCCCTCCTTGTAGGCGGAGGTAGCCGCGCGCTCGGCCAGCAGGCGGTCGAACAGCGCGGTGTCCATGGGCAGCTCGATGGGCTGATTCCCCGTCCACTGGGACAGGTAGGCCGCGTTGGAGATGGTCAGCTCGTTCAGGCCGTCCCGGCCGGGGGACATGAGCGGCTCGCCGTGGAGGATGGCGTTGGCCCAGTTCTGCAGGATGCCCGCGTGGGCGGTCTCCTTCTCCTCCTGGACGATCTCTTCGTAGTCGTAGGGGATCTGCGCGAAGTTCTCCTGGGACTCCACGCGCACCTTGCTCTCGCTCTCCCGGAGCCGCCACCACTTCAGCACGCCGTTCTCCAGCACCAGCTTGCCTTCCTCGCCGGTGATCTCCAGGCGGTTGGTGCCGGGGCTTTCGCCGGTGGAGGTGATGAACACGCCCGTCGCCCCGTCCGCGTAGCGGGTGAGGATGGTCACGTCGTCCTCCACCTCGATGTTGTGGTACTTGGCCACGTCGCAGTAGGCGGTGACCGTCTCGGGCATGCCGCAGATCCACTGCCACAGGTCCAGGTTGTGGGGCGCCTGATTCAGCAGCACGCCGCCGCCCTCCCCGGCCCAGGTGGCGCGCCACGCGCCCGAATCATAGTAGTGCTGGGTGCGGTACCAGTTGGTGATGATCCACACCGTGCGCTTCATCCTGCCCAGCGCGCCGCCCTGCACCAGCTCCCGCGCCTTGCGGAAGAGGGGATTGGTCCGCTGGTTGAGCATCACCGCGAAGACGCGGTCCGTCCTGTCCGCCGCCGCGCACAGCTGCCGCGCCCGGGATACCGCGATGTCCACGGGCTTCTCCACCAGGGTGTGCAGCCCTGCCGCCAGCGTTTTTTCCGCCACGTCGCTGTGACTGGGATGGGGCGTGGACACGATGGCCGCATCCGCCGCGCCCGATGCCAGCAGCTCTTCCACGCTGGCATAGCAGGGTACGCCGGGGAACATCTGCGCGAGCTCCGCCCGGCGCGCCGCATCCACATCGCACAGGGCCCCCAGGGTCATGCCCTCCACCCGGCCCTGCGACAGGCAGACCGCATGAGCCGTGCCCATATTGCCCACGCCGATCACCGCTGCCCGGATCGTCGTCATCACACTCACCTCTTACCTTTCTTCCCGCAGATACGGGCCGGCGCAGCTGAGGCGCCGGCCCATCGGATGGCCCTGTTACTTGGTGACCTTGCTGCCGTAGCTGGAGGAGGTATCCATCACCACGTCCACGTCCTCCTTGTGGCGGGAGGTGGCGCGGCGCTCGTTGAGCAGCTGCAGGAACCGCTCCTCGTCAATGGGCAGGGACACGGTCTCGCCGGTCCAGCCGGAAAGGTGGATGGCGTTGGACAGCATCAGGCCGTTGATGCCCTCGCGGCCGTCGGCCACCAGGGGCCCGCCGTGCAGGATGTGGTCGGCAAAGGCGTTGAGCACCGCCACATGCTGCAGGTTCTGGCCGTCGGTCTCCACGGGCACGCGGGTCACGCCGGGCTTCTTGAAGCCCTCGGGGCAGGTGACGCACCACTGCCGCTCGTCCATCTCCAGCTGGTCGAAGATCAGTTCGTTGTTCTCCACGATCAGGCGGCCCTTGGTGCCGGTGATCTCCAGGCGGTTGGTGCCGGGGGCATCGCCGGTGGTGGTGACGAACACGCCCGTCGCCCCGTTGGCGAACTCCAGATAGGCCGTCACGTCGTCCTCGACCTCAATGTCGTGCCACTTGCCCTCGTGGGTGAAGGCATGCACCCGCGCGGGCAGCCCGCACAGCCACTGCAGAAGATCCAGCTGATGGGGGCACTGGTTCAGCAGCACGCCGCCGCCCTCGCCCGCCCAGGTGGCGCGCCACGCGCCGGAATCATAGTAGAACTGGGTGCGGTACCAGTCGGTGACGATCCAGTTCATGCGCTTCATTTCGCCGATGGCGCCTTCCTCAATCAGCTCCTTGGCCTTGCGGTAGAGGCAGTTGCTGCGCTGGTTGAACATCATGCCGAAGGTCAGCTCGGGATGCTGATCCGCGGCGGCCATCATCTCACGCACCTGCAGGGTGTACACGCCCGCGGGCTTCTCGCACATCACGTGCAGCCCATGCTCAAAGCCCTCGATGGCCAGCGGCGGATGCTGATAGTGGGGCACGGCCAGCAGCACGGCCTCGCAGGTCCCGCTGGCGATCAGCTCGCTGCCCTCGTTGAAAATGGCCGCCTCCGGCAGGACTTCCTTCGCCCATGCGCGGCGGCTCTCCTTGCGGTCGGCCACGGCGGTGACCGCAACCTCCGGACACTTGCCCGCCAGAATATTCCGGATATGGCCCGAGCCCATGTTGCCCGCGCCGATAATGCCAAGCTTCAGCATTCCTGGTATCCTCCTTCAATTGATGCATGCGTTGTCGTGTATCGGTGTCATTACAGCTGTGCCAGGATTTCCTTGAGCGCCGTGCAGGCCGCGTGGAAGGCCGTCCGGCTGTCGGGGTAGGACTCGTGATGGGTCAGGGCCTCGCCCTGCAGCTCGCCCAGGCCCGCGAACACCGTCAGGTGGGGCTCCACCGTCAGGATCACGTCGCCCTCGCGCTCGGCGTTGAGCCTGCCCAGCAGCTCCGCCAGATGACCGTCGCCATGGCCCGCGGCCACCACCGCGCCGTCGGCCAGGAAGGCGTCCTTGACGTGCATGTAGGTGATGCGGTCATGCAGCTGCTCGAAGGCCTCCGGGGGCTTGACGCCGCACTGGATGAAGTTCGCCGGGTCGAAGGCGAAGCCCATGCGGTCGCCGAAGTGATCCAGCAGGTCGACGCACCGCTCGGTCACGTCGCCGTAGATTTCCTTCTCGTTCTCGTGCACCAGCTGAATGCCGGCCTCATCAGCCAGATCCAGCATGATGGTCAGGCGGCGGATAACCTCCTCGCGCCAGGAAGCCGGATCGCTGCCCGCCGGCGGGAAGAAGCTGAACATGCGGATCCGCTTGCAGCCCAGATGCTTGCACAGCTCCAGGCCGTGACGGAACAGCGCTAGATGCTCGTCAAAGGGCTCGTCCAGGGGGGCCTTGCCGTAGGGGGAGCCCAGGGCGGACAGGGCGATGCCCGCGGCATCCAGTTTGGCCTTCACCGCGTCGGCCTCCTCCAGGGTCAGCTTCGCGCAGTTCTTGCCGTCCACGCCGCGCAGCTCAATCAGCCCGATACCCTCTTCCCTGAGCGCCTGCAGCTGTTCGTCCAGAGAGGGGCTGGCCTCATCCGCAAAGGCAGAAAGAATAAAGCGAGCCATATGCGTTTCCTCCTTGCAACCTGTGTATTTGTCCGTTCGGCTCCGGCCCTCCGCCGGGGCGGAAACGCGCGGAGCCTGCTACTGTTTATGATACATGAACCGGGCCGGAATTGCAATGCGTAACTGCGACGAAACGGTACAAAATGTATAAAAAAATTGCATTTATTCCCCCGTCCACAGGCATACCGCCGCGGCCGTATCCCCCTCGTGGGTGATGGAGAGCAGGAACGTGCCGGGCAGGGCGTCGGCGGCGCTGCCGTGCAGGCGGTAGCAGGGCTGACCCGCCGGGCTGTGGCAGACCTCGATCTCCGCAAGCGGCAGCGACAGCCCCCGCCCCGCGGCCTTCAGCAGCGCCTCCTTGGCCGCCCAGATCCCCGCCATGGTCTGGGCCGCGCCCGCGCCCCGGCCGCGGATGTAGGCCGCCTCCGCCTCGGTGAAGTACCGCGTCAGGAACCGGCCGTCCGAAAGCAGCGGCTCCATGCGGCTGATCCCGCACAGATCCAGCCCCAGCCCCTTACACATACCCCATCACCCCGCGCACCGACACGTCCCCCGACAGCACCCGGTGAAGCGTCCCGTCCTCCGTGCGCACCAGCAGCGCGCCGCCCTCGTCCAGGGCCTCCGCCGTGCCCGTCAGGTTCACCGCGCCCACCACGTTCACCCGGCTGCCCAGCGTGCAGGAGCGCGCGGCGTATTCCTCCGCGATGCCCGCCATGCCCGACTGCTCCAGCCGATCCAGCGCGTCCTCCAGCGCGGCCAGGTAATGGGTCAGGATCACCCGGCGAAGGGGCGGCTGCGTGAATTCCGCAATGGCCGCAGCCCGCTCCGCCAGCTCCGGCGGATAGGCCCCCTCCAGCACGTTCAGCCCCGTGCCCGCCACCACGTACTCGATCCTGTCCGGATCCGCGCTGACCTCCAGCAGAATCCCGCACAGCTTCCGCCCCTGATACACCAGATCGTTGGGCCACTTGATCTGCGCGGCGATGCCGCAGGTCTCCTCCACGGCCCTGGCCATGGCCATGGCCGCGCACAGGGTGATCAGCGGCGCGCGCTCCGGCGGAAGCTCCGGCCGCAACAGCACCGACAGCCACAGCCCCTTCCCCGCCGGCGACGCCCACGCCCGCCCCAGACGCCCCTTCCCCGCCAGCTGCGTCTCGCTCACGCAAAGGCTCCCGTGGGGCGCCCCGGACAGGGCCATCTGCTTGACCTCCGTGTTGGTGGAGCCGGTCTCCTGCAGGCAGCGGTTCTCCCCCCGGCCAAGGCTCCGCGTGGTCAGGCTGCAGGTCCACAGCGCAGATTCGAGGGTGTCCCCCGCCAGCAGCCGGTAGCCCCGCTTCCCGCCGGACTCGATCTGCCAGCCCGCCTCCCGCAGCGCGCTGATCTTCTTCCACACCGCCGCCCGGCTGACCCCCAGCACCCGGCTGATGGCCTCGCCCGAGACGTACTCGCCCGGGGCGAGCATCTCCAGAATGGTTTTCACAGGGCTGTTCCTCCTCTTTATGTCAAATTTGTTACAACCTTTTCAGGCGCCGCAAACCCGCCTCCCGCCTTGACATTGTACCGCATCGGCCCCGCCTTGGCAAGGAAATCCCTGCGCGGACGCTTGATTTATCGTCATAGATTGGTTATACTATGGTGAAATCTATTTGTGATTTGGAGGCATCAGGTATGCAGCAGCAGCCCCGCAGGATGATTCAGGCCCTGCAAAGCAACATCGGCAAGGCCATCGTCGGCAAGGAGGAGGCCATCGAATATGCGCTGATCGCCCTCCTGTGCAAGGGTCATGTTCTCATTGAGGACGTGCCGGGCGTGGGCAAGACCACCCTGGCCAGCGCCCTGGCCAGATCCCTGGACTGTTCCTTCCGCCGCATTCAGTTCAC
Source organism: Aristaeellaceae bacterium (assembly GCA_051886675.1). Taxonomy (GTDB): domain Bacteria; phylum Bacillota; class Clostridia; order Christensenellales; family Aristaeellaceae; genus UBA11524. The sequence continues at coordinate 53,144 of JBJEYH010000203.1, forward strand.
CCCCGACCTGATGCCCTCGGATGTGACGGGCTATACCCTCATCAACATCAAGACCGGGCAGATGGAGTTCAAGGAGGGCGCGGTGATGAGCCAGGTGGTCCTGGCCGACGAGATCAACCGTACCAGCCCCAAGACCCAGTCCTCCCTCCTGGAGGTCATGGAGGAGCATCAGGTCACGGTGGACGGCATCACCCATCCCCTGCCCCAGCCCTTCATCGTCCTGGCCACCCAGAACCCCAGCGAGTTCGTGGGCACCTATCCCCTGCCCGAGGCGCAGATGGACCGCTTCTTCCTGCGCATCTCCATCGGCTACCCCACGGTGGAGCAGGAGATGGACGTGCTGGAGCGCTACTCCGGCGCCGTCAAGCCCATGGAAACCATCGAGCCCGTCTGCTCGGCCCAGGACGTCATCGCCCTGCAGGAGATGGTCACCCAGGTGTACTGCTCGCCGGAGGTGCGCTCCTACGTGGCGACCATCGCCGCGGCCACCCGTCAGGATCCCGCCCTGCAGCTGGGCATCTCCACCCGCGCGGCCATCGCGCTGATCCACGGGGCCCAGGCCTGCGCCCTGCTGGACGGGCGTGACTTCATCCTCCCCGAGGACGTGCAGCACATGGCCCTGCCGGTGATGTGCCACCGCGTATCCCTCAACCCCGAGGCCCGCATGAAGGGCATCACCCCCGAGCAGGTGGTCATGAACATTCTCAAGAACGTGGCGGTGCCTGTCAAGCTATGAAGATCCGCCTGACCCTGCCGCTGGCAGTCGCCTTCGCGCTGCTGCTGGCGGCCTTTTCCACCGGGAGTCCCATCTTTCTGTTCGGCGGCGTGCTGATTCTGCTGGCCATGCTCAGCGGGCTGATCGCCGTGGAATGGGCCTCCCGGACGATGACGGTTTCCTCCGGGCTGTCCGGCCGGGCGGTGCAGCGCGGGGAGAGCGTCACCCTGGAGGTGACGGTGCGCCACAAGGGGCTGCTGCCCATCGCACCGATTCTCCTGGAGCTCTACGCCACGCCGGATACCCCCCAGACCCAGGTGCGCCTCAAGGACGCCCCCGGCAAGACCCAGCGGCTGACCCTGCCCTTCCACGCCGCCCATGTGGGCGTCACCTGCCCCGGCGTGCGCTCCTGCACGGTGGAGGACGTGTTCGGCATGTTCGCCAGAACCGTCATTCCCAAGACCGGCACGGAGGAGCTGCTGGTGCTGCCCATGCCCTTCTCTGTGGAGGCGCTGAAATTCGCCCCCGGGGATCCCGGCTCCGAGGTGATGGCCCGGGCCACGGAGGACGTGTCCAACCCGGCGGACTTCCGCAACTACCAGCCCGGCGACGCCATGAAGAAAATCCACTGGAAGCTCTCCGCCCGCAAGGGCGACCTGATGGTCCGCCGCTACGAGGAGCCGGTGCTTTCCGACGCGCTGGTGCTCATGGACTGCTCGCCGCCGCCCTCCTGGGGGCATCCGGAGGCCGAGGCCGATATCCGCGATACGCTCCTGGAAACCGCCGCCTCCATCATGGCCAGCCAGTCCGGCTCGGATCACGCGGTGCGCCTGCCCCTGATGGGCGCGCATCCCATCGAGCTGGAGAAGAACATGGGCATGCCCCTGATCCTGGAAAACCTGGCCCGCGTGGACTTTTCCGAGACGGACAAGTTCGAGCGGGTGCTTCTGCTGGAGACCCGCCGCATGCGCCGCGTGGGCGCCACGGTGGTCATCTCGGCCCGGCTGTCCAGCCGGATTGTGGACGTGATGATCCGCATGAAGCGCATGGGCCCCACCGTACGGCTGTACCTGGTCACCTTCACCCCGGACGATCCGCTGGTGCTGGGCATGGTCAGCAAGCTGCAGCAGGCCGAGGTGGAGGTCTGCTACGTCACCCCCGCGCCGGCCTGAGGCCCGCGCAAACGATCATCTGTGTGAAAGGAGGTCATCCGGCTGAACAGGCGCAAAGCATCCTTCATCGACTGGAAGGGCATCCTCATTCACGGCCTGATGGCCTTTCTCTTCGGCTTCGGCCTTTCGCTGACACTCCTGGCCGTGCTGGATCTGACGTCGTACGCCTGGCTTTCGGCGGCGGTAACCCTGGGCGTCACGGCGGTGTGCGCCCTGTGCTCGGCGCGCAAATGGAGCGGCATCGCCCTTGGCGGCGCGGTGGCCGCGGGCTTCGCGGCGTGGCTGACGGTCCTGGGCGGCACGACCACGCTGCTGGATATTCTCCGGGCATCCACGCTGCACATGACGGGGCTGTATTCCGCCCTGCCCCTGGTGGGCCTGGAAACCGCGGCGCTGCTGGCCGTGCTGTGCGCGCTGGCGGCCTTTGTGCTGACCGGCCGCTCGGCGGGGGCGTATCCTGCGCTGCTGGTGCTGGCGCTGGCGATTGTGCTTCTGTGGCTGGGCGACCGGCCCCGGGCGATGATGTACCTGCTGCCCTCGGTCATCGCGGTGGTGACGCTGCTCATCCACACCCAGCACGAGGGCCTGCCCCTGCGGCGCGTCCTGCCCCTGACGGTGGCCCTGGCCCTGGCGGCCTACCTGATCGTCCCGGCCGGCGGCGTGGCCATCGCCCCCCTGAAGGACGCCGCCGACAAGCTCCGCCAGACCATCTTCGACTATCTGTTCTTCACCGAGCCCCGCAACGTGTTCACCCTGGCCACCGAGGGCTACTATCCCCAGGGCCAGTCCCAGCTGGGCGGCCCCGCCTCCCCCGACGACGATCCGGTCATGCTGGTCACCACCCCCAAGCGCACCTATCTGCGCGCCACGGTCAAGGACGAATACACCGGCCGCGTGTGGGTGGACACCAAGTCCGGCCGGCGGTACCTGTGGGTATCGCCCCAGTGGCGCAGCGAGCGCAACAGCGTCTTTAACGACGGTATGCCCGAGGGCGCCCTGGGCGAGGATTCGGGCCTGATGGCGGTGCATGCGGTCACCGTGCGGATGGTGGCCGCCAGCGCCAGCAGCCTGTTCGTGCCCCAGCGGGTGCGGGATCTGCAGCCCGGCGGCGATCTGGTGCCCTACTTCAATTCCTCCAGCGAAATATTCGCCACCCGGGATCTGCAGCCCGGGGACACCTACACCGTCTACGCGCCGCTGATGATCGGCGGCGAGGCGGGGCTTGGCACGCTGGTGACCGCCTGCGCCGAGAACGATGATCCGGCCTATGCCGCCATTCTGCAGGATTACACCCGCCTGCCGGATCATCTGCAGCAGGAGCTGTACGATCTGGCGGCCAAGGTCACCGCGGACGCGACCACCCCCTACGACAAGGCCTACGCCCTGCAGACCTACATGAGCCGCACCTACCGCTACGCCATGGACGTGGAGATTCAGCCGGGGAATGTGGACTTTGTGTCCAACTTCCTGCTGAACACCAAGGAGGGCTACTGCACCTACTTTGCCTCGGCGATGACGGTATTGTGCCGGATGGCGGGTCTGCCCGCGCGGTATGTGGAGGGCTATCTGGCGGAGCCGGACGAAAGCGGCGTCGCCCGGGTGACGGGTCTTGACGGCCACGCCTGGACGGAGGTGTATTTCGAGGGCTTCGGCTGGCTGACCTTCGACGCGACGCCCGTGCAGCGCAGCAACGGCGCCGGGCAGAGCGGGCAGGATGATTCCAGCGACGAGCAGGAGCCGGACGAATTGCCCACGCCGCCGCCCGAGGAGGAGCCGCCTTCCGCCGATGAGGAGCCCACGCCCACGCCCTCCCCCGAGCCGGAGGACGAGCCCACGCCCACGCCCAGCGATCAGCCCCTGCCCCCGCCGGATGACGGGAAGGATCCGCCGAGCCTGACCTGGCTGTGGCTGCTGCTGTTGCTGCTGGCGGCCGCGGCAATCACGGTGCGCATTCTGATGACCCAGCCCCGCCGCATGGCGGACCGCCAGACGGACGAGCTGGGCCGCTGGAGCGTGTGGATGCAGGCGGTTGCGGACTGCCTGCGGATTCTGGGTCTGTCGCGGCATCCCAGCGAATCGCCGATGGCGCACATGCGGCGCGTCGACATTCTGCGCCGCGTGAACGTTCCGCTGACGCCCCTGGGCGAATGCGAAGCGCTGGTTTTCTACGGCCGCCTTGATCCCGAGCCTGAGGAAACGGCCATGGCCATGGAAGCCTTCCTCCGCATGAAAGCAAGTCTGAAATGGTATCAGCAAATCCAGCTGACGCTTCTTCGCGCCTTCGTCCCCCTGAAAAAGCGCGACTTCACCCACTAGTGGGCAGTGCCCACACCCGGCTCGCGATTGAGTTGGTTCCCTTCGGTCTTGCTGCGCGCGCGTGCTGCTGTCCTGCGGCTCGCGCGGAGGCCCGGCTCACGGTGGGCAGTGCCCACACCCGGCTCGCGATTGAGTTGGGTCCCTTCGGTCTTGCTGCGCGCGCGTGCTGCTGTCCTGCGGCTCGCGCGGAGGCCCGGCTCACGGAGGGTGAGCCGGGCTTGCGGGGGTCACGGCGCGCAAAAGGCGCGCCGCGACGCGGTCGTGCGAGGCTCCCCCCATCCGTCACGGTTTTCACCGTGACACCTTCCCCTCCGGGGAAGAGGGCCCACGCCCGGTACGGTGGGCAGTGCCCACACCCGGCTCGCGATTGAGTTGGTTCCCTTCGGTCATGCTGTGCGCGCGTGCTGCTGTCCTGCGGCTCGCGCGGAGGCCCGGCTCACGGAGGGTGAGCCGGGCTTGCGGGGGTCACGGCGCGCAAAAGGCGCGCCGCGACGCGGTCGTGCGAGGCTCCCCCCATCCGTCACGGTTTTCACCGTGACACCTTCCCCTCCGGGGAAGAGGGCCCGTGCCCGGTACAGCGAAAAGCATCCTCCCGTCTCCGGGAGGATGCTTTTCGTTTGCACTGTCAGGGGATCCGCCGGGAGAGCCCTGCGCAGGGCTTCCCGGGTGTGCGGCATTTTCGCCGTCCGCGCCATCAGCCCGTGACCGTCAGCGTATCCGGGGTGACCAGGATCACCGCGCCGGCAGCATGGTCGATGCTGCGGCCGTCCGCCAGGCGGAGCGTCCCTTCGCGCTTCGCCCGGATGACCGCCTGCGTCAGGCGATGCGCCTTCCAGGCGATATCCACCTCGTAGCCGCCCCGGGCGCACAGCCCGTGCACCGCGCCTTCCGGCCAGGCAGCCGGCAGGGCGGGCAGCAGACGCACCATGCCGTCATGGCTCTGGAGGAGCATCTGGGCGATGGCCGCCGTCGCGCCGAAGTTCCCGTCGATCTGGAAGGGCGGATGATTGTCCAGCAGGTTGGGCAGGGTCGAGCGGATCAGCAGCTGCCGCAGATGCTCCCAGCTGCTTTCGCCGTCCAGCAGCCGGGCGTAGAAGTTGATGATCCAGGCCCGGCTCCAGCCCGTATGCCCGCCGCCGTGGGCCAGACGGCGTTCCAGCGTGGCGCGGGAAGCCGCCATCAGCTCCGGCTGATCGGGGGTGATCTGCGTGCCAGGATGCAGGGCGAACAGGTGCGAAATGTGCCTGTGACCGATTTCGGCCTCGTCGTAGTCCTGCCCCCATTCCATCACCGTGCCCCGGGGGCTGATGCGGATGGGCCGCAGCCGCTGCAGCACCGCCTCGTACGCGCCGACGTCCTCGCCCAGGCGCGCGCCGCAGCGGCACAGCGCCGTGAACAGCTCCCGCAGGATCTGCGTATCCATGGCCGCGTCCTGGCACATGTGCCCCTGCTCGCCCCCGGGCAGGATGTAGGTGTTCTCCGGCGAGCAGGAGGGCGATACGGTCAGATAGCCCTCCCCGTCGGTGATCATGGTATCCATGAAGAACGCCGCCGCTTCCTGCATCAGCGGATAGTACTGCCGGAGGAAGTCCAGGTCGGCCGCGTATTCGTCATGCACGGCGATGTGCAGGCACAGCCACGCCGCGCCCATGGGCCACACGGTGGATGCGATGTAGCTGTCCTGGGGAGCGCAGTCGCCCCAGATATCGGTGTTGTGATGGGCCACCCAGCCGGAAGCCCCGTACATGTCGCGGGCCACCTGGCGGCCGTGGGGGAGCATCCGCAGCATGTGGTCGAACAGCGGCTGATGCATCTCCGACAGGTTGCAGATTTCCGCGGGCCAGTAGTTCATCTGGGTGTTGATGTTGATGGTGTACTTGCTGCCCCAGGCGGGCTCGAAGCTTTCGTTCCACAGACCCTGCAGGTTGGCGGGCAGGGAGCCGGGACGGCTGGAGCAGGCCAGCAGATACCGGCCGTACTGGAAGTACAGGTTGATCAGCCCGGGATCCTCGCTGCCCTGGGCGAAGCGCTTCAGCCGCGCGTCGGTGGGCAGCGCCTCCAGCAGGGGATCCTCCGGCAGCGACAGCGCGCAGCGGGCCATGATGGCCGACAGATCAGCCACATGCGCCTCGCGGATGGCGTCGTAGCCCGCCTTTTCCGCCCTGTCCAGCATGTCCAGGGCGGCCTGCACCGGATCCTCATGGCGGAAGCTGGTGGCCCCCGCGCAGATCAGGTCGCAGTCGCCCTCGCAGCACAGCGTCGCGCCCATGACCGACCCCTCGCCCCGGATGATGCGCAGCGCGCAGGCGTAGGCCACGCCGTCATCCCCCGTGGCGCCGGCGAGGACAATCGTCCGCCTGTCCGCGGCGATCATCCGGCCCACATGATTCCCCCGGCGCAGCAGCACGTCGAAGGGCCCGCCCCCCGCGCGGATGCACATCACCTCATGGGGCGCGGAGATGAACGTCTCCCGGTGGTAGGCTCTGCCCCGCAGCCTGCAGCGCATCCGGTGGATGCCCGTGCGCAGGCACAGCGCGCGCTCATAATCCTCCGTCTCCGGGGGGAAGGCGTCGCTCATGTCCCGGGAGGCCAGGTTCCGGGCCCCGTGCAGGCTGATGGCAGGATTCTCCTGCGCATAATACAGCACCACGTCGCACAGGGGCTCATAATGACGCTCGTTGTCGCCGGTGGCCGCATAGGCGCGCAGAGCCAGCTGCTCCGCCTCCCGGATGCGTCCCTCCGCCAGCAGCTGCCGGATGCGCGGCATCTGCTCCCGGGCATCGGGATTCACCCGGTCCGCAAAGCCCCCCGACCACAGGGAGTCCTCATTCAGCTGCAGCCGCTCCAGGGTCACGCCCCCAAATACCATGGCGCCCAGGCGTCCATTGCCCAGCGGGAGGGCCTCGTTCCATACCGTCGCGGCACGGTCATAACGCAGTTCATTCATTTCGGGTGTCCTCCAAAAAAGCGTATCGTTTCACTTTTTTCAAGATTATCATGATTTTACGGCCCTGTCAAGGTTGACGGCTAACAAATTCCATGTATAATTTTAGCTGTGACAAACTTTGCAAACGGAGGATGCACGTCTTGGCTGCGACCATCAAGGACATCGCCCAGCGAACCGGGCTGGGACTGGCAACCATTTCGAAATACCTGAACGGCGGCCACGTGAAGCCTGCCAATCAGGCCGCCATTGAGGAAGCCATCCGCGCGCTGGACTACAAGGTCAACGAAACCGCGCGCAGCCTCAAGACCCGCCGCACCGGCTACGTAGGCCTGCTGCTGCCCGCGCTGAACAATCAGTTCATGACGGACATCATCAATGAAATGCAGTACGAGTTGCGCCTGCGCAATCTGGGCTCGGCGCTGTGCTGCATCCCCTCGGGGAACGCCGCAGCCCGGCGGCAGGGCGAGATGGAAGCGGTGGACTTCCTGCTGCAGAAGGGCGTGGACGGGGTCATCAACCTGCCCCTGAACGAGGACGGCGCCCATCTGACCCGGGTGCTGGCGCAGCACATCCCCGTGACGCTGATCGACAAGCAGATCCCCGAGCTGGCCAGTCAGGTCAGCGCGGTGATTGTGGATAACGTTTCCGCCGCCCGCATGGCCACGGACGAGCTGATCAACGCCGGTCACCGGCGGATTCTCGGCCTGTTTCTCGCCCCGCAGAACTACACCGCCCGCCGCCGCCACGAGGGCTTCTGCGACGCGCTGCGGGAGCGCAGCATCCCCGGGGATTCCGCCCGGGCGCTGTTCTACGAGCAGAGCAGCGACGAGGCCTTCCGGGCGACGGTGGCGGAGACCATCCGCGAGATGGGCCCCACCGCCGTGCTGGCCACCACCTCCAGCCTGACGCGCACCGCCGTGCAGGTGCTGGACTCGCTGGGCCTGCGGATCCCCGAGGACGTATCGGTCATCGGGTACGACGGCGCAGGCACCGTCGACAGCGTGGGCATGAAGCTGTACTCCGTGGTGCAGCCCACCCGGGATATCGGCGTCATCGCCGCGCAGATCATGGCCATGCAGATTGACGCCATCGCCCGGGGCAAGGCGATGCAGCCCCAGGTGCGCACCCTGTCCGCGCGGATGATCAGCGGCGCCTCGCTGCGCACGCTGTGAATGGCCGGGGGCAAGAGGGGCTGCGGGCCACGGCGCGGATACTATTGCGCGGCGGGCGATATGCCTGCCCGCGCTGCATTTTGCCTTCAGTTCGGATGCCCTTTGATCGGCGGGCGAAATGTCCCTCGCATGCCCTGCAAGTCACGGCGCGGAAAACGTTGCGCGGCGGGTGATATGCCTGTCCGCGCCGCATTTTGCCCTCAGTTCGGAAGCCCTTTGATCGGCGGGCGAAATGTCCCTCGCATGCCCTGCAAGTCACGGCGCGGATACTGTTGCGGGGGCGGGTGATATGCCTGTCCGCGCTGCATTTTGCCCTCATTTCGGAAGCCCTTTGCGCGACAGGCGAAATGTCCCTCGCATGCCCTGCAAGTCACGGTGTGGAAAATGTTGCGCGGCGGGTGTTGTGCCTGACCGCGCTGCATTTTGCCCTCAGTTCGGAAGCCCTTTGCGCGACTGGCGAAATGTTTCTCGCATGCCCTGCTGGCACAGCGCGGATACTGTTGCGCGGCGGGTGATATGCCTGACCGCGCTGCATTTTGCCTTCAGTTCGGATGCCCTTTGATCGGCGGGCGAAATGTCCCTCGCATGCCCTGCAAGTCACGGTGTGGAAAACGGTGCGCGGCGGGTGTTGTGCCTGTCCGCGCTGCATTTTGCCCCCAGTTCGGATGCCCTTTGATCGGCGGGCGAAATGTCCCTCGCATGCCCTGCAAGTCACGGCGCGGATACTGTTGCGGGGGCGGGTGATATGCCTGTCCGCGCTGCATTTTGCCCTCATTTCGGAAGCCCTTTGCGCGACAGGCGAAATGTCCCTCGCATGCCCTGCAAGTCACGGTGTGGAAAACGGTGCGCGGCGGGTGTTGTGCCTGTCCGCGCTGCATTTTGCCCCCAGTTCGGATGCCCTTTGATCGGCGGGCGAAATGTCCCTCGCATGCCCTGCAAGTCACGGTGTGGAAAACGTTGCGCGGCGGGTGATATGCCTGTCCGCGCCGCATTTTGCCCTCAGTTCGGATGCCCTTTGATCGGCGGGCGAAATGTTTCTCGCATGCCCTGCTGGCACGGCGCGGAGACTGTTGCGCAGCGGGTGATATGCCTGTCCGCGCGATTTGCTGATCCGCCACGGCCCCCCTTGCCGGGCGGACGATTTGCCATCCGCACACACTTCAGACATGACCCGGAAGCCCGTTGCCGACCGAACGAAATATCCCCCGCACACCCCGCATCCCCATTCCAGACGTCCCTTGCCGGTCGGGCGAAGCACCCATCCACGCCCCCTGCGCCCTCAGCCCTTAAGCCTCCTCCCTGGACAGACGAACCCCCTCCCCCACACCCCGCGCACCCTCCGCTCCGGCACCTCTTACCCGCCCCGTCATGCGCCTTCCACCGCCCCATACACCCTCCCCTTCAGGCAGGTTTTGATGTCATTTGGTGATTTTGCCTATTGACATCACCTGCTTTTTATGTTATGTATAAAGCGTAACGATTCGTTTTGTTTTTTGCGTGCAAAACCGAAATTTCGCTTTTCCGGATAGGGGGAGACTCATGAGCAAACACACCGCCCAGCAGACCGCGCCTGCCGTCGTCATTCCGCAGAAGACCTTCCGCCAGCGTGTGGTCTCCGACTTCAGGAAATACAAGGCGGTGTACGCCATCGCCCTGCTCTGCCTGACCTATTACTTCATCTTCCGCTACGCCCCCATGGGCGGCCTCACCATCGCCTTCAAGAACTACCGCCCCGCCCGCGGCCTCTGGGGCAGCAAGTGGGTCGGCCTGCAGTGGTTCGAGCAGTTCTTCTCCAGCTACTACTTCCCCCGCCTGCTGCGCAATACCCTCACCATCAACCTGCTCTCCATCCTGGTGGGCAGCACCCTCCCCATCATCCTCGCCCTGCTGCTCAACGAGGTCCATCACAGGCCCTACCAGCGCGCTGTGCAGACCATTACCTACATGCCCCACTTCGTCTCCCTGGTGGTGGCCTGCGGCATCGTGCTCGACCTGCTCAGCTACCGCGGCGCCGTCAACAAGATCATCCAGGCCTTCGGCGGTACCCCCACCGTTTTCGTCAACATCCCCGAGTACTTCCCCTGGATCTACGTCTTCTCCGACGTGTGGCAGAACCTGGGCTACAACAGCATCGTCTACCTCGCCGCCCTGACCTCCATCAGCATGGAGCTGTTCGACGCCGCCGCCATCGACGGCTGCAACCGCTTCCAGCGCATCTGGCATGTGACCCTCCCCGGTATCCTGCCCACCATCATCCTCCTGCTCCTGATGAAGCTGGGCAGCATGATGACCGTCGGCTATGAGAAGATCATCCTCCTCTACAACGACGCCGTCCTCGAAACCGCCGACGTGTTCAGCTCCTTCGTGTACCGCTACGGCATGCTCAACGGCAACTACAGCTACTCCGCCGCGGTGGACCTGTTCAACAATGTGGTCAACATCATCCTGCTGGTGATCTTCAACAGCATCGCCCGCAAGGTGTCCGACATTTCGCTGTGGTAAGGGAGGATCGCACCATGAGCCGCAAAGACGATGCCCAACAATGGACCTACGGCAAGCCCTCCCTGGCCAGCCGCATCTTCGATACCTGCAACTACGTGTTCCTGTTCCTCCTGTGCGTGATCATGATCTACCCGCTGTGGTATGTGCTGTGCTGCTCCTTCTCCGACCCCGCGCTGCTCATGCGCCACACCGGCATGCTCCTGCTCCCGCTGGACTTCTCCCTGGGCGGCTACAAAACCGTGCTGAACTACTCCCCCCTCTGGAACGCCTACGGCGTGACCATCTTCGTGGTGGTGGTGGGCACGAGCATGAACA
>JBJEYH010000204.1:0-19086 GCA_051886675.1 Aristaeellaceae bacterium
GCCGCTTCCGGGACATGGGCCAGGTGGAAAGCCCCTCGGGCAACCGCGGCCTGTACGAGACCGACAGCGGCAAGGGCAAGATCTACCTGCAGGAGGACGGCACGAAGATCATCCGCTATCAGGCGGAAACCGCCGACGGTCACACCTGGCAGCTGGACTACAACCTGAACACGGCCGGCACAGTGGTATCCATCGACATGCTGTATATTCCGTGAAACAATTGGATTTCATGAAATCATCAAAAAAAGCGGCGCAGGCCGCTTTTTTTCATGCAACGTGAAAGGCGGTTCAAGGGAGTTTCATGGAAAACGTGTCGAAATAATGTTACATTTGTGAGTGTTTACTGGTAAGTTGTGTCGAATATTGGGCAGTTAGCGCGGAATCCACGCAAGCTGCCGGGGATTTGCTATAATATACATGCATTAGCCGCAGCATGACGCCTGATGGAAAAGATCAAAACAGCGCCTCAGGCGCCCGATGGATTCATGTGGAAAGGGGAAAGAGAAAAATGGAAGAGATCAAAGTCATTCTGGCTGATGACAATGCGGAGCTTCGCCGTGCGATGAAGGCCTGCCTGGAGCGGCAGGATGGAATCCGGGTTTGCGCGGAATGCGCCAACGGCCTGGAGGCCCTGGAGGCCATGGGCAAGTATCACGCGGACGTGATGGTGCTGGACATCATCATGCCGCAGATGGACGGCTACTGCTGCCTGGAGGAGATGCGCCGTCAGCAGATGGAGCATATGCCGCAGACGATTGTGACATCCGCCCTGGGCCGGGACGACTTTATCGCGCGGGCGGTGGAGCTGGGCGCGCGGTACTATATGGTCAAGCCCTTCGACATGCCCGTGCTGGTGAACCGGATCAGGGAGATCGGCGGGATGACGCCTGCGGCGGGCGCCGCCCGGGGGAACGTGCCGGGCCATGCCGTCAGCATGGACGAGAAGCTGGCCAATCTGTTTCTGACCATCGGGATACCGGCGCACATCAAGGGGTATCAGTTTCTGCGGGAGGCGGTGAAGATGGTGGTGGAAAACCCTGACCTGATCAACCGCATCACCAAGGAGCTGTATCCGGGGATCGGGCGGCGGTTCAACACCTCGGCCAGCAAGGTGGAGAGGGCGATCCGGCACGCCATCGAGGTGGCCTGGAGCCGCGGCCGCATCGAGACGCTGAACAAGGCCTTCGGCTGCCGCGTGGCCACGCGGGAGGACAAGCCCACCAACGGCGAGTTCATCGCGATGATCGCCGACAAGATGGCGCTGGAGCAGCGCAGCGTTTCATAACGCGTATCCGGGCCGGCTGTACGGCGGGAGCATCAGGATACGATTCCCGGGGAAGGGCCGGCGTCTGTGCTGAGCAGACGCCGGCCCTTTTGCGCGGCGAGGAAAGCGGCAGCCCCGCGCCGGCGAGGACGGCATATACACAAAATGTCAAATCAGGACGAAAGAGGATGAAAAATTTACATTTATTCCGGGAAACAGGGTTGACAGCATGAGGGAACCGTGCTATACTCCAATCAATAAATAATTTAATTAATTATAGGTGGTGCAGCATGATACGAATCCACTATTACGATAATGGCGAACTGCTGAACCGTGAGCGTTATGAGGCCTATACGGCGCGGATGCGGCCCGTGCTGGAGGCGAAGCACACCGGGGAATACCGCGGGCAGCTGGGCTGGCTGGACGTGCAGCGCTGGGGCGGGCCGGAAATGCGGTCGCAGATCCAGGCTGTGGCGGACAGGGTGCGCGGCATGGCGGACGTGTTCGCGGTGGTGGGGCTGGGAGGCTCCAACCAGGGTGCGCGGGCGGTGATCGACGCGCTGAGCTGGCGGGGGGACAAGGGCCCGGAGATCATCTATCCGGCGCTGTTCCTGTCGGCGGCGGAATACAGGCGCCTGGTGAAAAGCACCCGTGGCCGGTCGCTGGTGATCGACGTGATCGCCAAGAACTTCAAGACCCTGGAGCCGGGCGTATGCTTCCGCCTTCTGCGGGATGAGATGGAGGCCCGCTACGGGCTGGAGGGCATGAAGGAGCGGATTGTCGTCACGCCCACCCCCGGCCTGGACGCGCTGGATGAAATCGCCGGGCAGCAGGGCTACGTGACCTTGCCCTTCCCGGAGGACGTGGGCGGCCGCTACAGCGTGTTCACGCCGGTGGGGCTGCTGCCCATCGCCGTGGCCGGCGGAAGCATCGACGAGCTGATCCGCGGCGCCACCGACGCCCAGGCGGACTTCGCCATCCGCGGCCCGCTGTCGCGGCAGGTGCGGGAGTATGCCCTGCGGCGCAATTATCTTTATGAGCAGGGGTTCGACGTGGAGGCGGCGGTGTTCTTCGAGCCGTGCCTGAACGCCCTGGGCATGTGGTGGCGGCAGCTCTTCGGCGAGAGCGAGGGCAAGAACGGCCGCGGGATTTTCCCCACCGTCATGGTGGATACCGAGGCGCTCCATTCCCTGGGGCAGTACATGCAGAGCGGCAAGCGGCATGTGTCGGAGACGTTCTTCCACGTCTGCCAGCCGCTGGATGATCTGCCGGTGAGCGGGGGCTGCGGCTTCCCGGACCGGTTTGACTACCTGGAGGGCAAAACCCTCAACGACCTGAATCTGGCGGCCTACAACGCCACGGTCAAGGTGCACAGCCAGGGCGGCGTGCCCTGCCACGTGGTGGAGCTGGACCGGATGGACGAATATCATCTGGGCATGTGCATGTACGCCATGATGCGCGCCTGCTACGAATCGTCGCTGCTGCTGGGCGTCAATCCCTTTGATCAGCCCGGTGTGGAAGCATACAAGACCGAGATGTTCCGAATTCTGAAGTGAGGGATGAAAGAAATGGAAAAGCTTCGAGTTGGCATTGCCGGGACCGGGTACACCGTTGGTATAGCAGGGATGCATGTCAAGGGCTACGCCAGCGTCAGCGATGATTGCGAGCTGGTGGCGCTCTACGACGTGATTCCGGGCCGGGCGGCGCAGTGGGCCAGGGAAAAGAACCTGCAGGTGACCATCTGCGACAGCTTTGAGGAGCTGCTGGGCATGGTGGATCTGGTGAGTCTCTGCGTGCCCAACGACCAGCACATTCCGCTGCTGGTCAAGGCGTTCGAGGCGCACAAGCACGTGCTGTGCGAGAAGCCCATCAGCGTGGACGCGCAGACCGCCCGCGCCGCCGTGGAGGCCGAGCCGGATGACCGCATCCACATGGTCGGCTTCAGCTACCGGGGGATACCGGCCCTGCGCTACATGAAGCAGGTCATGGATTCCGGGAAGATGGGCCGGGTCTTCACCTACCGGGAAACGCTGGGGGGCTGCCGCATCGCCAATCACGACGTGAAGCTGGAGTGGCGCATGCAGAAGAAGACCTCCGGCACGGGCGCGCTGGCGGACTTCGGCTGCCACATGATCGACCTGTGCGACTGGCTGCTGCACGATACCCAGGGGCCCATCGAGCAGGTGAACGGCATGTACACCCGCTCGGTGATGCAGCGCGCGGATATCGCGACGGGCGAAATGCGCGACGTGACCAACGACGACAGCGCCTCCTTCACCCTGCGGCTGCGCAGCGGCGCGCTGGCCTCCTTTGTGGCGAGCCGCCTGGGCGTGGCGCGCCACACCCTGGAAATCTACGGCGAGGGCGGCATGATGCTCTTCCGCGACGACCGGCCCAACGAGGTGGAGATGTGGCTCAAGGAGCAGGGCGGCCCCTACGACGCGGCCCGGAAGGAGATTGTCCAGGTTCCCGCGGAGCTGGTGACCGAGCCCTGGACCAACGCGGAGTTCGCCGAGCTGATGGCGTGCATCCGCACCGGCCGCAAGCCTGAGCGGAGCCTGAAGCGGGCGCTCTACGTGCAGACCATCGTGGACGCCGCCGAACGGGCCTGCCAGACCGGCGAAACCATCACACTTCCCGAGTGACGAAAGGAGAGATGAAGCATGCATATCGGTCTGCTGACCAACAGCCTGACGGGCGTGGGCGTGAAGGATCTGAGGACCATCGCGGACTGGGCCTGGGACAACGGCATCCGCGAGCTGGAGTGCGGCCCGGCCATTCCCATGGACAAGGCCCTGTGGGACAGCGTGCTTTCCCAGGGCAAGGTGCGCATCGGCACCATGATCTACTGCCGCAACTTCATCAGCGCCGACGAGGAGGAAGCCCGCCTGCATTCGGACGTGCTGCGCAGGAAGATCGACTTCGCCGCGGAGATGGGCGTGGGCAAGATCGTCTGCTCGGCGGGTCTGCGGCCCGAATCGGTGGCGGGGCTGGAGTTCCGGCCCGAAAAGAGCCTGGATGCCTATGAGGCCTTCTTCACGGGGATTGTGGAGCAGGCCGAAAGGAAGAACGTGCGCATCTGCTTTGAGATGTGCCCGTGGATGTGGAACATCTCCTGCGCGCCCAACATGTGGGACGAGCTGTTCAGCCGCATCAGGAGCGATCATCTGGGGCTGTGCTACGATCCGTCGCACCTGGTGTGGCAGATGATCGACCCCTACCGGGTGCTGAAGAAGTATCAGGACAAGATCTTCCACGTGCACGGCAAGGACACGGAAATCGACCGCGACAAGCTGGACTACTACGGCATCCTGCAGAACACCCGCTGGTGGCGGCATCGTCTGCCGGGCCTGGGCGAGCTGGACTGGAACCGCATCACCGATATCCTCTACGAGATCGGCTATGACGGGGTCATCAGCATCGAGCATGAGGATCCGGTGTGGGAGGGCTCGGAGGCCAGGGTGAAAAAGGGCATCCTCATCGCCCACGATCACCTCAGCCGCTGCATCAGGGAATGATTTCATCAGTGATACGTCACTGAAGGAATACACATTAAAAGGAGGGTTCCCGAATGAAAAAGTCTCTGGCACTCGTACTGACCCTTGCCATGCTGGCCGCGTGCCTGCCCCTGGGCGCGATGGCCGAAAGCGAGCCCGTCACGGTGACGGTGTGGCACACCTGGGGCGCCGGCGTCGGCCTGGATGCCATGAACGAGATCGTCAACAACTTCAACGAGACCGTCGGCAAGGAAAAGGGCATCGTGGTGGACATGAACTACGTGGCCTCCAAGCAGTCCGGCAACACCCAGACCATGGAGAAGCTGATGGCTGCCATCGCCGCGGGCGAAGCGCCTGACGTGGCGCTGCTGGACAACTTCCAGGTGGCCAGCTGGGCCTCCCAGAACGCCCTGACCCCCCTGGACGAGCTGATGGACAGCGTGGGCCTGACCCTGGACGACATGTATGACTGGGCGCAGCAGGGTTCCGCCTACCAGGGCTGCACCTACTCCATCCCCTACAACGGCGACGTGCGCTGCCTGTTTGTCAACATGGACATGTTCGAGGCCGCCGGCCTGACCGAGGCTGACATCCCCCGCACCATCGAGCAGCTGACCGAGGTCGCCAGGAAGCTGACCATCGAGGATGACCAGGGCTTCACCCAGGCGGGCATCATCCCCTGGAACAACGCCGGCAAGCCCATCTACACCTGGGGCTGGGCCTTCGGCGGCGACTTCTACGACGAGGAGAACAACGTCCTGACCGTGAACGATCCGGCGATCATCGAGGCCGTGCAGTGGGAGTATGACCTGGCGTCCAGCTTCGGGCTGGTGAAGTTCCGCGACTGGGCCAGCGGCGTGATCTCCGGCAGCGGCGCCACCGACGCCTTCATCGCCGGCAAGGTGGCCATGACCATCAAGCGCAACGACGAGCTGACCGACATCAACACCTACGCCCCCGACATGAATCTGGTCGTCGCCCCCATCCCCACCAAGGACGAGAGCCTGACCACCACCTGGGCCGGCGGCTGGGGCTGGACCATCCCGCGGGGCGCGAAGAATCCCGAGGCGTCCATCGAGTTCATGAAGTACGTGGCCTCCGCCGAGTCCCAGACCATCATGGCCAGCAAGAGCAACAGCCTGTCCGTGCTGAGCTCCGTCAACGAGGCCGTGTTCTCCGACAATCCGCAGTTCGCCACCATCCTGGAGGTGCTGCCCTTCGCACAGATCCGTCCGGCCGTTCCCGTGGGCCAGATGCTGTGGGATAACCTCAACACCGTGCTGAACAATGTGCTCTACGACATCGGCACCCCCGAGAGCGAGCTGAACGCCCTCTACGAAACCATCAACGACGAGCTGTCCATGTACTGATACCGATCCATGCCAATGCCCGGGGAAGGTCCCCCCTTCCCCGGGTGAACTGTTCCTGGAGGAATGACATATGGGGATCAACAGGCATCGCGCCCTGAACAGGCGGCCAATGGGAATCGAACGGAGAAAGGCACGGATGGGGCTGCTGTTTACCATGCCCTGGATCATCGGGCTGCTGGTATTCTATGCTTACCCGCTGATTTCCTCCATTTATTACAGCCTGACCACCTACAGCGTGCTCAGCCCCGGCAAGTATGTGGGCCTGAAAAATTACGAGCGTCTGTTCAAGGATTCACTGTTCTGGAAGAGCGTGACCAACACCCTGTACTTCGCGGCCATCAGCGTGCCGGTGAACATCGTGGTGGGGGTGGTCATCGCGCTGCTGCTCAACTTCAAGAGCAAGGCCATCGGCATCTACCGCACGATTTTCTTCATTCCCACCCTGGTGCCGGTGATCGCCACCGCCACGGTGTGGAAGTTCCTGCTGGATTCCCAGTACGGGCTGATCAACCAGCTGCTGAACCTGCTGGGCATCGCCTCGGTTCCCTGGCTGACCAGCGCCCGCTTCAGCAAAATCAGCCTTGTGATGATCGCCGCCTGGGGCGTGGGCCAGGCCATTATCGTCAACCTGGCCGGCCTGCAGGACATCTCGCCCACCTACTATGAGGCGGCGGAGGTGGACGGCGCCAACGGCTTTCAGAAGATCCGCCATATTACCATCCCACTGCTGACTCCGGTCATTTTCTACAACCTGGTCATGGGCATGATCAATGCCCTGCAGATCTTCACCCTGCCCTATTCCCTCACGGGCGGCGAGGGTACGCCGGTGAACTCCCTGCTGTTCTACGTCATGTACCTGTACAGCAACGCCTTCGGCTACATGAAGATGGGCTACGCCTCGGCCATGGCCTGGATCCTGTTTGTCATCATCCTGGTGCTGACGCTGGTTGTGGTCCGGTCGTCCAGGCACTGGGTTCAGTATCAGGACTGAGGAGGAATGGCCCATGCGCGTGAAAACCAAAAGAATCATCAGCCGTACGCTGATCCATGCCGTGCTGATCCTGCTGGGCGCATTCTTCCTGCTGCCCTTCCTGTGGATGCTCTCCACCGCCCTCAAGCCCAACGAGCAGCTGTATGTGTCCCCGCCGGTATGGATTCCCCATCCCCTGGTGTGGGAGAACTTCAAGCGCGCGACGGAGTTCATCCCGTTTTTCTCCTACATGCGCAACTCCCTGGGCGTGGCGGTGATGGACGTCATCGGCACGGTGATCGCCTGCCCGCTGGTGGCCTACGGCCTGTCCCGCCTGGAGTGGAAGGGCCGGGATCTGCTGTTCTTCATCACCATCGCCGTGATGATGATCCCCACCGAGGTCACCATGGTTCCCACCTTCATCCTCTACTCGAAGATGAACCTGGTGGGCACGTACATTCCGCTGTTCATCCAGTCGTTCTTCGGGCGGCCGTTCATGATTTTCCTGCTGCGGCAGTTCTTCATGAACCTGCCCCGGGATCTGGAGGACGCGGCCCGCATCGACGGCGCCAGCGAGCTGAAGATCTATTCGCAGATCATTCTGCCCCTGGTGGTGCCGGGCATCCTGACGGTGGCGCTGTTCCGCTTCATGAACTCGTGGAACGACTTCATCGGCCCGCTGCTCTACCTGAACAAGGAGGAAATGTATACCCTGCCCATCGGCCTGCAGATGTTCACCACCCAGTACAAGACCGAATGGCAGATGCTCATGGCGGCCTCGCTGATGACGACGCTGCCGGTGGTGTTCGTCTACTTCCTGGTGCAGAAGCGCTTCATCGAAGGCATTACCTTCTCGGGCATCAAGGGATAAGCCGGCAGAAGGAAAATTCTGCCCTGCGGCGAAGGTTATTCCGATGCGGAAATCGCCGCAGGGACCTCTTCTGGCGACAATCTTTTGTGATGGAAGGTATACCGCATGGCTCGAATCGACGGCATCAATCTCCCCAAGGCCAAGAAGCGCAACACGGCAACCATGATGGAAATCCTCTACAAATTCGCACCGATATCCCGCAACCAGATTGCGGACATGATGGGGCTGTCGCTGCCCACCATCACCACGAACATTGTGGAACTGATCAACAGCGGCGTGGTGGCGGAAACCAGCCAGAGCATTCACGAGCGGGAGGGCAGCATGGGCCGCCGGGCGCGTCCGGTGGAGCTGGTCAGCGGCTGCCGGTACTTTATCGGCGTGGAAATCGCGCCCAACCGCTGCACCTTCTGCCTGACGGATCTGCGCTTCCGCGACGTATCGCTCATGGAGGAGTACCGCTCCAACGCCGACTACGAGGAAATGCTCGCCTACGTCAGCGATACGATCCGCGCCATGATCGCCAAGCGGAGCGATATTCAGGACCGGATCGCGGGCATCGGCGTGGGGATTCCCGGCTTTGTCGAGCGGAAGAGCGGCGTGCTGCGCACGATGAGCCGCTTCCAGTGGCGCAACAAGCCCCTGCGCGACGATCTCATGGCCCGGACGGGCCTGCGCGTGTGCGTGGAGAACAACGTGCGCGTGCGCTCCATCGGCGAGGATCTGCTCAACGGGCGGGTCCGGCCGGATACCTTCGCGTATCTGTTCGTATCGCTGGGCATCGCCTGCCCGCTGGTGATCAAGAACAGCCTGTTTGCCGGGAGCAACGCGGGCGCCGGCGAAATCGGCCACATGATCATGCAGGTGGACGGCCCCCGCTGCGACATGTGCGGCAACCGGGGCTGTCTGGACGCCCTGGCCAGCGAGACGGCGATCCTCAACCGCTGCCGCGCCGCGCTGAAGGAGGGCCGGGCCACCCTGCTGGCGGACATCACCGGGGAGACCGGCCAGCTGACCATGCGGGAGGTATGCCAGGCGCAGCAGCAGGGCGACGAGACCGTCCGGGAGATCATGCGGGAGGCCATCCGGTATCTGGCCATCGGCCTGGCCAACATGGCCAACCTGATCACCCCCGAGATGGTGATCGTCGACGCCTACGCCATGAAGCTGGAGGAAAACCGCGAATATTTCCTGCAGGTGGTCAAGCAGTATCTATTCGGCCTCAACGCCCATGAAATCGCCATCGAATTCAAGGAATACGACCGCTACAGCGGCTGCAAGGGCGCGGCGGCCTACGCGATCCGCGAATTTTTCATCCGGGACATGTGACAATTTTGCTGGGAGGAACGGGACATGTACGAAATCGGCGTCATTGGCTGCGGAAGAATCTCCAGGGTGTACGAGGCGGCGCTGCGGAATCTGTCGGATGTGGCGCACGTCCGCTTCTGCGTGGACAAGGAGCCGGACAGGGCCCGGGCCTTCGCGGCGTCCTTTGAGGGCTGCGGGTATTCCGACCGCCTGGAGGATCTCCTGGCGCAGCAGCTGGACGTCGTGCATGTGCTGACGCCCCATTACCTGCACAGGGAGCATGTGATCCGCTGCCTGGAGGCGGGCTTCCACGTCCTGACGGAAAAGCCCATCGCCATCCGCGTCCAGGACGGCCGGGAGATGATCGAAACCGCCCGCCGCACCGGAAGGCAGCTGGGCGTGATCTTCCAGAACCGCTACATCACCGGCATCGTGGAGGCGAAGCGGCTGCTGGCGGAGGGGCGGCTGGGGCGGATCAGGGGCGCCTGGTCGCAGCTGAACTGGTGGCGGCCCGAGAGCTACTACGCCTGCGACTGGAAGGGCTCCTGGGAGAAGGAGGGCGGCGGCGTGGTCATCGACCAGGCCATCCACAGCCTGGATCTGGTGCGCTATCTGGTGGACAGCCCGGTGAAGTCGGTCAAGGCCAGCATCGACCGCCGGATCCTGACCACCATCGAGGTGGAGGACGTGGCGGACGCGGCCATCGTCTTTGAAAACGGCGTGGTGTATTCCTTCTTTGCCAGCAACTACTATACCCACAACAGCGATATCCGCATCGAGCTGAGCTGCGAGAAGGGCACGGTACTCCTCACCGGTGACACGGTGGATATCCGCATCGACGGCGAGGCGCCGCGGCACATCCCCATGGCGCCGCAGGAGGACGCCCGGGGCGAAAGCTACTGGGGCAGCTGCCATCAGATTCAGCTGGCGGCCTTCTACCGCGCGCTTCAGGAGGGCCGCAGCGTGCCCACCGATCCGGCCGACGCGCTGGAAACCCTGGCCCTGGTGCAGGCCATCTACACCTCGGCGAAGGAGAACCGGGTCGTGTACGGCCTCGGCTAAGGGAGGATGACGACCATGCGGCACAAGCATCTGCTGATTGTCCACGGCGGCGGGCCGACGGCGGTGATCAACGCCTCCCTGTGCGGGGCGATCCGGGAGGCGCGCAGGCATCCGGAGGTGGGGCGGATTCTGGCGGCCCGGGGCGGCATGAGCGGCCTGCTGGGGGAGCGGCTGATGGATCTGACGGAGCTGTCCGACGCGCAGCTGGACGGGCTCATGCATACGCCCGGCAGCGCCATCGGCACCTCCCGCGACGCCATGGACGACGCGGATTACCGGCGGATCCCCGCCATCCTGGACAGGCAGGGCATCGGCTATGTGCTGATGAACGGCGGCAACGGCACCATGGATGCCTGCGGCAAAATGTGCGAGGCGCTCCGGGGGACGGACGTGCGGGTCATCGGGATTCCCAAGACCATGGACAACGATCTGGCCATGACCGACCATGCCCCGGGCTACGGCAGCGCGGCGCGCTACATGGCGCAGAGCGTGGCGGAGGTGGCGGCGGATGTGCGGAGCCTGCCGATCCACGTGGTGGTGATCGAGGCCTGCGGCCGCAACGCGGGCTGGGTGACCGCGGCCTCGGCCCTGGCGCACCTGGCGGGCGTGGACGGCCCCGACCTGATCTACGTGCCCGAGCGGCCCTTTGACGAGGAGGCGTACCTGCAGGACGTGCAGGCGCTGATCGGGCGCAAGCGCGGCGTGGTGGTGGTGGCCAGCGAGGGCCTGCGGGACGCGGCGGGCAAGCCCGTGGTGCCGCCGGTGTTCCAGGTGGGGCGGGCGACGTACTTCGGGGACGTGAGCGCGCATCTGGCGCAGCTGGTCATCCGGCGTCTGGGCTACAAGGCCCGCAGCGAAAAGCCCGGGCTGCTGGGGCGCGCGTCCATCGCGCTGTCCTCGCCTGTGGACAGGGCGGAGGCCGCGCTGGCGGGCGAGAAGGCCGTGCAGGCTGCCGTGGGCGGCGAAAGCGGCAGGATGGTGGGCTTTGTGCGCGAAAGCACCTCGCCCTACCGGGTGCGGACGGCGCTGTTCGACCTGCGCGAGGTGATGCTGCTGGAGCGCAGGCTGCCGGACGCGTTCATCAACGCCCGGGGCAACGGCGTCACGGAGGACTTTGTCCGGTGGTGCGCGCCGCTCATCGGCGGGGAGCTGCCCCGGCTGACGCAACTGTACTGAGGGAGGTATACGCAATGGCTCTGATTCCCCTCCGGCCGCTTCTGGAGGCGACGCAGCGTCTGGGCTATGCCCAGGGGGCGTTCAACGTCAACGCCGTGTGCCAGGCCAAAGCCGTGATCGAGGTGCATGAGATGTTCCGCAGCCCCGCCATTCTCCAGGGCGCGGATCTGGCCAACGCCTTCATGGGGGGCTGCACGGACTTTGTCCACGGCACCACGCAGGACAAGATCCGCGGCGCGCGCAACATCGGCGACGCGGTGCGCCGCTACGGGGAGGACAGCCCGATTCCCATCGCCCTGCACCTGGATCACGGGCGCGATATGGACAGCGTCAGGGCGGCCATCGAGGGGGGCTACACCTCCGTGATGATCGACGGCAGCGCCCTGCCCTATGAGCAGAATGTGGAGCTCACCCGGGAGGTTGTGCGCTTCGCCCACGCGCGGGGCGTGACGGTGGAGGGCGAGCTGGGCGTGCTGGCGGGGGTGGAGGATCATGTGTTCAGCGAGACCTCCACCTACACCAACCCCATGGCCGCCGTGGACTTTTTCAAAAAGACGAAGGTGGACTGCCTGGCCATCAGCTACGGCACCATGCACGGGGCCAGCAAGGGCAAAAACGTCAGGCTCCGGCGGGAGATCGCTGTGGCCATCCGGGAATGCCTGCTCCATGAGCATATCTTCGGCGTGCTGGTCAGCCATGGGTCATCCACGGTGCCGTCCTATATTGTGGAGGACATCAACGCCCTGGGCGGCAGGCTGCGGAACACCGATGGCATCGCCCTGAGCGAGCTGAAGGCCGCCATTCCCTGCGGCATCGGCAAGATCAACGTGGATACGGACATCCGCCTGGCCGTCACCCGCAACATGAAGGAGCTCTTCGCCCGGCGGCCGGATCTGCGCCGGAGCCCGTCCATCGGCGGGGTGTACGCGCTGCTGGAGAGCCGGCCGGAGCAGTTCGATCCCCGGGTCTTCCTGCCGCCGGTGATGAACACGGTGATGTTCGGCGATGTGCCGGACGACGACGTCCGCGACCTGTGCGATTGCATCGAGCGGGGCGTGAAGGAGGTCGTCGGCACGCTGATTGTGGAATTCGGCAGCGTGGGCAAGGCGTCGCGGATCCCGATGGCGACGCTGGAGGACATGGCGGAACGCTACCGCCGGGAGGGCATCTGAATGAAGCACATTTATCTGAACCTGAAGCGGTTTGACATATCGCCCGCGCGGGGCGGGGTGAACCGTCTTGCGCCCATGGCGGCGTGGGGGAGCGCGATTGTGCGCGGCGTGGAGGCGCAGCTGCGCCGGTGGCCGGAGGCGGAGTACGTCATGTATCTGCCCGAGGCGCATCTGCTGGGGGCGGCGGCGGCCCGCACCCCCGGAAGCCCTGTGCGTCTGGGGAGCCAGGGGGTCTACCGGCAGGATACCGCGCCGGGCGGGAGCTTTGGCGCCTTCACCACCAGCCGCACCGCCAACGCCGTGCGGGAGATGGGCTGCGAAAGCACGCTGATCGGCCACTGCGAGGAGCGCGGCGACAAGCTGGGCGTGCTGGCGGAGGCCGGCGTGACGGGCGAGTCGGCGGCAGCGGCGGTCAACCGGCTGCTGAACCGGGAGATCCTGGCCGCCCAGGCGGCGGGGCTGACGGTTCTGTACTGCATCGGCGAGAGGAGCGAGGAGCAGGCCCGCTGGCAGGAGGTGCTGGGCGCGCAGCTGGACACGGGCCTTGCGGGGGTGGACAGGAGCAGGGTGGTCATCGGCTACGAGCCGGTCTGGTCCATCGGGCCGGGCAAAACCCCGGCGGACAAGCCCTGTATCGAGAAGATCGCCCGGTTCATCAAGGCGCGCACCGGCGGCATGGACGTGGTGTACGGCGGGGGCCTGAAGCAGGACAACGCCGCCATGCTGGCCTCCATCGCCGACATCGACGGCGGGCTGATCGCGCTGACCCGCTTCCAGGGCGAGATCGGCTTCTATCCGGAGGAGTACCTGGACATTATCCGCCGGTATCTGGGCAAGGAGGGAATGCAGGATGAAGCTTGAGTTCGAATACGGCCAGGGTCTGATGAGCGCCGAGCTGCCCGACAGCACGGACGTGTTTATCCCCGGGGAAACCGTGCCCGATCCGCCCTGCCTGCCCCAGGACTGGGACAGCCTCTACCAGGCCACCCTGGAGAGCATCCGGCATCCCATCGGCATGGAGCCCCTGCGGGAGCTGGCCCGGGGCAAGCGGACGGCGGTGATCGTCATTCCGGACATCGTCAAGGGGGGCAACCAGCCCACCAGCCACCGCAAGGTATCCATCCGGGCGTGCCTGGACGAGCTGTACAGCGCGGGCATCCGCAAGGAGAACATCCTGCTGCTGTTTTCCAACGGGCTGCATCCCCGGGCCACGGTGCCGGAGATGAAAACCATGCTGGGCGATCTGTTCGACGAATTCTATCCCACCGGGCAGATCACCAGCCACGACAGCGAGGATCCCGAGCACATGGTGGATCTGGGCTTCACCGACCAGGGCGATCACGTGCTGATGAACCGCTACGTCTACGAGGCGGACGTGGCGATTCTCATCGGCCACACCCAGGGGAACCCCTACGGCGGATATTCCGGCGGCTACAAGCATTGCGCCACGGGCATCAGCCACTGGCGGAGCATCGCGGCGCACCATGTGCCCCAGGTGATGCACCGGCCGGACTTCGTGCCGGTATCCACCACCAGCCTGATGCGGGACAAGTTCGACCGGCAGGGCATGCTGATGGAAGAAAAAATGGGCAAGAGGTTCTTCTGCTGCGACGCGGTGCTGGACACCCGCTCCCGGCAGATCGAGATCAACAGCGGCTGGGCGAAGGAAATGCAGCCCGTCAGCTGGCGGACCGCTGACAGGCGCACCTACGTCCACTGGGCGGAGAAGAAGTACGACGTGGTGGTGTTCGGCATGCCCACGAACTTCCACTACGGCGCGGGCATGGGCACCAATCCCATCCAGATGATGCAGGCGCTTTCGGCGCAGGTGATCCGCCACAAGCGGGTGCTCAGCGACCGGTGCGTGTTCATCGTCTCCAGCATCTGCGACGGCTGGTTCCACGACGAGCGGTGGCCCTATCTGCGGGAGCTGTACGAAATGTTCCAGCATGATGCCATGAACGTCCTCCCGGACATGAACCGCTACGGCGAATACTTCGCCACCAGGGAGGATTACATCCGCAGGTACCGCTTCGCCAACGCGTTCCATCCCTTCCACGGCTTCAGCATGATGAGCTGCGGGCATCTGGCGGAGGAGCATACCAGCGCGATCTACATCGTGGGGGCGCGGGAGCCGGGCATCGCCCGGAGCATGGGGCTGAAAACCCGCGCGACCTTCGAGGAGGCGCTGGCGGACGCGAAGCGCAAGTACGTCGGGGAGAACCCGAACATCCTCGCCCTGCCGAAGACCTTCACCACAGCGGCGGTGCATCTGTGCATGAAGGATCCGGCGCTCAACAGCCACAGCCGGGACGGCGCGGGGCATCCCTGCGGCGGGTGAGCGGGACGCAGCCATCGGGGAAGGCGCGCAGGCAGCGGTCTGCGCGCCTTTTGCCGCGCGGGGAGCCGCCGCGGCCATGGAACGTGTATTCCCTTGACAAAGCCGCCGCCCCCCTGCTATGATGGAGCGGCAGAAAGGTGGCGGGGCGGATGCAGGCGATATGGATCGCTGCGGCGCTGGCGATGGCGGTGGGGCTGTGGCTGATGCTGCGGGAGAAGCGGGAGCGGACGCGGCAGAAGCGGATGATCGGCTATCTGCGGCAGTCCGACCTGTACGCCCATCTGTATCCGCTGATCCTGCAGCTGGAGCAGATGCACGTGGAGAGCGTGGCCATCCGCCGGGAGGAGCTGCGCGTGCGCACCTACAAGCCCGCCGGGAAGGTCTACCGCTTCACCTTTGAGAAGCACGGCTTCGATCCCGTGGAGGATGACCGGCTGTTCGCCCTGGCGCAGGCGGTGGGGGTGGACGCGCCGAAGCTGCGGGACCGGCGGCGGTATGAATTCATCGTCCATGAGGACGAGCGGGATCACGGCGGCAAGGCTGCGTGGTACGAATACATGATCCTCACGGAATACAAGGACGACATGAGCCGCGCGGATTACCTGAACCGGCGGTGACGCGCCGCGGGGCGCCGGGAGCTCCGGCCGCGCTGCCGGGGCGGAAGCCGGGCCGCGGAAGGGGCAGGGCCGGGCGTGATTCCGGCGGCTGCCCGGGAGACGCCGGGGGAATCCGCCGGGCGGATGGCGGGGGCAGACATGCAGGGCAGTGTGAAGCGGCTACGGCCGCTTTTTTGCGTGATGAGGGCCGCCGCTTGCAATTTGCGGCGTTTTGCTATACAATAACATGAATCGGTTTGTCAACATGGAGGTGAGGGCATGCCCAGGGCTGTAGCCAGACCGGGGATCGCGGACGCACTGATCCTGCTGGCGGCAGCGGCGCTGCCCTTTGTATCGCCGTGGCTGACAGGAGCGGTGTTTCTGACGCCGGTGCTGGCGGAGTGCTGCCGGGCCGGAGAACGGCCATTTCTGGCCGCCGCTGCCGCCGCGGTGACGGGGGTGGCGGGCTATCTGGCGGGCGCGCCGGCGCAGCTGGCGATGCTGGGCGGCGCGTGGGCGCTGGCGGCTGCGGCGATGGCGCTGCTGCCCCGGCTGGAGACGCCCCTGCGGCGCACCGTGGCCTGGACGGCGGTATCGGCCGCCATGACGGGCGCGGGGCTGACGCTGCTGCGGCTGCACTACGGCGGGACGCTGTGCCTGGGTCTGGCGGAGGACGTCACGGCCTGGATCGCCGGGCGGGAGGACGCGGCCGACATCCTGCTGACGGCGCTGAAGCTGGGCTACGCCCGGCTGACAGGTGCCATGGAAAAGACGCCGGCCTTCCAGCTTTTCGGGCGGACGGTGATGCTGGCCAATGTGCAGACCGAGCTGCTGAACAGCCTGCGCACCACCCTCGACTACGCCCTGCGGGAGCTGCTGCCCTCCGCGGCGGTGGTATACCTGGGGGCCGTGGCGGCGCTGACGGCCCGGGTGCCGGAGGCCATCCGGCGCAGGCGGGGCATGGATGCGCAGCTGCCGTCCATGACGGGCTGGTACATCCCCCGGGAATACGCCGTGGGGGCGATGCTGCTGGCATTGTTCGGGCTGGTGAGGTATCTGACGGGGAGCCTGGCGGTGTATCAGGCCGGCGCCATGAGCATGACGGCCTTCTACCTGCTGTACGGCGCGCAGGGGTTCTGCCTGGCGCTGTGGTGGCTGCGCCGGGGGCAGCTGCCTCCGGGCGCGGGGCTGCTGATCTGCATGCTGGCGCTGTCCATGCTGCCCATGGCGACGATGGTGCTGGTACTGCTGGGCGCGGTGGATCAGCTGGCCGACCCCCGCGGATTACGCGAAGAAGATACTGAAATATAAGGAGGATCACAAGCATGAAGGTTATTCTTTTGGCCGACGTGAAGGAGAAGGGCAAGAAGGACGAGATCGTCAACGTGTCCGACGGCTATGCGCGCAATTTCCTTTTCCCCAAGAAGCTGGCGGTGGAAGCCACCCCCGGCGCGATGAAGGAAATCCAGAAGAAGCGCGCCGCCGAGGCTGCCCGCGAGGCTGAGCGCCGCGCTGCCGCCGAGGAGAAGGCCAAGGCGCTGAAGGGCAAGGTCATCAACATGACGGTGAAGTGCGGCGCGGCGGGCCGGCTGTACGGCTCCATCACCACGGCGGAGATTGCCGCGGAGCTGGAGAAGCAGCACGGCATCCAGGTGGACAAGCGGAAGATCGAGCTGTCCGACCCCATCCGCACGGTGGGCGACGTGGAGATCGGCGTATGGCTGTACAGCGGCGTGACCACGACCATGCGCGTGCACGTCGAGCCCGTAGCCGCCAAATAAGCGCACCATCAAGGGAACGCGCCAGCGGAAACGGGTCAAGGGGCGATGCCCCTTGCGGGGTTTGGGGCGGGGCCCCAGGCAGGTCTGGGCGGCAGCCCAGGCGCAACACAAAGAAAAATCAAAAAGGGAACGCAAAGAAGCCGGAGTTTCCAAGCAGGCGACGCAGTTCGCCCGCGCCGGAAACGGCAGGCTCCGCGCACAGGAAGGGAAGCGGCCCTATCCGCCGGAGCAGGCGCATCCCGGAGGAAGCGATCCTATCCGCCGGAGCAGGCGCATCCCGGAGGAAGCGACCTCATCCGACCCCGCTGCACCCGGCCATCTTCCCAGGAAGGCCCGGGCCGCGCATCCGCCGGCGTTTCCCAGAAATGACATACTGAAGCACCACGGAGTGCAAGCGAGGTGAGCGCATGGAATCCCGTCCCGAGCTGCGCGGCGTGACGCCGCCCAACAGCGTGGAGGCAGAGCGGTCGGTCCTGGGCGCGATGCTCCAGGATGCCAACGCCGTGGAGCAGGCCTGTGAGCGTCTGCAGGGCGATGACTTCTACCAGCCCCAGCACCGGGAGATCTACGACGCCATGCGCAAGCTGCACATGGAGCAGAGCCCGGTGGACATCATCACCGTGGATACGGAGCTGTCCCGGCGCGGCACCCTGGAGGGCGTGGGCGGTACGGCCTACCTCATCGAGCTGAGCCAGTACGTGCCCACCACCGCCAACGTCAAGGCGTACATCGCCCTGGTCAGCGAGAAAAGCACCCTGCGCAGGCTGATCCAGGCCTCCCAGGAAATCAGCCAGGAATGCTACAGCCAGCAGAATCCCCTGCCCGATACCCTCAATCACGCCGAGAAGGCCATCTTCGACATCGTGATGAACCGGGGCGGCGGCGATACGCTGGTGCACGTCAAGGACGTTTTGTACAACACCTACGCCAACATCGAGGAGCTGGCCAAGCTCAAGGGCCGGGTGTCCGGCGTGCCCACGGGGTTCACGGCCCTGGACAACATGCTCACGGGCCTGCACGGGGGCGAGCTGATCATCCTGGGCGCGCGCCCCTCCATGGGCAAAACCTCCCTGGCCATGAACATCGCCGGCCATGCCTGCCTGCACGCGGGAAAGTCCGTGGCGGTGTTCTCCCTGGAAATGCCCCGGGAGCAGATCGCCCTGCGCCTGCTGTGCTCCGACGCGCGGGTGGATATGCAGCGGGTGCGCCAGGGAAGATTGGACAGCGACGACTGGATGCGCCTGGCCCGCTCCATCGGCCCCATGGCCAACGCGCCCCTGTACATCGACGATACCGCGGGCATCACGCCCTCCCAGCTGCGCTCCCGCTGCCGCCGGCTGATGATGGACAAGGGCCTCGACCTGATCGTGCTGGACTACCTGGGCCTGATGCGCGCCGACGGCAAGAGCGAGAACCGTCAGCTGGAGGTCAGCGAGATCAGCCGGTCGCTGAAGGCCATCGCGCTGGAGCTGAAGGTGCCGCTGCTGGCGTGTGCCCAGCTGTCCCGCGCCTCCACCACCCGCGACAACAAGCGTCCCGCCCTGTCCGACCTGCGCGACTCCGGCTCCATCGAGCAGGATGCCGACGTGGTCATGTTCATCCATCGCGAGGGCTACTACGATCCCGAGTGCGAGGAGAAGAACGTGGGCGAGATCATCGTGCAGAAGCAGCGCAACGGCCC
>JBJEYH010000205.1:0-4179 GCA_051886675.1 Aristaeellaceae bacterium
CCGTCGCCGCCGCGAAAAGGGCCGCGGAGGGCACGGATTGCCTGGTGGGGCTGGATCTGGGGCCCATCGGGACGCTGCTGGAGCCCATGGGCTCGCTGGCCTTCGAGGAGGCGGTGGACATCTTCCGGGAGATCGCCGTGGCGGGCGAGAAGGCGGGGGCCGATCTGGTGGCCATCGAGACCATGACCGACCTGTACGAGGCCAAGGCCGCGCTGCTGGCGGTGAAGGAGAACACCCGCCTGCCGGCCCTGGTGACCATGAGCTTTGAGGAGCGGGGCCGCACCTTTACGGGCTGCACGGTGGCCTCCATGGCCCGGACGCTGGAGGGCCTGGGGGCGGACGCGGTGGGCGTGAACTGCTCGCTGGGGCCGGTGCAGCTGCTGCCCATGGTGCGGGAGATGTGCGCCGCCACCCGCCTGCCGGTGATCGCCAAGCCCAACGCGGGCCTGCCGGATCCGGTGGACGGCCACTACGACCTGTCGGCGGAGGATTTCGCCCGGAGCATGACGGCGCTGGTGGAAGCGGGCGCCAGCCTGGTGGGCGGCTGCTGCGGCACGGATCCCGACTACATCCGGGCGCTCCGGGAGGCCGTGCGGGGCATGAAGCCCGGACAGCGCCACTACGACGCGGCGAGCTTCGTCTGCACGCCCACCACGCCCCTTCGGCTGAATGGCGTGCGGGTCATCGGCGAGCGCATCAACCCCACCGGCAAGAAGCGCTTCCAGCAGGCGCTGCTGGAGAACGACCTGGACTACATCGTGGACGTGGCGGTGCAGCAGCAGGACGCGGGCGCGGAGATCCTGGACGTGAACGTGGGCTATCCGGGGGTGGACGAGAAGACCATGCTGCCCCGGGTGATCAAGCGGCTGCAGGCGGCGGTGGATCTGCCGCTGCAGCTGGATTCCTCCGACCCGGAGGCGCTGGAGGCGGGGCTGCGGGTGTACAACGGCAAGGCGGCGGTGAACTCCGTGAGCGGCAAGGAGGAGTCCCTTGCGGCGGTGCTGCCGCTGGTGAAGAAGTACGGCGCGGCGGTGGTGGGCCTGACCCTGGATGAGAAGGGCCTGCCTGCCACGGCGGCGGAGCGGGTGGCCATCGCCCGGCGGATTGTGGCTGCGGCGGAGGCCTGCGGCATCCCCCGGGAGGACGTGTGGATCGACTGCCTGACGCTGACGGTCTCCGCCCAGCAGGAGCAGGCGGAGGAGACGCTCTCGGCGGTGCGCACGGTGCGGCGGGAGCTGGGGCTGAACACCGTCCTGGGGGTGAGCAACATCAGCTTCGGCCTGCCCAACAGGCTGCTGATCACCACGGCGTTCCTTTTGCGGGCGCTGGAGGCGGGGCTGACGCTGCCCATCGTCAACCCGAATCAGAAGGAAATCATGGACGCGGTGGCGGCCTTCCGGGCGCTGAGCGGGGAGGATCCCGCCTGCCGGGGGTATGTGGAGCGCTTTGCCCAGGCCTCGCCTGCGGCGGCGAAGGCCTCGCCCGCGTCGGAAATGACCCTCAGTGAGGCGATCCAGCGGGGGCTGAAGGCGGACGCGGCCCGGCTGGCGAAGGCGGCGCTTGCCGAGCGCAGCGAGCTTTCGCTGGTGGAGGAGTGCCTGATTCCCGCCCTGGACAGGGTGGGCGCGGACTACGAGCGGGGGGCGGCGTTCCTGCCCCAGCTGCTCTCGGCGGCCCAGGCGGCGCAGAGCGTGTTCGAGGTGATCCGCCGGAGCCTGGCCGACAAGGGCGGCGAGCCGGTGAAGAAGGGCCGCATCGTCATCGCCACGGTGCAGGGGGACATCCACGACATCGGCAAGAACATCGTGCGCACGGTGCTGGAGAACTACGGCTACGAGGTGACGGACCTGGGCCGCGACGTGCCGCCGGAGACCATCGCCGATACGGCCCGGAGGGAGCATATCCGCCTGGTGGGGCTGTCCGCGCTGATGACCACCACCCTGCCCGCCATGGAAAAGACCGTGCGTCTCCTGCAAAAGCTGCCCGAGCCGCCCCGGGTGATGGTGGGCGGCGCGGTGGTGACCGAGGACTACGCCGGGAGCATCGGCGCCATCTACGCCCGGGACGCAAGGGCCTCGGTGGAGATCGCCCGGCGGATTCTGTCGTAACTTGACAAACGCGCGAAGCGATGGTATAAAGGCAATAACGCTTTGACGCACACTGAGGTGAAGCTATGCCGATCAAGATTCCCAGCTATCTGCCCGCGGCGGATACGCTCAAGAGCGAGAATATCTTCGTTATCACCCACGAGCGGGCCGTCAGCCAGGACATCCGCCCGCTGCGGATACTCATGCTGAACCTGATGCCCACCAAGATCGCCACGGAAACGCAGCTGGCGCGTCTGCTGGGCAACACGCCCCTGCAGGTGGAGATGGAGCTGCTGATGGTATCCAGCCATGTGAGCCGCAACATTTCCCAGGAGCACATGCTGACCTTCTACAAGACCTTTGAGCAGGTGAAGAACCAGACCTTCGACGGCATGGTGATCACCGGCGCGCCGGTGGAACGCCTGCCCTTCGAGGAGGTGGAGTACTGGCAGGAGCTGTGCGAAATCTTCGAGTGGAGCAAGACCCACGTCACCAGCACCTTCCACATCTGCTGGGGGGCGCAGGCGGGGCTGTACTACCATTACGGCATCGAAAAGAAGCCCCTGCCCGAGAAGCTCTCCGGCGTGTACCGCCACCGGGTGACCCACAAGGGCAGCATTCTCTTCAGGGGCTTCGACGATACCTTCATGGTGCCCCATTCCCGCTACACCACGGTGGACCGTCAGGCCATCCTGAACGAGCCGCGGCTGAAGATCCTCGCCGAGAGCGACGTGGCGGGCGTCTACGCGGTGTCCACCCACGGGGGGCGGCAGGTGTTCATCACCGGCCACAGCGAGTACGACGCGGACACCCTGCTCAGCGAATACCTGCGGGACAAGCGGGCGGGGCTGAACCCCAGGGTGCCCGAGAACTACTTCCCCGACGATGACGATACCCGCCAGCCCCTGTGCACCTGGCGCTCGGGCGCGAACCTTCTGTATTCCAACTGGCTGAACTACTTCGTCTATCAGGCCACGCCCTACGAGCTCAAGCACATCGGCGATGAAAGCTACATGACCCGGTAAATGCCTGTCCCCGGTATCCGCCCGCCTTTCCGGAGGCGGGTTCCTGATGCGAGAGAAAGGAGTTACCCCCATGCTTCTGATCAAGAACGGCTACGTCAAGCCCATCACCGGCGCGGACATTCCCTGCGGCCAGGTGCTCATCGACCAGGGGAAGATCCTGGCGGTGGGCGAAGCCGTCGGCGCGCCCGCGGACTGCCCCGTCTACGATGCCGCGGGCTGCATGGTCACCCCCGGCCTGATCGACGCGCACACCCATCTGGGCATCCACGAGGAGGCCCAGCGCTGGGAGGGCAACGATACCAACGAGTACTCCAATCCCGTGACGCCCACCATCCGGGGCATCGACGGCATCAACCCCATGGACGAGGGCTTCGCCAACGCGCTGAAGGGCGGCGTGACCACGGCGGTCATCGGCCCGGGCTCGGCCAACGTGGTGGGCGGCACCTTCGCGGCGCTGAAGCTCCACGGCCGCTGCGTGGACGATATGATCATCAGGGATCCCGTGGCCATGAAGATCGCCTTTGGCGAGAATCCCAAGGGGGCCTACGGGCAGAACGGCCGCAAGGAGCCCTACACCCGCATGGGAGTGGCGAGCCTTCTGCGGCAGCTGCTGGCCAGGACGAAGAAGTACGCCGAGGACATTGCCGCCGCGGAAAAGGATCCCGCCAGGACCCGGCCCTTCGACCCCCAGCTGGAGGCCATGCTGCCGGTGATCCGCAAGGAGATCCCCCTGAAGGCCCACGCCCACAAGGCCTATGACATTCTCACCGCCCTGCGCATCGCCCGGGAGTTCGACGTGGACATCACCCTGGATCATGTGACGGAGGGGCATCTGATCGTGGAGGAGCTGAAGCGGGCGGGCAAGCCGCTGCTGGTAGGCCCCTCCCTGGGCAGCAAGTCGAAGATCGAGCTGGCGGAGAAGTCCTTCGCCACGCCGGGCATTCTGTACAACGCGGGGATGGAGATCTGCATCATCACCGATGCGCCGGTGATTCCGCTGTACTATCTGCCGCTGTGCGCGGGTCTGGCCATCCGCGAGGGTCTGCCGGAGGACGCGGCCTGGCGGG
>JBJEYH010000206.1:0-4156 GCA_051886675.1 Aristaeellaceae bacterium
AGGGGCACCGGCCGGGGATCGTCCCGGATGGCCTCGGGCGGGTAGAATTTGCGGCACTTCATGCAGTAGTTGCGGTGGATGCTCCCGTGCAGCTCCTGCACGTTGCGGCTCCCGGCCCGCTGGTGCAGGCCGTCGATGTTCTGCGTCACCACGCAGCTGAGCCTGCCCACCCGCTCCAGCTCCGCCAGCTTCAGGTGCGCGGCGTTGGGTTTGGCATCCAGGGGAAGCATCTTCTGCCGGTAGAAGCGGAAGAAGCCCTCCGGGTTGCGCATGAAGTAGGTGTGGGACAGGATGGTTTCCGGCGGCACGTCGTACTGCTGATGGTACAGGCCGTCCACGCTGCGGAAGTCGGGGATGCCCGACTCGGTGGACACGCCCGCGCCGCCGAAGAACACAATGCGCCGGCTCTGATCAATGATGGACTGCAGCGTCATGGTGGCGCCTCCTTCTCCCGGGGATTACAGGCCGTACAGGCCGGTGAACTTGCGCGTCAGATAGTCGGTGTAGCGGGTGGGGTCGAAGGGCTCGCCCATGGCGTTCATGAGCAGCCTGTCCGGAGTGAGGAGCCGGCCGTAGCGGTGGAGATGCTCGCCCAGCCAGGCGGTGATGGGGGTCAGATCGCCCTTTTCCGCCGCGGCCCACACGTCCACGTCCTTCTCCATGGCGGCGAGCATCTGCACGCCGTAGGCGCTGCCCAGGGCGTAGGAGGGGAAGTAGCCGAACATCCCGCCGGACCAGTGGGTGTCCTGCAGCACGCCCCGGCGGTCATCCGGCACGTCCACGCCCAGGTATTCCTTGTACATGCGGTTCCACAGCCCGGGCAGCTCGTCCACCTTCACGTCGCCGTTCATCATCAGCTTCTCGATCTCATAGCGGATCATGATGTGCATGGGATAGGTCAGCTCGTCGGACTCCGTGCGGATCAGGGAGGGCTGGGCCTTGTTCACCGCGGCGAAGAGCA
Organism: Aristaeellaceae bacterium; assembly: GCA_051886675.1. GTDB lineage: Bacteria > Bacillota > Clostridia > Christensenellales > Aristaeellaceae > UBA11524. The sequence goes on from JBJEYH010000206.1 coordinate 962, forward strand.
TCTCGGGGGTCACGCCCTTCAGCTGCTCGGGGAACAGCTCCTGCATCACCGGCAGCACCGCCTTGCAGAAGGGCAGGCTGCGGCCGATCAGGTTCTCGTAGAAGCGGCTCTGGCTCTCGTGCAGGCCCATGGTGGCGCCGGTGTCCAGACCCGTGAACTGCAATTCGTCCGCCGTGCCCAGCTCGTACAGGGCGTGGCCGCTCTCGTGGATGACGCTGTACATGCTGGAGAGCAGATCATCCGCAAAATAATGGGTGGTGATGCGCACGTCCCACTTGTTGGCGCCGGAGGTGAAGGGATGCTCCGTCTCGGTGATGGAGCAGCGGCGGCGGTCGACGCCCAGCATGGCCATCAGCCGGTCGGAAAGCTCCCGCTGGATATGCACCGGGAAGCGCTGCTTCAGGAAGTCCGTGCGGGGGGCGGGCTTTTCCGCCACGGCCAGGATCACGGGGGTCAGCCGCTCCCGGAGGGTCGCGAAGAAAGGATCCAGCGTCGCCATGGACGCGCCCTTTTCGTAGCTGTCCAGCATCACGTCGTAGGCGGGCTTCCTGTCGTTCTTGCAGGCGGCGAAGCGGCGGTTGTAGTCGATGAGCTTCTCCAGGTAGGGGGCGAAGAGGGGATAATCATTGGTTTCCTTGGCCTGATGCCAGATGGCGGCGGCCTCGGTCTGCAGCTGCTGGTAGGCGGTGAACTCCTCCAGAGGGATACGGGTCATGTCCTCGTACTCCTCCTTGAGCAGCTCGGCCTGCCGGGCAACAATGTCGCTGACCTGATCGCGGCTGTCCAGGATGGTCTGGCAGATTTCGGGGGTTTCGTCGTTGACCAGCAGCCTGTAGGTGACGCCGGACAGATAGCCCATCGTCCGGCCGCGGCCCCTGTAGGATTCAGCGGGCGCGGCGGTATCGCCGTCGGTATACAGCACGCTGATGGCATGGTTGTAGGCGCTGGCGGCGGTCTGGTATTCGTTCAGCTTGGCAACGGCCTGTTCGAGGGTCATGAACAATCGCACCTTTCTCACGGAAAGAGATTTGCCATTATGATACGGCGAAGCCGCCCCGGCTGTCAAGGGGTAGGGGGCCGGTGCGGGGACAGAAAAACCGTCCGGCACAGGCGGCCGGACGGCATGGCAGCGGCGGATCGGGTTACAGGGCCTGGCGCAGCTCCTCGGGGAGGCGGCGCTTCCACCAGCCCTTCAGGTAGACGAACAGCGACATGAGCATGCCCGTGATCCAGGTGATCAGCAGGCTGCTGAACAGCGCGTCCGGGTGACCGTTGGGGAAGGCTTCGGAGCGGGTCAGGAAGGCCAGCAGGTAGGCCAGGGGCATGCGCAGGAGCACGGTGTTGATGATGGAAATCCACATGGGCAGCATGGTTTCGCCCGCGCCGCGCATGTAGCCCTGCAGCACCTGCGTCACCGAGAAGCAGATGTACCCCAGCGCCAGCCACCGCAGCGCGCGGATGCCGATCTCCAGCGTGGAGGGCGTGGAGGTGAACAGCGCCATCAGCTGATGGCCGAAGAGCAGGATGCACGTCACCATCACAATGGAGGAGCCCAGGCCCAGCTTCAGCAGCTCCCGCACGCCCTTGTGCAGCCTGTCAGCCTTGCGGGCGCCGATGTTCTGCCCGGCGTAGGTGGTGGCCGCCACGCCGAAGGTGAAGTTGGGCATCATGGCGAAGCCGTCCACGCGCATGACGGCGGTGGAAGCGGCCATGACCGTTTCGCCCATGGAGTTGGTCAGGCTCTGCACCACGATGGCGGACATGGAGAAGATCGCCTGCGTGACGCCCGCGGGAAGGCCCAGCATGCACAGCTTCCGGGTCAGATGGGCGTCCGGCACGAGGGTGCGCAGGTTCACGTCGACCACATCCCGCATGGTGCACAGGCGCACCAGGCACAGCAGCCCCGACACCGCCTGCGCGATGATGGTGGCCCAGGCCACGCCCGCCACGCCCATGCGGAAGTTCGCCACGAAGAGGATGTCCAGCACGATGTTCAGCAGGCTGGCGATGATCAGGAAGAACAGCGGGAATACGCTGTCGCCCAGGCCCCGCAGGATGCCGGAGATAATGTTGTACAGCGCGCAGCCCATGATGCCCAGGAAGATGATCTGCAGATAGGTTGTGGCGCCGGAGGACACGGATTCCGGCGGCTTCACCATGGCGATGAGCGCCGGCGAGGCCACGTAGCCCACCAGGGTCATCAGCAGACCGGCGGCCAGGGTCAGGGTGATGGCGCTGCCCACCACCTTGTTGAGGGTGGGGCGATCCTTGGCGCCGAAGTACTGGGCGGACAGGATGCTCGCGCCGGTGGAGATGCCCATGAACAGCACCAGCAGCAGGTTCAGGATCGGCCCGGCGGTACCCACGGCGGCCAGGGCGGTATCGCCGATGTACCTGCCCACGACGATGGAATCCACCGTGTTGTACAGCTGCTGGGCCAGGTTGCCGATGAGCAGCGGCACAGAAAACTTGACCAGCCCGCGCATGGGGCTGCCCTGGGTCATGTCCTGCACACTGAAGAAGGCCTTGATACGGGATGCTATGGTCATACACATTGTCCTCATTTGCTCTGTTGGTCACTTCCTATTGTAGCAGGAACCAGAACGCTGTGCAAGCGAATGAAGACGATTTTTGTCGGAAATATGTCGCGTGATATAATGTTCGCCGCCTGCGGGGGCGTCGGTTTTCCGGCCCGCGGCGCGGCCATGGAGGCGTTCTTGCCCACGCGAGGGGAAGAACCAACAGCTGACCGGGCAGCCGGGCCGGATATGCGCCATGGCTGTCCCGCCCTCCGCAGGACGATGCTGCCTCCTGCTCCCCCGCAAGCGCGGCGCACCCGTCGCGCGCCGTGCCTTCGCGCCGGCCGCACGAGACATCCACGCGTGTTCAGCCTGACCGAAGGCGCACAACCGAATCGCGAGCCGGGTGCGGGCACTGCCCGCCCGCAGGTGTCGCGGCGAAAGCCGAGACGGATGGGGAGAGCCTTACCCGACCGCGTCGCGCCGTGCCTTCGCGCCGGCCGCAGAGACATCCACGCGTGTTCAGCCCGACCGAAGGCGACCAACCCAATCGCGAGCCGGGTGCGGGCACTGCCCGCCGCCTGTCGCGCGCCGTGCCTCCGCGCAGACCGCACGAGACATCCACGCGTGTTCAGCTCGACCGAAGGCGACCAACCCAATCGCGAGCCGGGTGCGG